>NZ_JAMYVL010000004.1:0-354684 GCF_040323955.1 Mesorhizobium sp. M0018 | reverse complement strand
GCGCTCGTGTCCTCGAATGGCATCCCGAACCTCCCGGCGCAAAGCGCGCCAAACTGTTCGCGATGTCCTCGCACACCTGTTCGCGATGTCTCCGGTCCAAACAGGGGGGAGATGCCCGGCAGGGCAGAGGGGGGCGCCGTAGAGCGCCGGCCTTTAGCCCCCTTGCGACCAATCGAGGACGAGCTTGCCCTGCAGTTCAACGTAGCAGCGCGTGGAGGTTACGGCATGGATCCTAGGGTCTCCGCTACGTCGCTTCGCTCCTGCTCCGCCCTAGGATGACGAAGTGAGGGACGCTTCAGCTAACCTCGAAACTTGCGAATTGCCGTCGGCCACCACCCTCTAAGCCGCGATGCAACTGCCAATGTCCGACATCCGCGATTAGCCTTGGACCCCACGCCTTCGTCATCCTAGGGCGAAGCAGGAGCGAAGCGACGTAGCGGAGACCCTAGGATCCATGCCGTTACCGTGGCCGTGGAGTGCAGCGATCCAGGATTGCTTGCGCGCCCTCATCTCCGGCTCACCCCGCGCTGCTCTGCGGATAACAGATGATCGACAAATACCGCATCGGCAGGACGCTCAGCACTTCCGGTCCGTGCGGCGCATCGGCGTCGAAGAACAGGCTGTCGCCAGGCCTCATCGGGTAGAGATTGCTGCCGTGCCGGTAAACCACCTCGCCCTCGAGCATATAGAGGAATTCCATGCCTTCATGCTGGAAGGTCGGGAACACGTCGGAATCCTCGGTCAGCGTGATCAGATAGGGTTCGACGACGACGCCGCTGGTGTTGGAGCCGATATGGCCGAGCAGATTGTACTGGTGGCCGGCGCGCGTGCCGCGGCGTTCGACGTCGAGGCCTTCGCCGGCCTTGACGAAGACGGCACTGCGCTCTTCCTCGAAGCGGCGGAAGAAGGCGGTGACGGGAACGCCGAGCGCCCGCGACAGCGCCTGCAACGTGGTCAGCGATGGCGAGGTGATGCCGTTCTCGATCTTCGACAGCATGCCAAGCGAAATGTCGGTGGCGGCAGCCAGATCGGCGACGGTGATGCCGAGCTTCTTGCGGAAGGCCCGCACCTCGCGGCCGATCGCGACCTCCAGGACTTTTTCGCGGGTGTCGCGAATGGCGTGCGGGTTCTGGGTGAGCGGCGCGCGTATCTTGCGCGGATCGATTGCAGCGACCGACGGCTTGGCCTTGGCGGCGACGACGGCCGCAGCGGGCTTTAGACTGGATGCTTTTTTCGCCATGTTGCCACCCCGGACCTTGCCGATTCATTTCACTCACGGTGAACATATTCGGTGCCGATACAGAAGCGCAACTGCCACGGCAAGCCACCCGTGTCGAATTGCGCAATGTCTGGATTTCGCCCGAGCTACTGCGTCGCTTGGAAATCCAGCTGGGCGAAACGCGGTTTCGCGACAAGCCCTGTTGACAGCATCGAAGGGGCAATTACTGTCCTGTCAGTGAAATTTGTTTCGTTAGGGAAATGAGATCGGGAGGCCCGCAATGAAAGATCGTGTTGCCGTCATCGGAGCCGGGCCGTCCGGCATGGCTCAGCTCAGGGCCTTCAAGTCGGCTGCCGACAAGGGCGCCGACATTCCCGAGATCGTCTGCTTCGAAAAGCAGTCCGACTGGGGCGGCCTGTGGAACTACACCTGGCGCACCGGCCTCGACGAGCACGGCGACCCGGTGCACGGCTCGATGTACCGTTACCTCTGGTCGAACGGCCCGAAGGAATGCCTCGAATTCGCCGACTACACCTTCGAGGAGCATTTCGGCCGGCCGATCGGCTCCTATCCGCCGCGCGCCGTGCTGTGGGACTACATCAAGGGCCGCGTCGAAAAATCCGGCGTTCGCCAATGGGTGCGCTTCAACAGCCCGGTGCGCATGGTCACCTTCTCCGAAACGACAAAAAAATTCACCGTCACCGCGCATGACCGCACCGGCGACGTCACCTACTCGGAAGAGTTCGACCATGTCGTCGTCGCCTCGGGCCATTTCTCCGTGCCCAACGTTCCCTATTTCGAGGGCTTTTCGACCTTCAACGGCCGTATCCTGCACAGCCACGATTTCCGCGACGCCATGGAATTCAAGGGCAAGGACATTTTGATAATCGGCCGCTCCTATTCAGCCGAGGACATCGGCTCGCAATGCTACAAATACGGCGCCAGATCGATCACCTCCAGCTACCGCTCGAAGCCGATGGGCTTCAAATGGCCGGAGAACTGGAAGGAAGTGCCGCTTCTGCAGAAGGTCGTCGGCAAGACGGCGCATTTCAAGGACGGCAGCACCAAAGACGTCGACGCCATCATCCTGTGCACCGGCTACCTCCATTCCTTCCCGTTCCTCACCGAGGATTTGAAGCTGAAGACCGCCAACCGCATGTGGCCGGACGGGCTCTACGAGGGCGTCGTCTGGGAGAAAAACCCGAAGCTGTCCTATATCGGCATGCAGGACCAGTTCTACACCTTCAACATGTTCGACGCGCAGGCCTGGTTCGCCCGCGACGTCATCATGGGCCGCATCAATCTGCCCTCGGCCGAAGCCATGGCCGAGCACGGCCGGAAATGGCGGGCACGCGAGGAAACGCTTGAAGACGCCGAGCAGATGATCTGGTTCCAGGGCGACTACACCAGGGAGCTGATGGAGCAGACCGACTATCCCGGCTTCGATGTCGAGGCTGTCAATCAGACCTTCATGGAGTGGGAGCACCACAAGGCGCAAGACATTATGGGCTTCCGCGACCATGCCTACCGCTCGCTGATGACCGGCACGATGGCGCCGCTGCATCATACGCCCTGGCTGCAGGCGATGGACGATTCGATGGAAAGCTATCTCGAGATGAAGGGCGTGGCGGCGGAGTAGCAGTCCGAACGGCGATTGACTTGCCTCAGACAACTTCCCGCGCCGGGTCGGCCGCCAGCGCCAGGGAATTTGCGACGTGCTCGAGGTGCTCCTCGTCCAGAATGCTGGTCGCGACTCGGACAGCGTTCGTTTTTCCGGTCGAAAACTTCGCCCCGGCATGGACCGCGATGCCGTGGGCGGCCAGCGTGACCATCGCGTAAGGTTCCGAAGCAACCGGAATGAGGACGCTGAGACCGTGTCCGGCGTTGATATCGACATTGCGTTTGGCCAGTTCGCCGGCGAGCCGTTCGCGACGGCCGCGGTATACCTCCTTCGCCTGCTCCACCAGGGCGGCCGTGGCCGGGTCGTGCAGCAGCCAGGCGGTGGCGGCCTGCAGGATGCGGCTGGTCCATCCCGAGCTGAAGCTGCGGTAGGACTGGATCTGCTCGACGATCGTCGCCGATCCGGACAGCACGGCGAGCCGCAAATCCGGGCCGTGGGTCTTGGAATAAGACAGGATATGGACGACGCGATCGGGAAAACGCCGGCCAAGCGAAATGCGCGGCGCCGAGGCAATATCGCCGACGCCGTCATCTTCGACAATCAGCACGTCGGTGCCGGCGAGCAGGTCGCCGATGACTTCCAGCCGCGCCGACGACATGCAGGCGCCGGTCACCGAATGGACGCGCGGCTGGAACAGGAACGCGACGGGCCGCTGCCGCAGAGCGTTGGCAAGTGCATCCGGCAAGGGACCGTCGCTGTCGCAGTCTACCGGGATGATCGGCACATCGAGATCCTCGAGGATGTCGAGCAGGCGAAGCGCCGTCGGGTTCTCGATGGCCACCGGCGCTCCCGGCGGGACCAGCGCATGCAGCAAGGTGTAGATGGCGTTGTAACCGCCATTGGTGGCCAGGAACGCGCCGGGATCGTACGGCCATGACGGGCGCACTGCCGCCTCCAGCTCGGGCAGGATGCGCACCCGCTCGTAGCTGTTGAGCTTTTCGGCGCGCGCACCATGCGCCAGCGCGATGTCGAGCGGCGCCAAGAGCATCACATCGGGCTCCGCGATCGCCAGGTTCAGAACATCCTGTCCGTAATTGCCACCGCTCATGTGGCGCTCGGGCCGGGCGGCAAAGCGGTTGCCCATGATCCAGGTGCCGTTGCGTCCGCGGCCGCCGATGATCTTGTAGCGCCGCAACTCGCTCCACGCCTGCGAGACCGTCGCCGGGCTGACGCCAAGCACATAGGCCAGATCGCGCACCGGCGGAAGCTTTGCGCCGACAGGCAGCGCGCCGCTTCTGATCAGCGCACTGGTCTCGCGTGCGATGCCGCGCATCGTGCGGTCGCCAAGGCGCTCGGCGAACCATCCTGCATCGAAATCCATCGGCACCCGCAACCGTTAAAGCTAATGTTCAATAACATAATAACATTTGATCGGCCAAAAATAAACATTTACCAATCGCCGGTCAAACATAGTCTTGAAGTTCATGCCGATGCCCGTCTCCATCACTATAGCCACCCGCGATTGGGACTATCTCACCCCTTTGGTGCTGGGTGACGTCACTTCGAGCCGCTTGTCGGTGAAGGTTGACCGCGTCGCCACGCTCATTCCGGATCTCGGCACCGATCCGAACTACGATGCGGCGGAGGTCTCATTCAGCCGTTATGTGTCGGCCATGGCTTCCGGCAGGGATACGGTGGTTGGAATACCGTGCTTCATCATGCGCGGCTTTCGCCATCGCTGCATCATAACGGTCGAGGCCAGCCCGCTGGAACGGCTTTCCGACCTTGCCGGCAAACGCATCGGCGTGACCGGCTGGCGCGATTCCGGCAACACATGGACGCGCGCGGCACTTCGCCGGGCAGGCGTCGGCGTCGAGGATGCCTATTGGTTCGCCGGCAGGCTGACATCGGAGCACCCGATCGCCGACCGCCTCGACGGATTCGGCAGGCCGGGGCGCATCGAAGCAGCACCAGGTGAGCGCCCGATGATGGAGCTGCTGTCGCAAGGCGAGCTCGACGCCGTTTTCACGCCCTTCATGCCGGACGGCTTTTTCGGCCCGGCTTCCGGCTTCCGGCAAGTGCTGCGCGATTTTCGCGCGGCCGAACGCGCCTATTTCGCCGACGCCGGTTATGTCCCGGGCATGCATGTGGTCGCCGTCAAGGCGGCAGTGGCCAGGGAGCACCCCTGGCTGCCGCAGGAACTCGCCAGGCTGATCGACGAAAGCCAGCGCGTCTGGACGGGAAAGCGCCGAAAATATGCCGATACCTCGCCCTGGATCCTCGAGGAGCTGCTTCATGCGGGGCGCGACCTGCCTGCCTCCTGGAACGCCAGCGGCCTGCCGGCCAACCGGCGCATGATCGAGGATTTCGTCACCGAGCTCCATGCCCAGGGCATTCTGGCGGAACCGATTTCCGCCGAAGCCTTGTTTCCTTTCGAGGCCAGATCGCGGGCCACCGCAGCCTGACAACGTACAACGAAGAACACGAAGGAGAATGCCATGAGGACAATCAGCTTCATATTCGCCTCGCTCGTCACCATGCTGGCGCAGGCCAGCTTTGCCCAGGATATCCAGAAGCAATCGGTGAACGAGGATTTGCGGGCCCGGCTGCCGGAAGAGATCCGCACGGCGGGAAAGATCACAGCCGTCAACAACGGCTCGTTCCCGCCCTATGAGATCGTCACCGGCACCGAACTGTCGGGGGCGACCAGGGACATTTCCGACGCCATCGGCCAGCTGCTCGGTGTCGAGATCGATCATGCCTCGGTCGCCGGCCTGCCGGCTTTGCTGAGCGGCATCAATGCCGGCCGTTATCAGTTCGCGATGGGGCCTGTCGGCGACTATCCCGACCGGCAGAAATCCAACGACTTCATCGATTGGGTGC
Source organism: Mesorhizobium sp. M0018 (assembly GCF_040323955.1). Classification (NCBI taxonomy): domain Bacteria; kingdom Pseudomonadati; phylum Pseudomonadota; class Alphaproteobacteria; order Hyphomicrobiales; family Phyllobacteriaceae; genus Mesorhizobium; species Mesorhizobium sp. M0018. The sequence goes on along the minus strand of NZ_JAMYVL010000004.1, from coordinate 348,961 downwards.
GCGAATACGTCGTCTTCGCCGTCGAGAAGGGCAACCCGCAAGGCATCACCTCGCTCGACACCGCGTGCGGCAAGCGCATCGCCGTCATGTCGGGTGGCTCGGCCGAGAAGGTCATCAAGCAGCAGGCGCAGAAATGCACCGAAGGCGACAAGCCGGCCGTCGAGGTGCAATCCTTCACCGACCAGCCGAGCTCGATACTGGCCGTCCGGTCGAAACGCTCCGACGCATTCTTCTCCTCGCAGGCGCCGCTGACCTATTTCGTCGAGCAGGCGAAGGGCCAGCTGGAACTCGCCGGGGTCGGCCAGGCCAACGGCTTCAAGGACATCTACCAAGGCGCCGTCGTCAAGAAGGGTTCGCCGCTGGGCGGCGTGCTGCTCGATGCCTTCAAGATCCTGATGAAGAACGGCACCTACGCCGCGGTCATGAAGAAGTGGGGTCTCGAGAAGAACATGATCGATGCGCCAGGCATCAACCAGGGCCAGTAGAGGCTGCCATGACCGATGCCACCGCTGCCTACGCGGCCGGGCTGCCGCGACGTCCCGACGACGCGCTGCGCGACGTCAAACAAGCCCACCGGCCGTTTCCGCTCGTCCGGCTGGCGCTCTGGGCGTTCACCGTCGCCGTGGCAGCCGGCTTCGCCTATATCGTTGCAGTCAACCCGAATTTCGGCTGGCCGGTGGTCGCCCAGTATTTCTTCGATCCGACGGTCATGCAGGGGCTTTCGGTGACGCTCGGCCTGACGGTCGTGGCAATGATCCTGGGCATCGTGCTCGGCCTGCTGCTCGCCATCGCGCGCATGTCGAGCGACAGGCTGGCATCCCTTCTCTCCGGCCTGTTCATCTGGTTCTTCCGGGGAACGCCGCTGCTGGTGCAATTGATCCTGTGGTACAACCTTTCGACGCTGTTTCCGCGCATTTCCATCGGCTTCGCCAGCTGGAACACCAACGACCTGATCACTCCGTTGACCGCCGCCGTTCTTGGTCTAGCGCTGAACGAGGCCGCCTACATGGCCGAGATCATCCGTGGCGGGCTGCTGTCGGTGGACAAGGGACAGGCCGAAACGGCTGAAGCCTTCGGCATGACCCGCGCCCGGTCCTTGCGGCGCATCATCATCCCGCAGGCGATGCGGTCGATCGTGCCGCCGACCGGCAATCAGCTGATCAGCATGATCAAGGCGACGTCGCTTGTCAGCGTCATCGCCATGGCCGACCTGCTCTACTCGGTGCAGTCGATCTACAACCGCACCTTCGAAATCATTCCGCTGCTGATGGTTGCAGTGCTGTGGTACCTGCTGATCACCTCGGTCCTCAATGTCGCGCAAGGCGCGATCGAACGCCACTACAGCCGCGGCGACCGCGGCGCGCGCGAGAAGACGGCGACCGCCACCCTGGAGGCCGCCAATGAGCGCGCATGACACGCCTCTGGTCCGGGCGCGCAACGTTCACAAGGCCTTCGGCCCGCTCGAAGTGCTGAAGGGCATTGATCTGGACGTCGCGCCTGGCGAGGTGGTGGTCATTCTCGGACCGTCCGGCTCCGGAAAGTCGACCTTCCTGCGATGCATCAATCATCTCGAGGCGATCGACCAGGGGTCGATCGAGGTGGACGGCGAGCAGATCGGTTACCGGTTGCACGACGGCCGCCTCGACAAGCTTTCCGACCGCGCGATCGCCGCTCAGCGGCGCAAGATCGGCATGGTGTTCCAGCAGTTCAATCTCTATCCGCACATGACGACCCTGCAGAACGTCATCGAGGCTCCGGTCGGCGTTCACCGGGAGAACCGCAAGGAGGCGATCGGCTACGCCCGCGAACTGCTGACCCGTGTCGGTCTTGCCGACAAGATCGACGCCTATCCGCGCCAGCTTTCAGGCGGCCAGCAGCAGCGCGTCGCCATCGCGCGTGCGCTCGCCATCCGCCCGAAATTGATGCTCTTCGACGAGCCGACCTCGGCGCTCGATCCGGAGCTGGTCGGCGAGGTGCTCGCCACCATGCGCGATCTCGCCAGGCAGGGCTTGACCATGATCGTGGTCACGCATGAGATCGGCTTCGCCCGCGAAGCGGCGGATCGGGTGGTGTTCATGGACGACGGTAATGTGATCGAGGCCGGGCCTCCGGACGAGGTTCTCGCCAAACCCAGACACCCGCGCACGCGGGCTTTCTTGAGCCGTTTCATCTAAAAGCAAAGCCGGCGCGGCACCTGCTCGGCCGGCAAAGGACCTTCCATGCCAAAGACCTCCAACCAGTTCGCCGATATTTCCGACTTCGCCGACAAGGCCGCCGAGCTTGCAGCGGCCCGCCAGCACCTGCACGCGCATCCCGAGCTTTCATTCCAGGAGCACGAAACGGCTGCATACGTTGCCGAACGGCTCGAAAGCTGGGGCTATGAGGTGACGCGAAATGTCGGCGGGCTCGGCGTCGTCGGTCGCCTGCGCCAGGGCAGCGGCCGCAGCATCGCCATCCGTGCCGACATGGACGCCCTGCCGATCACCGAAGCTACCAATCTCCCTTATGCCAGCCAGGCCAGCGGCAAGATGCACGCCTGCGGTCATGACGGCCACACTACGATGCTGCTCGGCGCCGCCGAATACCTGGCGCGCACACGGCATTTCAACGGCACGGTGAACCTTATTTTCCAGCCGGCCGAAGAAGCCGGCAAGGGAAGCGGGGCGCAGGCGATGATCGCCGACGGCCTGTTCGAGCGCTTTCCCTGCGATGCGATATTCGGGCTGCACAACCACCCGGGCGCGCCGACGGGTTCGTTCCTGATGCGCGCCGGGCCGCTGATGGCGGCGAGCGATACCGTCACCATCAGGATCGCCGGGCGTGGCGGCCACGCCTCGCGTCCGCACCTGACGGTCGACCCGATCGTCGCTGCCGCCAACATCGTCATGACCCTGCAGACGGTTGTGTCGCGCAACGTCAACCCGATCGAGACCGCTGTCGTCACCGTCGGCACGATTCACGGAGGCACGGCCTCCAACGTCATTCCGGAACACGCCGAAATCACGTTGAGCGTCCGCTCCTTCTCCGCCGAGATCCGCGACACGCTCGAGCAGCGTATTCGCAATATCGCAGCACTTGTGGCGCAGGCGCATGGCGCAACGGTCGAGATCGAGTACGAGCGCGGCTACCCGGTGGTGGTCAATTCCGAGCGCGAGACGTCCTTTGCGACAGACATGGCTGTCGAACTCGTCGGTCAGGACAAGGTGTCCGTCTGCCCGTTGATCCCCGGTAGCGAAGACTTTTCTTATTTCCTCGAACACAAACCCGGTTGCTTCCTGCGCCTCGGAAACGGCGAGGATTCAGCCATCCTGCACAGCTCGAAATATGATTTCAACGACGGCAATCTGACCGTCGGCGCAGCGCTCTGGGCTCGTTTGACCGAGAGATTCCTGGCCGCTTGATCCATACTTGCGGCTTGGATTGTCGATCGGCCGGTCGAGCATTATTGGGGCGACCGGCCGCGCGACGATGCTCAACGAATTCTCACGCATTCCCCCTCTTCGAATGCGATAAGGGCTTCGCTTTCAGACAAACAAAAAGTCACCCGTCGTCAGCGGGCTTGTAAAGTTTGCGAGAGTAACTTGATCGACTCCTGCGGTAACGATGGTGTCGGTTCCACTTTGCGCAATTGTGAGATCATCGAACGATTGCACGCCCTCCACGCCACTAAATACAATGGTGTCGTCTTGGGTCTGGCTGAAATCGTAGATGGTGTTTTGGGTTCCGACCTTCATTGAACCATCGTCCTTGAATATGAATTGATCTCTGCCGCCCTGAGCCAGTTCGCTCAGTTGCCCGTCACCCCACATGTCGTTGACGACGGTGCAGCCGGGTGCCGCGCTCCCAGCGTACAGGGTATCGTTTCCGCCCAGAGCCGAACCGGACATTTGCAGAGCGTCGCCGCACAGGAAGTTGCGGACCTGGCCGCTTTCGCTGTTGTGGCCCCCGGTAAGAATGTCGTTGCCGCCCGCGGCGGACCCGGACATAGCGAATGTGTCGCCATACAACTCGCTTTGAACATCAGGACCAGAGCTCTTATTGCCGCCGGTTAGGATATCATTGCCGCCCACAGCATTGCCGGCCATCGCGCCAGCGTCGCCATAGGCGAAATTATGGGTGCCTTGCAGCACGGCCACGTCATCGCCCCCGCTAGCAGAGTCGGACATGATGCCGGCCGCGTCACCATAGAAACTTATCACGAACCCACCCACGCTCGTGAAGGTGTCGTCGCCGCCCTTAGCAAAGTCGGACATATGTAGGCTCGCGTCGCCAAAGAAGGTTTTGGTCTGAATCGTGCCACCAAAGTCTGTGTAATGGTCGTCGCCACCCTGAGCATGGCCAGACATGCTGCGACCGGCATCACCGTAGAAAATAGTGTTGGCGTCACTAGCGCCATTGAAAGTGTCGTTGCCGCCCTTGCTGTAGTCCGACATATCGCCGCTGGTGTCCCCGTAGAAAGCGTTGCTGGAGTCGCTCCTGGCCGTGAAACGGTCGTCGCCACCTTGAGCATGGCCAGACATGTTGTTCCCGGCGTCGCCAAAGAAAATGTTGACGGCCACGCTGGTGCCCTCGAAGGTGTCATTGCCACCCTTGCTGTGGTCGGACATATCGACGCCGGCGTCACCGTAGAAAGTGTTGAAGGAGTTGGGAAAGGCCGTGAAACGGTCGTCGCCGCCCTGAGCATGGCCGATCATGTTGCCGCCGGCGTCGCCGAAGAAAATGTTGCTGGCTTGCGCGGCGCCCGTGAAAGTGTCGTTGCCGCCCTTGCTGTGGTCCGACATATCGTCGCCCGCGTCACCGTAAGCAGTGGTGGTGGAGGAGCTCGACACCGTGAAGGTGTCGTCACCGCCCCGAGCAAAATTGAACAAGCTCCGAGCCGCGTCGCCGTAGAAGGTGTAAGTCGACGGTGCGGTTTCCGTAAAGGTGTCGTTGCCGCCTCTTGAGAAATCGAGCAGGCTGCCGCCAGCGTCGCCGGTCAAGATATTCGTATTCGGATCGCCTGTGAGGGCGTCATCGATACCCCGCTGATGATCTGCCAGATCACCGGTAGTAAAGGGAACGCGTTTAGACATTTATCCGCTCTCCTGTTGAGCCTACCCGTCCCATGGCAGCCGTACGATGTGAGGCAAAAACGAGCAATAATCCCGAATGGCTATGTCTTTAGGCGTAGGGATCGGTGCCTCGTTAACGGCGCGCTTGGCGGCAGCTTCCTGAGGCCGTCCTATTCCGGACTATCCCAGCCTTGCCCGAGCCTTCGCCGTCCAGGCGTTGAACAGCCGGTCTGCGACGATGCCGATGAAGGCGATGGCTAGGCCGGCGACGATGCCGCGACCGGAATCGGCCTTGGACAGGGCGATGAACACCTCCTGGCCGAGATCGCGCGTGCCGACCATGGCGCAGATGATGATCATCGCCAGCGCCATTAGGATGGTCTGGTTGACGCCGAGCATGATCTCGGGCAACGCCAGCGGCAGCTGCACGCGAAAGAAGGTCTGGCGCCTGGTGCAGCCCGAAACCTTCGCCGCCTCGATCAGCGCCGGCGGCACCTGTCGAATGCCGTGATTGGTGTAGCGGATGGCCGGCACCACGGCGAACGCGACGGTGGCGATCATCGCGGTGACGTCGCCGACCCTGAACAGCATGACCACCGGAATGATGAAGCAGAACGACGGCAGCACCTGCAGCGTGTCGATGACCGGCGTGACGGTCTTTTCGAAGCGGTCGCTGCGCGATGCCATCAGCCCAATCGGGATGCCGATCAGGCAGGCGATAAAGGCCGAGATTCCGCACAAATAGACGGTCGCCATGGTCTTTTCCCAAAGTCCGGTGACGGCGCAGAACGCTGTCAAAGCCGCGACCAGGGCGGCGAGGCGCAAGCCGCCGAGCTGGTAGCCGGCAAGGCCGAGGAGACACACCGCGCCCAGCCACGGAAAACCCTCGCAGAAGGCGCGCACCGGGTTCAGCACGTTGAGGATAAGCGCCACGCGGAACGCTTCGATAGTGTCGAAGAAGTTGATGGTGATCCAGTTCACCGCCGCCTTCCACAAAGGCGCGGTGGTGAAGGTGATCGCTTTCGGCACCGCGGCGAACGCCGGCACGAACAGGCCGAGCAGCGTGGCGACGGCGAGGATGGCAACAGCCAGCGCCAGATTGGGATAGCGCCGCCAGAAACTGGTGCTGGCCTGGTGGCGGACATTGCCCTTGGCGTGATTGTGCGCGATCGCCTGGCTCAGCCGGTCGAGTGCAATTGCCAGTGCGACAATGGCGAGGCCAGCTTCCATCGCCTCGCCGACCTTGAGTGCGCGCAACGCCAAAAGCACGTCATAGCCGAGCCCACCGGCACCGATCATCGAGGCGATGATCACCATGTTGAGCGCCAGCATGATGACCTGGTTGACGCCGACCATCAATGTCGGCCGCGCCGACGGCAACAGCACCCGCCACAGCTTCTGCCGTGCCGTGCAGCCGGCCATCTCGCTGAAATCGTCGATCTCTGACGGCACCCGCGACAGGCCGAGCATCGTCGCCCGCACCATTGGCGGCGTCGCGAAAATTGCCGTCGCGATCATTGCCGAGACCGGGCTGTTGCCGAACAGAAGCAGCATCGGGATCAGATAGGCGAAGGTCGGGATCGTCTGCATCAGATCGAGGGCAGGGGAGATCAACAACCTCTCCGCCCAAGGCTTGCGCCATGCCCAGATGCCGGCGAACAGCCCGGTGACAATGCAAAACGGCACGGCGATCGAGATCAAGCCCAGCGTCAGCATGGCGCTGGTCCACTGCCCGAACAGCGCGATGTAGAGAAAACAGCCGCCGGCCAGCGCACCCAGCTTCCAGCCGCCGGCGGCGCGTCCGGCAAGGTAGGCGGCAGCGCAGACGCCGACCCAGGACAGGCGCGGCAAGACGATCATATCCGCACCATGGCCGATCTTGAAATTCTTGGCCAGAAGACCGAGCGCGAAATCGAGCGGCACGCCAAGCACCGCGGTGATCGAGCGGGTCAGCCAGGAGAAGTTCGACTTCACCCAGTTCATCAGCGCACCGACCCAGTCAGCGACAGGAACGATCGCGCCGGCCGGGTAATTGACCGCCCAAGGCAGGCTTTCCTGCAGCAGGAAGACAATAAGCACGGCGGCGAGCGCACAGGCCCAGATCGCCAGCCAGGTTTGAACCGGCCGGGGCCTCGCTGCGCTGGCGCTTGCCGTGACCGTCATCCGCCGGCCCCACGACGCTCGATGCCGGCGAGAAGATCGATCACCGCCTGCGGCGTGACTTCGCCGATCGGCTTGCCGGTGCCGTTGACCACCGCGAAGGGCTTGCCGGCAGAGACGATATCTGCCGAAAAACTTGATATCTTGGCATCCGGCGCGACCGTGCCGCCGTACTCGGCGCCGTCGCAGGCGCGCATCAGGCGGCGCGCCGAGATCACCTTGGCGCGATCGACATCGCGGGTGAATTCGGCGACATAGTCGGTCGCCGGGTTGACCACCAGCTCTTCCGGCGTGCCGATCTGGATGACCTCGCCGTCCTTCATGATGGCGATCCGGTCGGCCAGCCGGATGGCCTCGTCGAAATCATGGGTGATGAAGACGATGGTCTTGTGCAGCATGGTCTGCAGCCGCATCAGCTCGTCCTGCATCTCACGGCGGATCAGCGGATCGAGAGCCGAGAACGGCTCGTCGAGGAACCAGATTTCCGGCTTCGTGGCGAGGCTGCGGGCGATGCCGACACGCTGCTGCTGTCCGCCGGAAAGCTCGCGCGGATAGAAATGCTCGCGGCCGCGCAAGCCAACCAGCTCGATGACTTCACGGGCCCGCTTCTCGCGCGTCGGCCGGTCCTGCCCCTGGATGCCCAAGGGAAAGGCGATGTTCTCCAGTACGTTGAGATGCGGCAGCAAGGCAAAATTCTGGAACACCATGCCCATGCGATGGCGTCGCAGCTCGATCAGCGCGGCATCGGAAATCTTGAGCAGGTCCTTGCCTTCAAACTCGACCTTGCCGTGGGTCGGCTCGATCAGCCGTGACATGCAGCGCACCAGCGTCGACTTGCCTGACCCCGAAAGTCCCATGATGATGAAGATCTCGCCCTGGCGGATTTCGAGATCGACGGCGCGCACCGCGCCAACCAGTCCGGCCGCGGCGATGTCCGCCAGGCTGGCCTTGCCGTCGCGCCGGCGGATGAAATTGGCCGCGTCCGCCCCGAACAGCTTCCAGACATTGCGACAGCCAAGCTTTATCGGGCGGGCATCCTTGCCCGTTGCTTTCACCGCCTGTTCAATCGTATCGCTCATGCAATCGTCCTTCTGGAATAGGGGATCGAGACCCGGCCCTGACTGGCCGGGTCGTCGCGTTTCCAGTCAGACGGTCACTCGGCCCAGGCTTTCCAGTCGGCTTCGTGGGCGGCGATCCAGGCGGCGGCGACGTCTTCCGGCGTCTTGCCTTCGAGATCGATCTCGCCGCTCATCTTGTTGAGCTCGTCGGTATCGACCGTGTAGTTTTTCGCGACCTTGTAGGCGACCGGCCATTTGTCCTTCATGCCGGCCCAGGAATATTTCCAGATCTCGCCGTGCGGCTTGCCGCAGTCATATTTCGCGTCGGGGTTCACACCCCATTTCGGGTCGGTGTAGCACTCGCTCGTATAGTCGGGGAATTCGACCCATTCGCCCTTGTATTTGGCCGGCGCCCAATGCGGCGAATAGATCCACAGCATGATCGGCGCCTTGCGCTGATAGGCCGAGTCCAGTTCGGCGAACATCGCCGCGTCGGTGCCGGCATGGATGACGGTGAAGGGCAGTTTCAGCGCCTCGACGCGTTCGTCGTCAAAACCTTCCCATGTCACGGGTCCGCCGAGATAACGCCCCTTCGGCGCGGTTTCGGCCGTCGAGAAGGCCTCGGCGCATTTCGGGTCTTTCAGCGCTTCCCAGTTCGGCAGGCCGGGGCATTTCTCTTTCATATATTCGGGAAACCACCATTCTTCCTTGGCCTTTGGTCCGAGCTTGCCGAGGCGTTCGGTCTGGCCCGTCGCGTCCGAGGCCTTCATCGCCTCGCCGGCCGTCGTGTCCCAGAATTCCAGGCCGACATCGATGTCGCCATTGGTCAGGCCGGTGGTCAGGCTGGAGAGATAGTCGGCGGTCGGATACTCGACGGTATAGCCGAGCTTTTCGAGGATGCCGCCGAGGATCTTGGCGTTCAGATTGACGCTGGTCCAATCGAACAGCGCGATCTTGATCGGGTCGTTGGATTCCGGCGCCGCCGCATAGGCCGAAGATGTCAGTGCGGCTGCGGCAAGTGTTAAGGCTCCCATTGAGAAATTCGAAATCATGCTCCGAAGTGACATGCTTGTTCTCCTGTCAAGCTCTGGTGGAAATTATCGTTAGTTCCCTTCTTGCGTCTTTTTTTGATTGTGTTGGAAAAGCTGGTCGTTGCGCAAGGCCGTAGGCGCCACAATGCTGCCGAAGCGGATGCCGGCGCAAACGGGGTGGTGCCCAAATTGGTGAAGATGTGGCGGGACCGGCCGCGTCATGACTGCCGAAGGATTGCTGCCAAAGCAGTCATCCACGGATCGATCGCCGGTCTTGAGGGGCAAACCATCAAAGTCCCATGATCTCGGCTGTTGGCTCCGCAACTCGCCCAGAGCCACTTTCATGAGATGAAATTATATATCCCAACGGTCATGTCGCGCAACGAATAACGCCGGTGCCAATTTCACGGCCCGTCTTTTTACATGGACCCGCAGATCGGTTCGAAAAAAGCCAAGGTTGCCGATCATCCCGTATGCGAGCCGCAAGATAGGGTACCGATACAATGCAGCAGACCTCTTCCTTGAACAGACTGCGCATCGCCGTGCTCTTTGGCGGACGTTCCGCCGAGCATGACGTTTCGGCGCTTTCAGCAACCAATGTCATGCGTGCGCTGCTGCCCGCCAAATACGATGCCGTCCCAATCTTCGTCACGCGCGAAGGACAGTGGCTGCTGAGCAGCTTCCAGGATGGTACGCTCGCAAAGCCTGCGGGCGGTTTGGAAGTTTGCCTGGTTCCGGGCGGGCACGGACGGATGATGGCGATCCCGGCCGACGGCACGCCCTATGACCTGCCGAAGATCGACATCCTGTTTCCCGTACTGCACGGCCCTCATGGCGAAGACGGCTCGGTACAGGGGGTGGCCGAGGTGGCTCGGGTGCCGCTCGCCGGCTGCGGCATCCTGGGTTCGGCAACCGCGCTGGACAAGGACATCGCCAAACGGCTCCTGGAAGCGGCGGGGCTGCCAATCGCGCGCTCAGTGACGATCCATGAAGGTGCGGCGCCCGCCCTCGCCACACTGGAAGGCGAGCTCGGCCTGCCGTTCTTCATCAAACCGGCGCGTCAGGGATCGTCTGTCGGCGTCGGAAAAGTCCATGCCAGCCAGGAATTCGATGGAGCGCTTGCTGAAGCCTTCCGGCACGATTGCAAGCTGTTGGCCGAGGAATTCGTTCGTGGGCGCGAGATCGAGTGTAGCGTGCTGGAGTATCCGGCAGGCGACCTGTTCGTCTCGCGGCCGGGCGAGATCGTGCCGGCTGAAAGCCACGATTTCTATAGCTACGATGCCAAATACATCGACGAGAACGGCGCGGCGCTAACAGTGCCGGCCGAACTGCCGCCGGAGGTCGAGGCAGCCATGCGGGCCGTGGCCGCAAGGGCTTTCAGAGCCGTCGGCTGTGACGGGATGGCCCGCGTCGACTTTTTCCTGACGCCGGACATGCAATTCCTGGTCAATGAAATCAACACCATCCCCGGCTTCACCGATATCAGCATGTATTCCAAGGCAATGGCGGCGAGCGGCGTCAGCTATTCCGAAATCATCGACCGGCTCGTGGAGCATGGATTGGCTCGGGCCGCCCGAGCAGCCTGAACGCAGCGACGGGGCTTTCATATCCCAGCGGATGGTGCGTTGGCGTGCGTCGTTTCTCACGACATGATCAGGCCGCCATCGACATTGATGGTCTGGCCGGTGATGTAGGCCGCATCGTCGCTGGCGAGAAAGCTGACCAGGCCGGAGACGTCCTCGCCGCTGCCGGCGCGGCCCATCGGGATGTTCTTCACCCATTCGGCCATCAGCTCGCCGGGCTTGTACTCGCCCATCAACTTTCCCCATGCGGCGTCGTTATAGGCCCACATATCGGTGTCGATGATCCCGGGGCAGATCGCGTTGACGGTGATCTTCTCCTTCGCCACTTCCTTGGCCAGGCTCTGGGTGATGCCGACGACGCCGAATTTCGACGCCGCATAATGTGGCGTGTAGATAAAGCCCTGCCGCGCCTGGCCGGATGCGGTGTTGATCAGCCGGCCGCCATCGCCATGCTTGCGGATGCGCGCGATCGCCTCCTGGCAGCACAGGAACACGCCCTTGGTGTTGACCGCCATCACCTTGTCCCATTCGGCCTCGGTCATAGCCTCTATCCTGGCGATTGTGATGACACCGGCATTCTGTACGGAGATGTCGACGCGGCCGAACTGTTGCTCGGCCAGGTCATAGAGGGCGATGACTTCGTCCTTCTTCGTCACGTCCATGCGCAGCGATGCGACCCTGGCGCCCATAGCCTTGAGATCGGCGGCGACCTCTTCGACGCGCGCGTCGATGGCGCTGACGACGACCGCGGCACCTTCCGCCGCGAAGCGCCTGGCCATTGCCGCACCAATGCCGCCGCTGGCGCCGGTGATGACCGCCGTTTTTCCTAGGAATCGCTTCTGCATGTTTTCTCCTACCAGCAGACAAAGCCGCCATCGACGATCAGGTCGATGCCGGTGACGAAACTCGCGGCGCGGCTGGCCAGGAACACGGTCGGGCCGACCATCTCTTCCGGCGCCGCCATGCGGCCCATCGGCGTGTCGCGCTCAAAGATCCTGACCTGGTCGGCGACCTCCGGCCGCTTGTTCATCGGCGTCAGCGTGTAGCCGGGGCTGACGACATTGACGCGCAGGCCGCGATCGGCCCATTCCATGGCGAGGCTCTTCGACATGTGGATCACCGCGGCCTTCGACGAATTGTAATGCGCCTGGGTCAGGCCGCGATTGACGATCGAGCCCGACATCGACGCGATGTTGATGATCGAGCCCTTGCGCCGCGTCAGCATGGCGCGGGCCTCGGCCTGGCAGGACAGGAACACGCCGCTGACATTGACGTCATAGAGCTTCTGCCATTCCTCCAGCGACAGCGTCTCTGCCGGCTCAGCTCCGGCGACGCCGGCATTGTTGACGGCGATGGTCAACGCGCCGAGTTCCATCTCCGTACGCTCTATCGCGGCCGCGAGATCGGTCTCTGAAGTTACTGTGCCGTTCAGCACCAGCGCCTTGCGGCCGAGTGCCGTGATCCGGTGCGCGGTCTCCTCCAGCCCGCCTTTCGAGGCGTGGCCGAAGCAGGCTATGTCGGCGCCGGCTTCGGCCAGCCCAATGGCGATTGCTTGCCCGATGCCGCTGCCGGCGCCTGTCACAAGTGCCACGTCACCATGAAGGTCGAATAATTTCATCGTCGGTCCCTCTGCTCCAACCGCCGTCCTCCGGAAATAAAGGGGCGCCAACTCTGTTGCTGGCGCCCCGCGCGGTCTGGTGCCCGGGAGGATACCACCTGCTGCGCTTTGTTTCGATGGGCGTCCTAGCTCGTGGCTAGTTCCATCACGGCGATATTGCTTGCTTCGCTGCGGTCGAGAATGCCGCGTTGCCGGCCGCGGCTCAGCACCAGCACGCGATGCGACAGGCCGAGAACTTCCTCGAGGTCGGAGCTCACCACCACCACCGCCATGCCGGAGCGGGCAAGGTCGGCGATGACATCATAGATCGCGGCGCGTGCACCGACGTCGATGCCGCGCGTCGGCTCGTCCAGGATGAATACCTTGGGCGGGCGCGACACCCATTTGGCGATGATCACTTTCTGCTGGTTGCCGCCGGAGAGCTTGCTGACCGCCTGGTTCGGCCGGCCCTTGACGCCGAGCCGGCGAATGCCGGCCTCGGCGAATTTCTGCACCGCCTTCGGGAACACCCAGCCATTCGGCGCGACATGGTCGAAATTGCCGATCGCCAGGTTCTCGCCGATCGTCTGGTCGAGCACCACGCCTTGCGCCTTGCGGTCTTCCGGTACCAGAACGACGCCGGCCTTGATCGCCGCCGCCGGGCCATGGAGATGCACCGGCTTGCCGGCGACGCGCACCGATCCCGATGAGATCGGATCGGCACCGGCGATCGCCCGCACCAGCTCCGTGCGTCCGGCGCCGATCAGCCCGGCAATGCCGAGGATTTCGCCGGCCCGCACTGAAAAGCTGACATTTTGAAAGCTGCGTTCCGGCGAGGACAGGTTCTCGACCTCGAGCAGCGTGTCGTTGCCCGGCGCCGATACCGTAGGGAACATCCGCTCGACGCTGCGGCCGACCATTTGCTCGACGACAGTGCGCACCGGAATGTCGGCGCGCTCGTGCCGGGCGACGATGCGCCCGTCGCGCATCACCACCACGCGATCGGCGATCTGGGCGATCTCGTCCAGCCGGTGGCTGATATAGATGAAGGACATGCCTTCCGCCTTGAGCTTGCGGATCTGCTGGAACAGGAGCTCCGTTTCCTCGCCGCCAAGGGCTGCCGTCGGTTCGTCGAAGATCAGCAGCTCGGCATTGAGCGTCAGCGCCTTGGCGATCTCGACCTGCTGCTGGGCGGCGATACGCAGCGTGCGCACCTTGCGCTCCGGCGAGACATCGAGGCCGAGGCGCTTCAACTGGGCCGATGCCCGTGCATTCATTGCCGCGCGGTCGATGCGGCCGCCACGCATCGGCAGGCGCCCGACATAGACGTTTTCGGCGACCGACAGATCGGGCAAGAGCTTCAGCTCCTGGTGGATCATGCCGATGCCGGCGTCGATCGCCGCGGCAGGATTGGCGGGGGAATAAGCGTTCCCCCGCCAGGTGATGGTGCCGGCATCGGGTTTCGTCGACCCGGCGATGATGTTCGAGACAGTCGACTTGCCGGCGCCGTTTTCGCCAAGCAGCGCCACGACCTCGCCCGGCTGCACCTCGAAGCTCGCATCGGCCAGGACCTGCACCGGCCCGTAGCTTTTGCAGAGGCCGCTGACGACGAGCCCGTTATGGGGGCTGTGCGTGTGGCGAGGATCGGTGGACATCGTTGCGCTCGTCGATTGCCGGACTGGTCTCAATCAGGGATGCTTGGCGATGAACTGCTCGACATTGTCCTTGGTGGTCAGCGTCGCATCCTGCAGCTGTTCGGCGGGAATGGTCTCGCCGGCCACCAGCTTGATTGCTGCATCGACGGCGAGCCGGCCCATGCCCTGGGTCTGCTGCGTCGCGGTCACGTCGAAGACGCCGTCCTTCAGTGCCTTGAGCGCCGCCACGTCGCCGTCGAAGCCGGCAACCCAGACCTTGTGGCCGGGATTGGCGACCTTGACGGCCTGCGCCGCACCGAGCGCCAGCGCGTCGGCCTGGCCGATGACGATCGACACGTCGGGGTGCGACTGCAACAGATCCTGCGTCAGCTTGAAACCTTCGTCCTGGTGCCAGCCTTCGCTCCACAATTCTCCGACAACCTTGATGTCGGGATAGCCTTTCAGCGCTTCGCCGCAGCCCTTCGAGCGGTCGACTTCGGGCGTCGTGCCCTTCTGGCCGTGGATGATGATCAGCTCGCCCTTGCCGCCGGCCTGCTTGGCGATGTAGTCGCAAACCGCCTTGGCCGATGCCACGCTGTTGGTTGCGATGAAGGTATCGCCGGGCGCGCCGTCGGCGTTGCGGTCGACATTGACGACTGGGATGCCGGCAGCCTTGGCGGTCTTGGTCGGCACGGTGGCGGCGGTGGCGCCGGCTGGAATATAGATCAGCGCATCGATGTTCTGCGTGATCAGGTCCTGCACCTGGTTGACCTGGGTCGCCGAATCGCCCTTGGCGTCGACGGTAACGACCTCGATGCCCTTTTCCTTGCCGTAGGCTTCGACGGACTGCTTGATCTGGTTGAAGAAGTCGGCCTGCAGATTGGCGACGGCGAGGCCGAGCTTTTTGGCCTCCTTGGCCGAGGCCATGTCGGACAGGCCAAGCAGCGGGATGACGGCCGCGGCGGCAAGCAGCAATGAACGTTTGGTCAGCATGTTTATTCCTCCGTTGATGTTCAATCTGTCCTGCCCGCGCATCGCGGCGCCCCTTGGCCGAACAACTCCCAGTTTCGGATCACCGATCCGTTTTCGCCCGAATATCGGGGCGAATCTCATTGAGCCCAATTCTTCATTGTGCTCCATTCTTCATTGTGCTCGGCGCCGCCACGTGTCGGTGGCCACCGCCAGTGCGATCACCACGCCGATAACCACTTGCTGGATGAAGGGCGAGACACCGAGCAGGTTCAGCCCGTTGCGCAGCACGCCGATGATGAGGACGCCGATGGCTGTGCCGCCGATCGAACCGACGCCGCCCGACAGGCTGGCGCCGCCGATCACCACCGCCGCGATGGTGTCGAGTTCGTAGCCAAGGCCGGAGCTCGGCTGGACGGAGTCGAGCCGGGCGGCAAGCACGATCCCTGCGAGACCGGCCAGCACGGCGCAGATCGCATAGACCCAGTTTGTCAGCGACTTGACTGGTATGCCGGACAGCCGGGCGACTTCGGCGCTGCCGCCGATTGCGTACAGGCTACGGCCGGTAGCGCGATAATTCAGGAAGATCGCGAAAATGACGGCAAGCACGATCATCAGCCCGACGGTGACCGAGAGGAAGCCGAAATGGCGGATTATCGACAGGCTGGTGAACCAGTCGGGAAAGCCGACGATCTGCGAGCCGTCGGTGATCATGTTGGCGAGGCCGCGCGCCACCGACATCATCGCCAACGTGGCGATGAAGGGCGGCAGCCTGGTGACCGTCACCAGCAGGCCCGAAACCAGGCCGCAAAGACCGGCGACGACGAGGGCCGCGGCGATGCCAGCGGGCAGGCCGAGATTGAGATAGTCCGGATGGGCGACGAAGCCCATCACCATGGAAGCCAGCGCCAGCACCGAGCCGACGGACAGGTCGATGCCGCCGATCAGGATGACCAGCGTCATGCCGATCGCCATGATGCCGAGCACGGTGACCTGGTCGAGCACGTTTAGGATGTTGCGGATGGTCAGGAAGGTGTCGGTGGTCAGCGAGAGCGCCAGGCACAGCAGCGCCAGCCCGATCAGCGGACCCATGGTTCCGGCAAAGACAGCCGAAAACCTTGCGCCCGCCGTAGCCTGCGCGCCAGAGCCTGCCTTCAACTCGCCTGCCTTCAAATTGCTTGCGTCGTTGCTCACAGCCACTTTGTCTCCTCCACAGCAATCCGGCGCTGCATCACCGGGCCACTTTGTCCACCAGGCCCCTCCCTGTGAACAATTTATCTTTAACATGCAATTTTGTTCAGCTAAACTGTTCGTCGGAAAATTGTCAAGGCCTGCCGCTTCATTCGACGACGGGTTTGCGCTGTCCGCCGGTTTGCCTTACGCAAGGTCTCCGAAATCTTGGGCATTTCGAAGTCGCCGGATTGGAATATCATGAGCAGAGCCGGCGGCTGCGGCAAGGCAAACAGATGACGATCGTAGAGAACGAAAGAGCCCCGCGCTTCCCCGACGCCGAACTCAAGGCCCGCGCCGCCTGGCACTATTATGTCGAGGGTCTTACACAGGAGCGGATTTCCGAAATTCTCGGCGTCGGCCGCATCAAAGTGCATCGCATTCTCTCCGCCGCCCGCGAAGAGGGTGTCGTCCAGTTTCGCATCCGCGACAGCGTCGTCGAATGCGTGATTTTGGAGGAAAGCCTCAAGCAGCGGTTCGGGCTCAGCCAGGCTGTTGTCGTGCCGTCGGCGGCAGACCGAAGCAACGCGCCGCTGATGATCGGCCACGCCGCCGCCGCCTACCTGGCCGACCATGTGAATGCCGGCGATGTCATCGCACTGGGCTGGGGGCGGACACTGAAATTTGCCATCAATGAATTGCCGCGGCGGCCCATCGCCAGGACGACGGTGGTTTCGATGCTTGGCGGCCTCACCCATGCCCAGCCGCTTAACCCGACAGAAAGCGCCTGGGATTTCGCCGAAAAGATCGGTGCGGAGTGCTTCCTGCTGCCGGTGCCGGTCTATGCCGACAGGCCGGAGCAGCGCGACGCTTTCATGAGCCAGCGCAGCGTTCAGGACGTCGTCTTCCGTGCACGCCGGGCAAACATCGCCGTGCTCAGCGTCGGCTCGTTTTCCAACGACAGCCCGATCGCCAATTACGGCTTCATCAAGCCAAGCGAACTCGAGGAATTGCAGGCGGCCGGTGCCGTCGGCGATATTCTGTGTCATTTCATCGACGCCGAGGGCCGCCCGGTCGACCACGAGGTCAACCGCCGCGTCTGCGCCTATCCGCTGCAGGATCTGTCGGATATCCCGAGCATCATCCTGGTGTCGGGAGGCAGCGAGAAGGTAGCGGTAATGCGGGCTGCGCTCGCCAACACCAAGGTATCGGTTCTGATCACCGACGAAGACGCGGCCAAGGGCCTGCTCAACCGCTAGATTTCGCCGAGAGCGCTGAGGCGGGTGTGGATGTCGCGCGTCGCCTGATAAAGGTCGCGGTAGATTTCCTTGCGGCTGCGATAGGCGGCGACAAGCCCGTCGACCGGATCGACATGCCTGGTGGGAGCGGCAGCCATTGCCTGCGCGGCGGCTTCCGGCGAGGCAAACCAGCCGACAGCCGCTGCCGCCAGCATGGCAGCGCCGAGTGCGGCGGCTTCGTTGACCGGCGAAACCGAGAGCGGCCGCTCGAGCACGCTTGCCATGATCTGCATGAGCAGCGCGCAATTGGTGCCGCCGCCGGCGGCAATCATCGCCGCCGGTCCGCCGGCCTGGGCTTCCATGGCCTCGGTGGCGACGGCCTGCTCGAAGGCGATGCCTTCCAGGACAGCGCGGAAGAGATGCTCCGGCCGGTGATCGAGCGACAGGCCGACAATGGCGCCGCGCGCGGCACCGTCCCAATACGGGCTCATGACGCCGGCCCAATAGGGCATGATGAGCAGGCCCTCGCTGCCCGCGGCAACATCCAGCGCCACTTTCTCCAGCGCTGCCGCCGAGGGCGAACCGGTGGTTCGCACGATCCAGTCGACCAGCTGCATGCCCGAGCGCAGCACGGTCTCCAGCATGAAACCGGAGCCGGTCGGCGAAACCAGCGTGCGAAACGCGTCCGAGGTTTTCACCTTGCCGGAATAGCAGCCGCTGACCACGCCGGAGCCGAGCGAGAGATAGCTCTTGCCCTCGCCGTAGACGCCCATGCCGAGGCCCATCGCCTGGCCGTCCCCAGCGCCGGCAACGACCGGCGTGCCGGCCCTCAGGCCGGTCAGCTGCGCTATGCTTGCGGAAAGACTGCCGCAGACCACGCCTGGCGCGACCAGCTCGGGCAATTGCTCCATCTGCAGTCCGGCGGCCGCAACGAGGCGGGGATGCCAGGTACCTTTCTCGACGTCGAGCAGCCCGAGCGGATCCGCACTTGCGGTGCTGGTGACCAATCGCCCGGTCAGCCGCTGGACGAAGAAACCGTGCACGTCGACCAGTGCCGCTGCCTGGCGAAGCACTTGCGGCTGGTGCTCGGCAAGCCAGGCAATGGCGTAGAGCGCCGGCGTCGGGTCCGGCGGCTTGCCGCTCCAGTCGCGGATCGCCTCGCGGCCGAGTTCGGCCGAAAGCCTGATAACTTGCGGCCGGGCGCGTTCGTCCAGCCACAGGATTGCCGGCATGAGTGCTTTGCCGGCGCTGTCCACCAGCGTGAAGGTCTCTCGCTGGTGAGCGATGCAAACCGCCGCCACCCGCGCAGCGCCGACCGCCTCGGTGACCTGCTTCAATGCGCCAAGCAGCGCCGTCCACCACTGTTCGGCCTCCTGCTCGAAATGGCCGGGCTTCGGATTTGAAAGCGGGTACGGCTCGCGCGCCTGGAACAGCTCCTCGCCGGCGCGGGTGAAGGCAATCGCCTTCACGGCCGTGGTCGAGGCGTCGATCCCGATTACGACATCGTCCATCAGGCGGAGATCCGGCGGGGTCAGGCTGCGTTTGTAACGAACCGTCCGTCCGACTGGTCGAGACGGCGGCGGATCTGGGTTATCACCATCGAATCGTCGGGTACACAATTTTCATAGGTCAGGAAGTCGCCGGTCTTGAGCGGCTTGACCACCTTGGCGCGTTCGGCAAGGCCGAGCGGCAGGGCGCCGCGGGCGCGCGCATCCCCCCAGGTCATGGCGAAGCCGCGATAGTCGTTCTCGCCGATCATGCCGAGCGACTGGCCAACGCCAAGATCGCTCTTGGCAACCGCCACCGCCTCGGCGACCGGATGGTCGAGCGGCTCCATGTCGGCCCGCTTGTAGACCACGGCGCGCGCCGCCGACAGCGGCACTTCCAGGCTGGTCAGATGATAGGGCCGGAAGATCGTAAAATAGGGGCCCTTGCCGACCTTGAGGTCGATCATGCGCTCCAGCACACGCGGGTGCCGGGTCTCGATGATGCAGAACACGCCGGGCGCCACACCCTTGCCGATCGAGTAATCGACAACGCCCTTGCGGTGCAGCACGCCGCCATCCTCGCGTGGGCAAAGCACGCTTGCGAGCTCCTCCAGCGTCGCGGTCGGGCCGTGCATTCCTGGCACATCGGGCACCAGCCCGGTCGCATTGGCGATCGCCACCATCTCGATCGCCGTCTTCGAGCCGTCGACGAATTCGACCAGCATGCGCGCATTCATGTTGCGCTCGGCCGCCTCCTTCTCGTAGTCGGCCGGCATGGCGTCGATCTTCAGCGGATTGTTCTTGCCCTTGCCGGCGGCGATGATGTTGAAGCCGAGGCTCTTGGCAAAGCCGATGATCTCCAGTGTGCAGGCCGGCTCGTCGCCGGCCGCACCGGTATATACGACGCCGGCCTTACGCGCTTCGTCCTTGAGGAAGCGGCCGATGGTGATATCGGCCTCGACATTGAGCATGACGATGTGCTTGCCGTTCTTCATCACTTCCAGCGCGAACAGCGTGCCGATATTGGGATTGCCCGTCGCGTCGATGATGACGTCGATCCGGCCGGCCGCCGCCAGCGCATGCAAATCTTCGGTCACCGCGATCTTGCCGGCCTCGATGGCGCGGTCGATCGCGGCCGCATTGCCGGCCTGGACGATGTCGGAACGGTTATGGCCAGCGAGCAGCGCCGCGTCGATCGCTGCCTGCGGCCTGACTTCGGAAATGGCGCCGATCCGCATGCCCGGCATCAGCGCGACCTGGACGACGATGTCGGTGCCCATCTGTCCGGCGCCGGCAAGCCCGATGGTGATCGGCCCCTGCTGTTCAGCGCGCTGCAGAAGTTCCGCTGCAAATTGCGGATGGGACATGTCGCTTCCTCCAGTTCCTGACGCGCCGCAGCGTCCAAATCAACGTTTTGAACATTTCTATTTGCAAATGAAAAATATTTCAACCGGCAATTGGGCATTGTCGCTCTGCAATCGGCCGAAGACGATTGGATGAGCGGTCAATCCGCACGGCAGTCAGAAGGACGCGGCATATTCAGCTTGATTGGGTGCAGCCTTGTTGCAGCTCAGCTGCCGATTTCGAAGAAGGGCGCACCGAGCAGGCCGGGAACGACATCGATGCCGAGGCCCGGCCCATCCGGAATGCCCATACGGCTTCCCGAAACCGGCGGCATGTTGGATGCGGTGCGCACCGTCACCCATTCGTGAAAGGCGATGGCGTGCAGCCGGCGCTCCTCCGGCGTCGACAGCGACAGATGCGCCATGGCCGATGTGTCGATCTCGGCGCCGCCAGTGTCCTCGACCGTGATCATGAAGCCGAGGTCGACGGCAAGGTCGCGGATCTGGCGCGTTTTGGTGACGCCACCGAGGCGTGAGATCTTCAGCGTCAGCCCGTCGGCCGCGCCCTTGCGATGGATATCGAGCATATCATCAAGCGAGGCGACGGATTCATCGAGCACCATCGGCTTGTCGAGCGAGCGGCGCACCGACAGGCATTCGTCGATCGTCGTGCAGGGCTGCTCGAACGTGTAGTCGATGGTGCGCGTCGCATCCACGAACTGGCGCGCCTGGTAAGACGTCCAACCGGCATTGGCGTCGCAGAAGATGACGGTGCCCTTCGGCACGGCGGCGGCGACGGCTGTGACGCGTTCGATGTCGTCATGGACGTTGCCGCCGACCTTGACTTGCAGCCGATGAAAGCCGTCCTTGACGATGTGCTTGGCGAGCGCGGCCATCGCGTCGACCGTGCCGTGGGTGACGACCTTGTAGAGTTCGGCCGTCTCGCTTTCGCGCCCGCCAAGCAGGGTGACCAGCGGCACGTCGACGGCGCGCGCCGCGAGATCCGAGCATGCCATGTCGAGCGCCGACTTGATGTAGGGATGGCCCTTGAACACGGTGTCCATCAGCCTGTTGATACTGGCTAGCCCGCGTGGGTCATGGCCAATGAGATGCGGCGCGATCTCGACGACACCGGCGCGAGTACCCGCAGCGAAGGCAGCCGAATAGAAGTTGCCAAGCGGCGCCATCTCGCCCCAGCCGGTGAGCCCGCTATCGGCGGTGACGGCGACGATCACCGCGTCGAACGCATCGGCGACGCGCCCCTTGGACATACGGTAAAGCCCGTCAACGAAGGGCTGCACGACATGGTAGGCTTTGATGGTTTTGATCTGCACGTTTTCTGTCCGTTGTCTGTGTTCCGGGATGTCCGTCAAATTTGTCGGGCTCAGCCGCCTCTAGGTCGGCCGGCACGATCGGCGCCGGCGCCCTTTGAGCCGCGCTGTTCCAGCCCGCGCGCATAGGCGAGCAGTTCTTCGAAATCCAGGTCGATATGCTCCTTGGCGTGGCGCTGTGCGGCGCGCATGTCGCTGCCCTTGAGCAGCCGTACATAGGTCTCGTGAGCATCTTCGGCAGGCACCGGCTCGTTGCGCGCCCGCTGGTGCAACGCGAAATACATCTGCAGCCGGCTGGTCAGCCGTTGCCACGTTTCAAGCAGCACCGAATTGTCGGCCCATTCGTGGATCAGGCCATGCAGTTGCAGCGCTGTTTCGATCTGCCGCGTCGTGTCCAGTTCGCGCGTCGCCTGCTTCACCGCCGCATGACGCCGGTCGAGTTCGTCGAAGAAGCGCTGGTCGCGAAGCGGCCAGGTCCGCGCGATGGCGAACTCGTCGAGCACCTTGTTGAGCGAATAGGCGTCGTCGATGTCCTTGGCGGTGACGTCGATGACAAAGGTTCCGGCGTAGGGAATGCTGGTCAGGATGCCTTCCTGCACCAGCTCGCGCATCGCCTCGCGCAGCGGCGCGCGGCTCACCCGCATCTGCTCGGAAATCCTGAGTTCGTTGAGCTTCTGTCCAGGTTCCAGCTGGCCGGTCAGGATCGCCCGCCGGAGCAGCCCTACGATCTCGGCCCTGCGTGTCGTATCCGCGATCGGACTGAAATCCAGCTTTGCCATTCGGCTGCTCCAGGGAACCGAAATCAAGACAAGCAGATTGTCGACAATCTAACAAGAGGCGGGTTGTGGATTTCTTGACTTCCGCTTGGCCGGCTGGCTTGCGGCGCCGGCAAGGCCGTCAGGCCGCACGGCCGCAAAGACCGACCCGTTCTTCATCGCTGAACATCACACCGGCTTCTCGAAGCCGGCGTACGTTGCGTTTTCCCCAAGGAGTTGCGTAGAACGAAACATAGCAAAAACGGCGCCCTTGGCGTGGGAGCCGAGGGCGCCGCGGGACCGGACCTGATGGGGGTTATCAGGTGGCCGGTTTCTCGGGCAGCGGCGAGATCGGCATTCCCGGGCCGATCTTCTGCAGATTCCCGGTAATCACCCGGTCGCCTTCGGCCACACCGCTCAAGATGGCGACCTGATCGCCATTGGTCGGTCCGAGCGAAACGATACGCTGGTCGACCGTGTTGTCCTTGCCGACGACATAGAGATATTTGCCGAGCTGGCCTGAGCCGAGTGCCGTCTGCGGTACCATCAGCGCATCGGGCTGCTCTTTGACGTGCAGCCGGACGCGGACATATTGGCCGGGCAGCAGCGTGAACTTGCCGTTGCCGACCGTCGCCCGTGCCGTGATCGTGCCGGTCGATCGATCGATCGTGTTGTCCATGAAGGTAAGATTGCCCTTCTGGCGCGGTTCCGTTTCACCGGGAAGCAGGACGTCGACACTGATCGGTCCCGCGGCGCGGGCTTCCTCGATCTGTGTCAGGTCCGTTTCGCTCGGATTGAAGGTGACGTAGATCGGATCGAGCTGCACCAGCGAATTGAGCACGGTGCCGGCAACGCTGACCAGCGTTCCAACGGAAGCCTGGCTGCGTCCGATGCGTCCCGCGAACGGGGCTCGGATTTCGGTATAGCTCAAATTGAGCTCGGCGGTCCGCAAGGCGGCCTGGTTCACGGCGAGCGAGGCCTGAGCCTCACGCAAGGTGCTGGTGCGCTGGTCGAACACGTCCTTGGCGAGATAGCCGCTCTTGGCGAGTTCGCTGCCGCGCCCGAGATTGGAGCGCGCATAGTCGAGCGTCGCCGTGTCGCGCTGGATAAGCGCCTTCGCCTGCTCGAGGGCAGCCTGAAAATCCTCCGGCGCGATCTTGTAGAGAAGGTCGCCCTTCGCCACGTCGCTGCCGTCGGTGGCAACCTGCTCCTGCAGATAACCCGGCACGCGCGCCTGCAGCGTGATGCTGCGGATCGGCTCCACCCGGGCGGCGTAGTCGAGATAGATCGGGATCGTCTTCTTGACGACGCTCACCACCGGCACCGGCATGACAAAGGCTTCCGGCTTGGGTGTCGCCGCCCCGGCTGTGCCCGCGTTGAGGCTGAGGCTGCCCATGTCGAGCAGGTGAACGCTCGCCACCGAAATCGCCCCAAGGGCGACGGCCGTTCCCAGCGCGATTTTCCATTTACGCATGATCAATTCTCCAGTCCTATTCGGCGGCTTCGGCCAATGGCTCGAAGGCGGGTTCGGCAGTTGGTTGTTCGGTCGCTTCGGAAACCGGTTCGCTCTCGCTGCGGCGCTCGCGCAGCTGCTCGATCACCGCATAGAAGACCGGCACGAACACCAGCGACAGGATCGTCGCCGCGACCATGCCGCCAAAGACGGTGGTGCCGATCGACTGCCGGCTTGCGGCACCTGCACCTGTAGCGAACATCAGCGGCAGCACGCCGAGGATGAAGGCGAAGGCGGTCATCAGGATCGGTCGCAGCCGAAGCCGCGCCGCTTCCATCGCGGCGTCGACGATGCTGAGGCCTTCTTCGCGCCGGCGCCGGGCAAACTCGACGATCAGAATCGCGTTCTTGGCCGCCAGTCCGATCAGCATGACGAAGCCGATCTGCGAATAGACATCGATCTGCATGCCACGCAGCCAAAGCACGACGAACGCACCGAACAGTGCGAGCGGCACCGCCAGCAGCACCATGAACGGCATCGCCCAGCTCTCATATTGCGCGGCGAGGATCAGGAAGACGAAGACGATCGCGAGACCAAAGACCACGGATGCGATCGATCCCGCCTTGAGCTCCTGATAGGTGATGCCGGTCCATTCGTAGCCGAAATCTCTCGGCAACGCCGTGGCAGCGGCACGTTCCATCGCCGCCACCGCCTGGCCGGACGAAAAGCCGGGCGCGGCGCCGCCATTGATCAGGGCCGACGCATTGTTATTGTAATGCGGCACGGTCTCGGGGCCGACGATCGGCACAAGCTTGCCCAGCGTGCTCAGCGGCACCATCCCACCCGAGGCATTGCGGACATAGAGCCGCGAAATGTCGGCCGGACCGGCGCGAGAGTCCTTGTCGGCCTGGATCGTCACCCGGAAGGTGCGGCCGAACAGGTTGAAATCGTTCACATAGAGCGAGCCGAGATAGATCTGCAGCGTATTGAACACGTCCGGCAGGTTGAGCCCGAGCAGCTTCGCCTTGGCGCGATCGAGATCGTAGTTGAACTGCGGCGTCGAGGTCGAGAACGACGAGAACAATTGCTGCGGGTTGAGCTCGGGCTGCTTGCGCGCCTCGGCAATCACCGCTTGCGTCGCATCGTTGAGCGCCACGCTGCCGCGGCCGGTCAGGTCCTCGACCTGGAACTCGAAGCCACCGGTGGTGCCGATGCCCGGGATCGACGGCGGGTCGAAACTCAGCGCAAAAGCCTCCGGAATTTGCAGCAGCTTGTTGCGCACATCGGCGACGAGCTTCGAGGCGCTCTGGTCGGGGCCGCGTTCGTCCCATGGCTTCAGGATGGCGAATTCGACCGCCGAGTTCGACTGCGCGGCGCTGGTCAGGAAGTTCAAGCCGCTGATCGAGCCGACGATGTCGACGCCGCGCGTGTTCTGCAGGATGTCGCGTGCCTTTTGCGCCACCGCGTCGGTGCGTTCCAGCGAGGCCCCGTCGGGGAGCTGGATGACGACGAAGAAATAGCCCTGGTCCTCGACCGGAAGGAAGGTCGAGGGCAGGCGCTGCCAGACGAAATAGGTCGCGACAAGTCCGGCCGCGAACACGCCAAGCATGATCCAGCGCAGGCGGATGAGAATGCGCACACCATTCGCATAGGCATGCGCCAGCCGTTCGAAGCCCATGTTGAACCAGCGGAACAGCACGAACTGTGTTTCCGGCCGGTGGCGCAGGAAGGCAGCGCTGAGCGACGGGGTAAGCGTCAGCGAGACGAAGGCCGAGATGCCGAAGGAGATCGCCACAGTCAGGGCGAACTGGTTGTAGAGCCGGCCGGACACGCCGGGAATGAAGGCAACCGGCACGAACACAGCCATCAGCACGGCGGTCGTGGCGATGATCGGGCCGGTAACCTCTGCCATCGCGGTACGCGTGGCAGCCAGCGGTTTGAGGCCGGCCTCAAGTTGGCGTTCGACATTCTCGACCACGACGATGGCGTCGTCGACTACGAGGCCGATCGCCAGCACCATGCCGAGCAGGCTGAGCATGTTCAGTGAGAAGCCAAGCATATGCATGACGGCCAGCGTCGCCACCAGCGACACCGGAATTGCGATCGTCGGGATGATCGTGGTGCGCCAGCTTTGCAGGAAGATGAACACCACGGCGACGACCAGGACCAGCGCCTCGCCGAGCGTGATCAGCACGTCGTGCATCGAGGCCGAAACGAAACGTGTCGTATCGTAATGCATGGCGTAGCTGACGCCCTTCGGGAAACGGGCCGACAGCTCCTGCATCTTGTCCTTGACGCGCTGCTGCAGATCGAGCGCGTTGGAGCCCGGCATCTGGTAGACCGCGAGCACCACCGTCGGGTCCTTGCCGAAGAAGGCCGACGACGAATATTGCAGCGCACCGAGTTCGATGCGCGCAACGTCGCGCAGCCTGACCAGCGAGCCGTTGGCGGTATTGGCCCGCACGACGATGTCGCCGAACTCCTTGGGATCGCTCAGCCTGCCGACGGCGTTGACCTGCATCTCGAAGGCAGTGCCGGCCGGAGCCGGTGATTGCCCGATCTTGCCGGCCGCCACCTGGACGTTCTGCTCGGCGACGGCGTTCTGCACGTCGACGGCAGTAATGCCGAGATTGGCGAGCTTGTCGGGGTCGAGCCAGATGCGCATCGAATAGCGCCGCTCGCCGAAGATCTGCACGTCGCCGACGCCGGGCAGGCGCTTCAGCGGATCGACCACCTGCAGATAGGCGAGGTTGCTCAGCGCGACCGGGTTGACGGAACCGTCCGGCGAGGTGAGGTCGACGATCAGGACGAAGTTCGGGTTCTGCTTCTTGATCGTCACGCCGCCCTGGTTGACGATGGCCGGCAACGAGGAAGCCGCCTGCGAAACGCGGTTCTGGACGTCGACGGCCGCCGTGCTCAGATCGTAGCCGACGTCGAAGGTGATGGTGATCGTCGACGAGCCGTCATTGGAGCTCGACGACGACATATAGGTCATCCCCTGGACGCCGTTGATCTGCTGTTCGAGCGGCGTCGTCACCGTGTCGGCGACGACCTGCGCGCTGGCGCCCGGGTAATGGGCGCTGACCACGACCTGGGGCGGCGTGATGTCGGGAAACTGCGAGACGGGAAGGAGGAAATAACAGATCGCTCCGGCGAGCACCATGATGATGGCGATCGCCGACGCAAAGATCGGACGATGAATGAAGAAGTTTACCATGATATGCACGCCTCGCCCGATGCTCTGGCCCGGCCAAACGCCCTGGCTACCCTGGAAAGCCGCCGGCTGCGTGTTGAGCCGGAATCTTCGAGAAAGCCGAAATCTTCAAGGCGGCGCGGCGCATTGCGGCGCTCGGCCTGTTCGTCCGCCAGCGCACGCAGCATCGCCTCGAAGGACCGCGGGTCGACGCGGTCGGCCTTCATCAGCATGCGGATCATCGGATCCCTCACGACTTCATCGATCGTCAGATCATTGCGCTGCGACATCGAAGCGGCTCCTGGTTTTTGGCGATCCGCGGCAAGCCCCGGATCGGGTGTTTTCTTGCTCGCCGGCCGAGGCCGTAAGGTGCGGTTCGTCCCCTTGCCGATCGGGGCGGGGCTGGTGGCCGGCACTTGCGAGTTTGACATGATGCAATGCGGGTGTTACAGGTAAGTAACATCTCTAACGTTACAGACCGGTAACACCCTAGTCAAGAGGTGCACCGAGGGAATTTCGGGAAACGCAATCACGGAGGTTTTGATGACAGACGGTGTTGTGGAGCGTGTTCGCCCCCGGGACAGGATCCTGGAGACGGCACGGGACATGTTTCACAAGCATGGCATTCGCGGCGTCGGCATCGACGCCATCACCGAGGCCGCCGGCACCAACAAGATGACGCTCTACCGGCATTTCGAGTCCAAGGACGACCTGATCATCGAATGTCTGCGGGCGACCGCTTGCAGCGCCAACGCGATGTGGGAAAAGTTCGAGGCCGAGAATCCGGGCGACAAGCTGGCGCAGCTGCATGCCTGGGTCCGGATGGCGGCCGATTGCCTGATGTCGGATCGTCGCGGTTGCGACATGGCCAACGCCGCCATCGAGCTGAGCGAGGCCGATCATCCGGCAAGGCAAGTGATCAAGGAACTCAAGGAAGCGCAGCGCGAGCGGCTGGTCTCGCTGTGTCGCGATGCCGGCATCGGCCAGGCCGAGCTTCTTGCGGACACGCTGTCGCTGTTGCTCGAGGGCGCCCGCGTCAGCCTGCAAAGCGTTGGCGCCGAGGGTCCGAGCGCGCAGTTCGTCCGCATGGCGGAAGGCCTGATCACGTCTTTCAGGGCCAGATAGCGGCGAAACGACACGTGGCGTTTCGATTGCGGGCCGCGCCGCCGGGTGATGTCTCGTCCCATCGCGATGTGCCATCTCGCGTCTCCTGTGCCGATCCTCCGCACCATGGCCGGCGCGGCGTTGATTGCTGGTCGTGAGGCAGGATAGGGCCGCCGGCGAACCGGTGAGAGTGACAAGTGTGACAGGATTCTGCCCGACAAGCCGCGGCGGTCGCAGCGAAGCTCATCGATCCGCGGATCAGCAAACGTGTCCGGTGCTGTCCCGACCGCAAGCATTGGCCGCTATCCCGGAGCTGGAACAAAAAAAGCCCGCTGCCGGGAGGAGGTGGCAGCGGGCTCGATTTCGAATACGGCACGGGAGGAGGTGTGCCGCACTCAGCGTCGGCATCGCATCTGGGAGGAGTAGATGGCCGACACCTGCGAAACTATCGATTGCCCAATGATTCGGCAACCACAAAAGTTGCATAGGTGATGTGCAGATTTGCGGTATCAACCGAATTTTAACCATCGAGGCCCGAGCGACCATCGCCTCGCGCGACATCACTGCACCGGGACATTTTCCTTGAAGATCAGGCGCGGCTCGATAAATTTTCGCGTCAGATAGGGCGCCGACGAGGCGATCGAGCCGAGCAGGCGAATGACCGACTGTTCGGCAATCAGCCGCGCATTCTGGTCGATGACGACGTCGAGCAGATCGTCGACGAGATAGCCGCGCGTCTCGCGCGTCAGATCATGGCAGATGAACACCGGCTTCGTCTGCGGCCTGACTTCGAGCAATGCTTTTGCCACGCCCGAGCGCCCGGCGCCGATACAGTAGATGCCGAGCAGCTCCGGCTCGCTGTGCAGCGCCTTCATGGTCGCGGTATAACTGGCCTCCGGCTCATCGTTGATCTCAACGGCGCTTGTGACCGTCAGATTGGGGAACTCCTCGCCGAGCACGGAACGAAAGCCCATCTCGCGTTCCTCATGGCCGCGGTAGGAGCGTGAGCCGACGACCATCGCCAGATGGCCCTGGCGGCCGCCGAGGAACCGTCCCATCAGCAGCGCCGCGGTGCGGCCGGCCACCCGGTTGTCGATGCCGACATAGGCCGAGCGGGGCGCACCCGGAACATCGGACACCAGCGTGACCAGGCGGATGCCGGCCTCGACGATCTCGCGCAAGATGTTGCGCGTTCTCGGATGATCGATGGCGATGACGCCGACGCCGTTCGCCTTGAGCGAGAGGTTTTCGACGGCCGCCTGCAAGGCGCTCGGCGAGATGCCGGCGAGCTTGTGGATGCGGCAGGAGGCGACCAGCGGCAGGCGCGCCGCATAATCCTCGATGTGCCTGGCCAGATCGGCCATGAAGGCATTGCTGCCGATCGGCAGGAAGAATTCGAGATGCGCCGGCCGCGATGGCAACGCGACCTGGTCGACGACCGGCAGATAGCCGAGCTGCTTGGCCGCCTCCATCACGCGCTGCCGGTTGGCGGCACTGGCCCCCGGCCGGTTGTTGAGCACGCGGTCGACCGTCGCGGTCGACAGGCCGCAGCTCCTGGCAATATCCGAAACGGTGGCTTTCATGTCGCAACCATGTGGCGATGCGATCCAGTGCCTCGACGATCAGCCCGACCCCCGGCTGCTCAGCCGGGCCGTTGCGTGCCCTCGACCAGCGCGTCATGGATCTCCTTGTCCGACATGCCGGTGATGACACGTTCGACTTCGGCGACGCTGGTCTTCTTCGGGTCAATATCGTCGGCGACCACCTTACCGCGGCGCATGACGACGATGCGGTCGACCACCTGGAAGACATGATGGATGTTGTGGGCGATGAAGATGCAGGAATGGCCGGAATCGCGGGCGCTGCGCACGAAGCTCAGCACGCCTTGCGTTTCGGCGACGCCGAGATTGTTGGTCGGCTCGTCGAGGATGATGAGGTCGCTGTCGAAATGCATGGCGCGCGCAATCGCCACCGCCTGCCGCTCGCCACCGGAGAGCGAGCCGATCGGCGTCGTCGGCGGGATGTTCTTCGAGATGCCGACCTGCTTGAGCAGGTCGCGGGCAACCACGTTCATTGCCTCCTGGTCCATCCGATTGAGGAAGCGCGGCGGCTTGATCGGCTCGCGCCCGAGAAACAGGTTGCGGGCGATCGACAGCTGCGTCACCAGCGCCGAGTCCTGGTAGATCGTCTCGATGCCATGCGCGATGGCGTCGCTGGTAGTGCGCAAATTCACCTTCTTGCCGCGGATGAAGATATCGCCGCTGGTCAGCGGGACCGCGCCCGACAGCACTTTGATCAGCGTCGACTTGCCGGCGCCGTTGTCGCCGAGCAGGCCGACGATCTCCCTTTCGTTGACATGGAAATTGGCATCAACCAGCGCCTGCACGCGGCCATAGGACTTGCGGATATTTTCCATGCGGACAAGCGGTTCGGCCATGGTTCAAGTCCCTGCCTGATGCCGGCGTTCCAGCCATGAATGGAGCGCCATCATGCCGAGGATGATGGCGCCGATGAAAATATTATAGGCAAGGCCCGGCACACCGATCAGCACGATGCCGTTGCGCATCACGCGCAGGATCAGGATACCGAGCACCGTGCCGATGATTGTGCCGCGCCCGCCTGTCAGCGCCGTGCCGCCGATCACCACCATGGCGATGACTTCGAGCTCGTAGCCGGTGCCGCTGTTGGGGTTGGCCGCCGAGGTGCGCAGCGAGGAGATGACCCCGGCAAGCGAGGCCAGGATCGACGACAGGATGAACAGGCCGATCTTGACACCGCTGACATTGACGCCGCGCGCCCTTGCAGCACTCGGGTTGCCGCCGGCTGCCTGGATCCAGTTGCCTGTCCGGCTCTGCGTCAGCACGTAACCGAGCGCGATTGCGGCGGCGATGAACCAGAACAGCGACATGTAGATACGGAACGGCCCGATGAAGAAATCGCCGACCAGCGCTTCCGCCAGCCAGCTGCCCTCGGCGCTCCAGGTCCGCTGCGGAAACCCGTTGGTGACGAACAAAGCGGTGCCGCGCACCACCAGCAGCATGCCCAGCGTCACCAGGAAGGACGGGATCTTGAGCTGCGTCACGAACCAGCCATTGACCAGTCCAATGAACGCAGCGACCACCAGCGCAATGACGAAAGCAGCTTCCAGCGAGGCGACGCCGCTGTTGAACAACGTCCACATCAGGACCGGCGAGAAGCCGAACACCGAGCCGACCGAGAGATCGAATTCGCCTGATGTCATCAACAGCGTCATCGCCAGCGCGATCAGCCCGAGCTCGACCGTGAAGGCCAGCGTGTTCGAGATGTTTTGCGGCGACAGGAAGTCGTGGTTGATGCCCCAGAACACGGCGATCTCGATGACGAGCAGCACGAACGGCCCGAACTCGGGCCGCGCGATCGAGCGTTGGATAAGAGAACGATTTTCCACCTTGGACCCGCGATAGGATTGGATTTGGCCGCGACCGCAACCGGCTTCGGCGGAATGATGAGACAGTCACGGCCGCCGAAGCGGCCGTGACCAACTCGATCGCGGATTTATTTGCCGGACAGGATCTTGTCGTAGACTGCCGCGGTGTCCTTCTCGTAGAGCGCGCCGGTGATCACGTCGAAGCCGGGCGGAATACCGCTCGCCGCCATGTTGGCGAGCGAGAGCGCGACGTAGCTGGTCGCCTGCGGATCCTGCCACTGCGCGGCATTGACGTAGCCGTTCAGCACTTCCTGGGTGGTGTCGAGCGAGTTGCCCCAGCCGACGACCGGGATTTCGCCCGGCTTGACGCCGACCTGGTCGAACACCCGCTTGATCGAACCGGTGACAAGGTCGCCGAGGCCGATAACCGCCTTGACCTTGGCCCTGTTGGCAGTGAGGTAATCGACCATGCGGTTGATCACTTCGGCCTGGTCGAGCGTCGCTTCGGTGATTTCGTAGGTGATGCCGAGCGGCTCGAACACGCTCTTGATGCCTTCCTCTTCCTGGACGCCATAGGTGGCGCCGGGAATCTCGACCGGCATCCAGACGAAGTCGCCCTTCTTCACAAGGCCCTTGTCGACCAGATACTGCGCCCAATGTTTGCCGAAGGTGACGTTGTCGCCGCCGACATAGGCGTTGAAGTCCGCCTTCGGGTCGGGCGTGTTGAAGTTGATGATCGGGATGTTCGCCGCCCGCGCTTCCTTGGCGATCTCGACAAGGCTGCCCGGATCAGGGCTGGTCGTGGTGATGCCGTCGGCCTTGGCGGAAATCGCGGCGCGAACAGCCTCCTGCTGCGACGCCACGTCGCCATTGTGGAACGACGTATTGACGGTGTTGCCGGTGTCCGCCGCCCATTGCTTGGCGCCGGCAAGGAAGTAGGTCCAGACCGGATCGGCCGGGCCGCCATGCGAAATCCAGTAGAACGTCTTGGCCTGTGCCGCGGCCGGAATGGCCAGCGCCACCACCAAGCCAAGTACAAGCAGTCTTAGCCTCGTCAGCATTTGATTTCCTCCCATTTGAACCGAACTCCTCCTCCGACGACGATCGCGGCCAAAAACCGTGCGCGGCCAAAGCCGTGATCGCATTTACCAGCGTCGACCTGGGCGCATTAGAGCATTCCCTTTTTTGATCGATGGCAAGCCTCGATTGCCAATGGACGTTGGCGCAAGGCACCGCGCCATCAGCAATCCCATCAGATTGCATCAGTTTGGCTGGTATTTTCCAGGCGGCCGACGATCGGCCTTGCGACCGTCATGCAATCCCGCGCGGCGGCGCGCCGAGCACGTGTTGCTCTAGGTCGATAAGCGTCCCGGTCATCAGCCCGGAGGCGTCGCTGAGCAGGAACAGCGTTAGCTGGGCGACTTCGTCCATGGTCAGCAATCGACCAAGCGGCAGGCCGGCGGCGGCAATCTTTGCCCAGTTTTCGCCCTTGCCCAGCGTGCGCGCCTGCATCTCTTGTTCGGCCGGCGTCGCTACCCAGCCCATGTTGATGCCGTTGACGCGGATGCGATCGGAAAGATGCGCGTTGGCAATGTTTCTGGTCAGCGTCGAAAGCGCGCCCTTGGTTGCGGAATAGATGGCAAGGTCCGGCGCACCGCAATGCGCATTCACCGACAGTATGTTGACGATGGCCCCCGCCGCCCGCCGTGTCTTCATGTCGGCTACGGCCGCCTGCATGAGGAAGAACGGCGCGCGCGCATTGACGGAAAATAACCTGTCCCAGTCGTCGATTGTGCCAGTTTCCAGCGAGGCCCGGTCGGTGAGGGCCGCGGCGTTCACCAGACAATCGATGCGGCCGAGTCTTTTGATCGCTTCCGCCATGACAGCTGCAGGCGCGGCCGGATCTGCAAGATCGGCCTGGATGAAGACGACGGGCCGGCTTGGTCGTGAAAGCTCTTCGGCGATGCGTCTGCCACGCTCGGCATTGCGGCCGACAATGGCGATCCCTTCGCCGCCGTCGGCTGAGGCCAGCCGGGCGATGGTCTCGCCAAGCCCTTGCGTTCCGCCGGTAACGACAAGGGTCTTGCCCTCAAGAGCGACGATCAATGGACTCTCCCGAATGCCGACGAGCAGGTAATTTCCAATCAGAGAATTCTAGAAACTATCGGATGTTAGGCTGCGGGACTAGATGAGGTCGGCCCTGGCGAGGTCGCGCATCAGGTGGCTGGCGCCGTAGGTCCAGTGCGGACAGTCGGGCGACAGCCGCACGCGGTTGACCAAGGCGCCGAATTTCTCCGACGAGATGGTGACGATGTCGCCGACCTTGTGGGTAAAGCCCTTGCCTGTTTCGCCCCGATCCTTCGACGGCACGAACATGGTGCCGAGATAAAGTGCCAGCCCGTCGGGGTATTGATGATGCGGCCCCATGGCGGCGGCGACCAACTCTTCCGGCGAGCGGCTGATCTCGGCCATCGAACTGGCGCCCTCCAGCGAGAACCCATCCTCGCCCTCGACCTTCAGGCGTACGATCGCCTGCTTCACGTCGCCAATGGAAAACGTCTCATCGAACAGCCGGATAAAGGGGCCAAGTGCTGCCGAAGCGTTGTTGTCCTTGGCTTTGCCGAGCAGCAGCGCCGAGCGCCCCTCGACGTCGCGCAGATTGACGTCGTTGCCGATCGTCGCCCCGACAATCCTGCCGCTGCTGGCGGCAATCATGGCGATCTCCGGCTCCGGATTGTTCCATGTCGAAACCGGATGCAGGCCGACATCGGCGCCGAAGCCGACCGAGGCCATCGGCTGGCACTTGGTGAAGATCTCGGCATCGGGGCCGATGCCGACTTCCAGATATTGCGACCAGGCGCCGCGCGCAATCAGCTTGGCCTTGATCTCCATCGCTTCCGGCGAGCCGGGCTTGAGCTTCGACAGATCGTGGCCGATCAGCCCGGCGATGTCGGCGCGAATGGCGTCGGCCTTTTCCGCCGAACCGCGCGCCTGCTCCTCGATCACCCGTTCGAGCAGGCTGACGACAAAGGTGACGCCAGACGCTTTGATCGCCTGCAGGTCGACGGGGGACAGCAGGTACGGTTTCCCCGGATCGCGCGCTGTCTCGAAACTGCTGGCGGCAATGGCATCGAGCGGGCCGATCGGCCGCCCCTTGGCCGAGCGGACGTGCCCCGCCGGATCCGGCAATGCGCAAACGTCGCGCACGGTCGGCGCCACATTTGACGTGATATCGAAGACCGTGCCGTCACGCACCGTGACCACCAGCGGATGGGAAGCATCGCTCGCCCTGGCGCGGCCCACGAAGAGGCCTTCGGCGGGCAAATGTGTGGCGTTCGTCATGGCTTACATTTCCTGTTGTCTTGTCCTTCGGCCGCGGCACTTTCAACAAATTCCCGCCAAAGGTCTATCCCGCCTGCAGGACGAGCTTTGTCAATTCTTTCAAGCGGTCTTCGCATCGCCGGACCTTGATTGAGCCTGACGTGCGCCAACGGCGACGGAAAACGCTCTTTCAAAATAATGAAACCGTCGCTAGGGTTTTCACCTACTGAAATCTCCAGGTGACGCTTGCCCGTACGGTTTTCCGATCCAATCTGGCAGAAGCCGCGGACAGCCACCGCGTTCCAGTCGCTTTTTCCCGCCGGCCAATGCGTCGATGTCGTTATCGTCGGCGGCGGTATCATGGGGCTGTCGACAGCCTTGCACGCTGCCCGGCTCGGCCTTGCCGTCCAGGTGCTGGAGGCCGGCGAAATTGGCAATGGCGCATCCGGCCTGAACGGCGGTCAGGTCATTCCCGGCCTGAAATACGATCCGGACTGGCTGCTGGAGCATTTTGGTCTCGAACGCGGCGAAGCGCTCGTCAACTTTGCCGCCTCGACCGCTGACACCGTCTTCGAATTGATCCGCGACGAAAGACTGGCGGTGCCGTTCGTCCGCAATGGCTGGATCCAGGCCGCGCATACCGAGACCGCGCTGAAAGCGGCGGCAAGCCGGGATCGGCAGTGGCGGGCGCGCGGCGC
The DNA here is from genome assembly GCF_040323955.1 of Mesorhizobium sp. M0018. Lineage (NCBI taxonomy): Bacteria > Pseudomonadati > Pseudomonadota > Alphaproteobacteria > Hyphomicrobiales > Phyllobacteriaceae > Mesorhizobium > Mesorhizobium sp. M0018. The sequence continues at coordinate 313,379 of NZ_JAMYVL010000004.1, read as the reverse complement.
CGATGTCCGGCTGCTGAGCGCGACGGAGATCGCGACGATGACCGGCGCGCAAGGCTATCTCGGCGGCTGGCTCGATCGCCGCGCCGGTGTCATCGATCCGCTCGCCTACACGTCGGAACTGGCGCGCGTCGCTGTAGCGGCGGGCGTGAAAATCGCCGAACGCCAGAACGTGATGCAGATCAGCCAGAATGCCGGCATTTGGCACGTTTCTACGGAAAGCGGCGCCGAACTCAAGGCCAAGGCGATTGTCCTGGCGACCAACGCCTATACCGGCGGCCTGCTTCCCGGCCTCGCCGAGACGATCGTCCCGCTGCATTCCTTCCAGATCGCGACAGCACCGCTATCGTCCAATCTCGCGGCGGCTATCCTGCCGGACGGGCAGGCAGTGTCGGATTCGCGCCGCATCCTCGTCTATTACCGCAAGAGTGCCGATGGCCGGCTGGTGCTCGGCGGACGCGGCCGCATGGCCTTGCCGAACGGCCCGGCCGACTGGGCGCATCTGGAGCGCGCGCTGCTGCGGCTTTATCCGGCGCTGTCAGACATTGCCATTGAAAAGCGGTGGTTCGGCCGAGTGGCAATGACGCCGGACCATCTTCCGCATATCCACGAGCCAGAGAAGGGTCTGCTGGCGGTGGTTGGCTGCCAGGGCCGCGGCATCGGCCTGATGACCGCGCTTGGCGAGCGCATCGCCTCCTATTTGTCGAGCGGCGACACCAGGCAATTGCCGTTCCCGGTCTCGCCGATCCGACCGATCCCGTTTCACGCCTTTCGGCAGGTCGGCGTCGCCGCGACCATCGCCTGGTACCGGATGCTGGACGCGTTCGAACGCTGACGTTCATGCCCAAGCATGAAACAGCTTGACAATTTCATAAATATGAAAAAAGCTTAATCGATTTCAAATTTCGATGGACAGCCGATGTCGACCATCGTCGTAACGCAGTCGTTGCCGGAAACCCGGTCTTCGCCGGCCTTCCGCTTCGCCATGCTGCTGCCCGGCGGGCTGGTCACCTTCTTGCTGATCCTTTTCGCCCTTGGCCTGGTGTTCTTTCTCGCCTTTCGCGGCAATGACGGCTCGCTGCTGGGGGCTGGTTTCACCCTTGCGAATTTCGTCACTGTGGCCACCGATCCGCTGTACTGGACGGTGACGCTGCGCTCGCTGGGTATCGCCGGCCTGGTGACGCTGGCAACCGTCGTCACCGCCTATCCCGTTGCCTACTATCTGGCTTTCCATGCCGGGCGGCGGCGCGGGCTGCTGTTGTTCCTGCTGACCCTGCCGTTCTGGACCAGCTATCTCCTGCGCGTCTTCGCCTGGAAGATCGTGCTTGCCTATAATGGCGTGCTGAACTCGGCGCTGATCGAAAGCGGCATCTGGTCGGAGCCGACATTGGCCTTCCTTAATACGCCGGCAGCGGTCGTCGTCACGCTCGCCCACGCTTATGCGCCGTTCGCCATCCTGCCCATCTATGTGGCGCTGGACACCATCCCGAAGTCGTTGCTCGAGGCCGCTTCCGATCTCGGCGCAAAACCATTCACCAGCTTCCGCCGCATCGTGCTGCCCAATTCGATGCCGGGCGTGCTGGCGGCCGCTCTCGTCGTCTTCGTGCCGACCGTCGGCGATTATGTGACGCCGGCGCTGGTCGGCGGCCCTGCCAGTACAATGATCGGCACACTGATCCAGGCCGAGTTCGGCAAGGCCAATGACTGGCCGTTCGGCGCCGCACTCGCCGTCGCCGTCATGCTGGTCATTCTCGCCGTGGTGCTGGTGGTGCGCTTCGCCGACCGGCGATACGGCAGCCGCACATGAACACGGCGCGTATCGATGCAAGGCAGGGCGGCGGCTGGCTGGGTGTCTATGTCCTTGCCTATCTGGTGTTCCTGTATCTGCCGATATTGCTGATCCCGCTGTTTTCCTTCAACAATTCGATCCAGGCGGCATTTCCGCTGCAAGGCTTCACACTTGAGTGGTACGGCACACTTTACGGCAATTCGGCGCTGTCCGGTGCGCTTGCCACCAGCCTCGTCATCGGCGCCATTGCCGCCAGCGGCGCAACACTCTGCGGCATCACCGTGTCCTATATGGACCTCTACGGTCGCTCGCCGCTGGCCGCCACGATCAGTGCCATTGCGCGGCTGCCGATCCTGATCCCCGGCGTCATCGTCGGCATCTCGCTGTTGATCCTGGTCAATCTCGCCGGTTTCGGGCCGTCGCGCATTGCCATTGTGCTCGGCCACGTATTGGTGGCGCTGCCGACGACGGTGGTGGTCATGCGCAGCCGCTTCGCCGCCATCCCGAAGACCATCCGCGAGGCAGCGCTCGACCTCGGCGCCTCGGACTGGACGACCTTCAGACGGGTGATGCTGCCGCTCAGCCTGCCCGCCATTATTTCGGCGTTCATGCTGGCCTTCCTGACCTCGTTCGACGAGTTTATCGTCGCCTTCTTCCTTGCCGGCACCGAGCCGACGCTGCCGCTTTATATCTGGAGCCAGCTGCGCTTCCCGAAATCGCTGCCGACCGTCATGGCGCTCGGCACGGCGATCCTGGCCGTGTCGTTCGTCATCGCCGCACTCGCCGAAATCCTGCGCCATCGCGGGCTTGCCGCCACCCGGCGGCCAGCGCCCGCCAGCCTGTCAAAACCAGAAGAAACCGAAAGAGGAGAACTGCAATGGCATTCGACTTGAAATCGATAACGGCAAAGACAGCGAAAACCGGACTGGCTGCCTTCGCGCTGGCGCTTGCATCGACTGCCGCCTTTGCCGGCGACAAGCTGCAATATTTCACCTGGTCGGGCTATGAACTGCCCGACTTCAACAAGAGCTTCCTCGCCGCGCACCCCGATGGTGTCGAAGCCTCGATGTTCGGCGACGACGATGACGCCTTCACCAAGGTCAAGGCCGGCTTCCGCCCCGATGTCGCGCACCCTTGCTATGACAAGGTGGCGCGCTGGAACAAGGAAGGCCTGCTGCAGCCGATCGACACCAAGCGCATCAAAAACTGGGATTCGATCTTCCCGGTCTTCAAGAACCTGCCCGACCTGCAGGCCGGCGACGGCAAGGTCTGGATGGTGCCGTGGGACTGGGGCAATACCTCGATCCTCTACCGCACCGATCTGGTGAAGAACCCGGAAGCCAGTTGGAACCTGCTGTGGGACAAACAATATGCCGGGCGCATGGCGACCATCGATGCCGTCCACGACACACCGGTGGTGGCGGCCCTTCTGGCCGGCGTCAATCCATTCGACATGACACCGGAACAGATGGACAAGGTGGCGGAAAAACTGCGCGAGCAGCGCCCGCTGCTCTCGAACTACACCACCGACATGACCTCGGTCGAACAGGCACTGGCGAGCGGCCAGCTGGTCGCGGCCATGACCTGGAACGCTTCGGCCACCTCGCTGAAGAAGCAGGGCGTGCCTGTAGAGTTCATGAAGCCGAAGGAAGGCATGCTGACCTGGGCTTGCGGCTTCGTCATGCTCAAGGACGCCAAGAACGTCGATCTTGCTTATGACTTCATCAACAGCCGGCTGGAAACGGATTCCGGAAAGTATCTGATCCAGGCTTACGGCTATGGCAGCTCGACCAGCTCGGCTTTCGCCGCCGTGCCAAAGGAGGAGTTGGAGAAACTGCAGCTGCCTTCCGATCCCGAGGTGATGCTGAAGACCACGATCTTCACCGGGCCGATGAAGCAGAATGACGAACTCGCCAAGATGTTCGAGAAGGTCAAGGCAGGCGGCTGAGCCTGGTTCTTCCTTCTCCCCTTGCGGGAGGAGGTGTCGCCGAAGGCGACGGATGAGGGGTGTTCCAGATGGCACCGACAGCACTCCGGCCAACACCCTCATCCGTCTCGGCGCTTCGCGCCGATCCACCTTCTCCCACAAGGGGAGAAGGGAAAACCTAACCAAACAAGGACCAACGAATGGACATGCTGGACGAAGCGGCTGAGAAGCCGAAGGACGACGCCGACGTCAGGGTCGGCCGGCGCGTGCGAGCGCTCAGGCTGGAGCGCAATCTCTCGCTGGCCGAACTTGCCGCCAAGGCAGGTGTCTCGATAGGTGCGCTAAGCCAGATCGAGCGCGGCATGTCGTCATTGCGGGTCCGCGTGATCTGGCCGCTTGCCGCCGCCCTCGATATAGAGCCGTCAGCGCTGATCGCTGACGGCAAGGATGTCGGCAACGATCTCTATTGTGTGCGCGCCAACAGCCGGCGTCAGATCCCGGTCAAATCGGAAGGCATCGCCAAGGCGCTGCTGTCGCCGCCGGCCGCCACGCTGACCGGCATGCTGGTGACCGTTGACGCCGGTGGCGGCACCGCCGAAGCTTACGCCCATGCCGGCCATGAATTCGGCTTCGTCCTGTCGGGCGAGGTCGAGCTGGTGGTCGATTCGACCAGATACGGGCTGAAGGCCGGCGACAGCTTCGCCTTCAGGAGCACGTTGCTACATGCCTTCCGCAATCCGGGCAGCGAGCGCTGCCAGATCCTGTGGGTCAACACCACCAAGCCGTCCGAGGTTCGCGATGGCGCCTGATCCTCTCGTCCGGCTGGACAAGGTCTCCAAGATTTTCCCCGGCGGCATCGTCGGGCTCGACGCCGTCGATCTTGACATTGCCCGCGGCGAGTTCCTGACCTTGCTCGGACCGTCCGGCTGCGGCAAGACCACCAGCCTGCGTGTCATCGCCGGCTTCGAGAGCCCGTCGAACGGCAAGGTCCTGCTCGAAGGCCGCGACATCACGGCGCTCAGGCCCTTCGCCCGTCCTGTCAATACCGTGTTCCAGGACTACGCGCTGTTCCCACACATGAACGTTGCCGAAAATGTCGGCTTCGGCCTGTCGCTGCGCAAGCTCTCCGGTGCCGAACAGGCAAAGCGCGTCGGCGCAGCGCTCGACATGGTCGGCCTTGCCGAGAAGCCCGGCGCCCGCGTGTCCGAATTGTCGGGTGGCCAGCGCCAGCGCGTCGCACTTGCCCGCGCCATCGTCTGCGAGCCGCGTGTGCTGCTGCTCGACGAGCCGCTGTCGGCGCTCGATGCGCATCTGCGCGAGCAGATGCAGGTCGAACTGAAGCGGCTGCAGTCGCGGCTTGGCACCACTTTCGTCATGGTCACGCACGACCAGACCGAGGCGCTGTCGATCTCAGACCGCATCGTCGTCATGAACAAGGGCCGCATAGAGCAGATTGCGCCGCCGGCGACCCTTTACGACCGGCCCGCCACCAAATTCGTCGCCAGCTTCATCGGCACGATGAACCTTCTGCAGTCGCGCTTTGTCGGCCGCGATGGCGAGCGCTTGCGGTTCGCCGCCGGCGCCCTGCCGCTGGAAGCGGTTTCGGAGACGGGCGAACTGCCTGGCGAGGGCACGGTGCGCACCATCGGCGTGCGTCCGGAGGATCTTTTGGCGACGACCGAGGCCACGGCCGGCACTGTACCGGTGCGGGTGAACAGCATCGTCTTTCACGGCCGCACCTTGCGCCTTCATGCAGAGTTGGGGCAGGGGACACAGGTGGTGATCGACGCGCCGCGCCGGACAGAGGGTTTTCAATTCAGCGTCGGCGACGTGGCGCATATCAGCCTGCGCCGTGGCGCCAACTGCCCTATGCTGCCTAGCTAGTCTCACTCATTTCCAGAAAACCGGAGCACGACCCATGAGCAATCATCTCAATTTTTTCATCGGCGGCAAATGGGTCGGCCCCGTGGTTCCGGCAACGCTGGATGTGATCGATCCGTCCACTGAAGAGGCCTACACCAAAATCTCGGTCGGCTCGAAAGCCGATGTCGACAAGGCCGTGGCTGCAGCCAAGGCGGCATTCCCGGCCTTTTCGCAAACGACCAAGGCCGAGCGCCTGAAGCTGCTGAAGCGTATCCTCGACGTCTACAATGAGCGCTACGAGGACATCGCCCAGGCGGTCAGCCAGGAAATGGGCGCGCCGATCAGGTGGGCGCGCGAGGCGCAGGCCTGGGCGGGCAGGGCGCACATGGAAGCTACCATCAAGGCGCTGGAGGATTACGAATTCAGCGAAAAGCGCGGCACCACCATGGTGGTCAAGGAGCCGATCGGCGTCTGCGCGCTGATTACACCGTGGAACTGGCCGCTCAACCAGATAGTCTGCAAGGTGGCGCCGGCCATCGCCGCCGGCTGCACCGTCGTTTTAAAGCCTTCCGAAATCGCGCCGATCAGCGGCATCATCTTTTCCGAGGTGATGTACGCCGCCGGCACGCCGAAGGGCGTCTACAATATGGTGAATGGCACTGGTCCGGATGTCGGCCAGGTCATGGCTGGCCATCCCGACGTCGACATGGTCTCGTTCACCGGGTCGACCCGGGCCGGCATCATCGTCGCCAAGACGGCGGCCGAGACGGTAAAGCGCGTGGCGCAGGAGCTCGGCGGCAAATCGGCCAACATCGTGCTGCCCGACGCTGACTTCGAGACGGCGGTGCGCAAGGGTGTCAACGCCTGCTTCGGCAATAGCGGCCAGTCTTGCGATGCGCCGACCCGCATGCTGGTACCGGCCGCCCGTCACGACGAGGCGCTGACGATCGCCAGGAAGGCCGCCGAACGGCACAAGGTCGGCGACCCGCGCTCGGAGGAGACCAAGCTCGGGCCGGTGGTCAGCAACGTCCAGTTCGACAAGATCCAGCGGTTGATCGAGGCAGGTATCGCCGAGGGTGCGACGCTGGTCACCGGCGGCCCCGGCCGGCCGGAACACCTCAACCGTGGCTATTATGTGCGACCGACCGTTTTCGGCCACGTCAGGCCTGGCATGACCATCGAGAAGGAGGAGATTTTCGGGCCGGTCCTGTCGGTCATCTCCTACGATGACGATGATGATGCGGTGAAGATCGCCAACGACACCGTCTATGGCCTGGCTGCCTATGTGCAGTCCGGGGATATCGACCACGCCCGCAAGATCGCCAGCCGCCTGCGTGCCGGGCAGGTGTCGATCAACTATCCGGAATGGGATACGTTTGCGCCCTTCGGCGGCCACAAGCAGTCCGGCAACGGCCGCGAATACGCCGACTGGGCGATCCACGATTTCCTCGAGATCAAGGGCATCATCGGCTACGGCGCCTGAGCGTTCAACATTGGCATTACGCCAACGTCAAGTTTGTTGCGAGCGTTGGTGCCTCGGCAGCGGCGCTCGGTTGAACGGCCACGACGGCTTCGTGGCCGCAATGTGAGTGCGAAGCAGGGTCGCCTCAGATCGTCTTGAGATAGCCGGCCAACTAATCCGCCACCGTGCCCCAGCCGTCGTGGAAGCCCATCTCCTCGTGACAAGCGTGAAAATCGCCGACGGCCGGCGAGGCCGCTGGAAAAGTCAGAGGCGCGGTTTTAGGGTGCCGCTAGATTCGACCGGTCCGAGGATCCGTTTTGACGATCACCATGTACGGCATTACCAATTGCGATACGGTCAAGAAGGCGCGTTCCTGGCTGGCGAGCCATGATGTTGCCTATCGCTTTCACGACTACAGGGCAGACGGGCTTGAAGCGGATCGGCTGAACGGCTGGTCAGGCAAGGTCGGCTGGGAAATCCTGCTCAATAAGGCGAGCACAACGTTCCGTGAACTGTCGGACGAGGACAGACTGGGCTTGGACGAGAACAAGGCCAAGGCGCTTATGCTGGCCAAACCGACGATGATCAAGCGTCCGGTGCTGGAACTTGGCGACAGGGTTCTCGTTGGCTTCAAGCCTGATGTTTATCAGCAGGCGGTGAGTGGGAAATAGGACCGACCCGCCATGATCCGTCGCGTCCCCCTCTGTCCTGCCGGACATCTCCCCCAACAAGGGTGGAGATTGGCAGCTTCGGCGCTCCGCTCACCACTGCAACCTTGGATATTGGCGATAGCCGGCGACATGCCGCCTGCCTGCATATTGATCGTATCAAACGCTTGTGGTTTTCCCACGCAAATAGCTCGCCAGCGCCACCGCGTTATTGTGCTTCTTGTCATGCGCGCCGTAGAGCAGCGTCACCCGGCCTTTGTCGAGCAGAGCGCACAGCTGGCCGACCGCCTCGCCGTTCCGGTCGAGCTCATCGCGGTATCGCCGCTGGAACTCCGCCCAGCGCGCCGGCTCATGGCCGAACCATTTGCGCAACCCATTGCTTGGCGCGATGTCCTTTAGCCATAGCGTCAGCGCCGCTTCCTCTTTGCGGACGCCGCGAGGCCATATGCGGTCGACGAGCACCCGCTGCCCGTCATCGGGCGCCGGCGGCTCATAGATGCGCTTTACCGCGAGCTCCATTGCCAATTCCGCATGGGCCAGCAGGCGCCGCTGCTTGCTGCCCTTCGTTTAGAGATCCCGGGCCTAAACCCACTCGCCCTTGCGCATCACCGGCACGCGGCTGCCGTCCTTATGGACGCCGTCTATGTCGATCTTGTCCGAGCCGATCATCCAGTCGATGTGGATGAAACTCTTGTTGCCGCCGCGCGCCGCGATCTCGTCCTGGCCGAGCGAGGCGCCGTCGACGAAGCACTTCGAATAGCACTGGCCGAGCGCGATGTGGCAGGCGGCGTTCTCGTCGAACAGCGTGTTGAAAAACAGCAGCCCGCTCTTGGCGATCGGCGAGGAATGCGGCACCAGCGCCACCTCGCCGAGACGGCGCGAGCCTTCGTCGGTGTCGAGCACCTTCTGCAGCACATCCTCGCCCTTCGTGGCCTTGGCCTCGACAATGCGGCCCGCCTCGAAACGCACCGCAATGCCGTCGATCAGGGTACCCTGATAGGACAGCGGCTTGGTGCTGGTGACATGGCCTTCGACTCGCCTTGCATGCGGCGTGGTGAAAACCTCTTCGGTCGGGATGTTGGGGTTGCAGGTGATGCCGTTCTTGGCGGTCGAGGCGCCGCCCATCCACTCGTGGCCGTCGGCCAGCCCGACGGTCAGGTCGGTGCCGGGGCCGGTGAAATGCAGCGCGTGGAAATTGTGGCCGTTCAGCCATTCGGTGCGGCTCTTCAACGCCGCATTGTGCGCCGTCCAATTGCCGATCGGGTCTTCGACATCCACCCGCGAGGCGGCAAAGATAGCGTCGGCGAGCTTGGCCACGGCGACGTCGTCGGCGTCGTCCGGGAATACCTGCTTGGCCCAGGCCTGATCGGGATAGGCGACGATGTTCCAGTTGATGTCGAAGCCGGTGATCTTCTCCAGCGCCGGCTTGTAGGCCATCGAATTCGCCTTGTTGGCACGCGCCACCTTTGCCGGGTCCTGCGCCGAAAGCAGCGACGGATCCTCGCCGCGCACGGCGAGCCTCGCCGCATTGTTGGCGAAGGCTTTTGCCATGCCTTCGTAGAGCCAGCCGGCGGCGCGGTCGAAACCGGCGTCGGCGCCGTAGCGGAAGCGCGCGAGAGTGATCTCATCGTCGTTGAAGATCGGCGTCACCAGGCCCGCGCCTGCCTTGTAGGCGTGCTCGATGATCCGCCGCGTCAGAGGCAGCGCGGCGATAGACGAGGTCAGCACCAGATCCTGCCCCGGCTGCAATTGCAGCCCGACCTTGACGGCGACCTCCGCCAGCCTGTCGAGCTTCACCGGGTCGATGCTTGCGGAAACGCCGCGCGAATGTGTGGTCATGATCCTGCCTGCCGTGATTGGGGACTGTTTCTTACATAGACCGGCGCTGCCGACCTTTCCACTCTGATGACGCCGGCAGGTCTAGCTGACGCTCTCGAGCGACCTGAACTGCGCCATCGTCGCCTCGATCTCTTCGCGGATCCAGGTCTTGAAATCCCTGACTTTGCGGCTTTCGCCCTTGGTGGCCGAAGTTACCAGCCAATAGCCGAGGCCGCTCTGGGCGCGTATGCCGAACGGCGCGACGAGACGTCCGTCGGCCAGTGCGTCGGCGGCCAGCAACTGCCAGCCGAGCATGACGCCGTGACCGGCAATCGCCGATTCCAGGCACAGCATCGGATCGGTGAAGCGCGCGCCCTTCATGAAGGTGACCGGCTCCACTCCGGCCGCTTCGAACCAGCTCTCCCAACTGATCATCGACCTTTCGTCCGTGATCGCACAGGTCAAAGCAAGGTCCTCGATCGATTTCAGCTTGCTGGCGATCACCGGTGCACAGACCGGAAACACCTCCTGCGCCAGCAGCAATTCGGCGCGCCCGCCCGGCCATTTGCCGTCGCCGAGCCGGATGGCGACGTCGATGTCCGAACGATCGAGATCGGCAAGCCGCACCGAGGCATCGATGCGCAGGAGCACGTTCGGATGGCGGGCGAAATGCCGCGACAGCCGCGGCAGCAGCCATTTCGAGGCGAAAGCCGGCGCCACCGAAACCACGAGCGTGCACTCCGAGCTTTCGTCGGCAAGCGCCACCGCCTGTGCGAGTTCGCGGAAGCCTGCGCTGAGCCGCGCGCTAAAGACGGTGCCGAATTCGGTCGCCACCAGGCCAGCTGGCGTTCGTTCGAACAGCGCCCGGCCGAGCTGCTTTTCTGTCCGGTTGATCTGCTGGCTGACGGCGCTGACCGAGACGTTGAGCTCGCCGGCCGCCGCCGCAAGCGAGCCCAGGCGGGCAACGGTTTCCACGGCGCGCAAGCCGTTGAGATGGACGCGGTTCAGAGTAGCCATACAGTTTTTCTAAACTGGAGCGGCGGAAATCTCAATTGCCAGACGCTAACGAACGGCGGATTCTAAGTGGGTTACGCAGAGTGAGGAGGCAAATCCGATCAAGATTTTATCATGGCTCGGCGCCTTTTCCCCGATCGGAACGCAGCCGCACTGGCATGACAGCCAGGCCACCAGCTGGGTGACCGATCCGCTGTCGCATCCGGTGCTCGACACCATGTCGGAGCGCGAACTCGCCGACATGCCATTCAGGCTGACCGCGCGTCGTACCCGCTTCGAGACGGCCCCGCCAAGGACCTGCTGCGGCTGAACAAGGACTTGCTGGCACTTCAGGTGAGCCGGCCGCCGACGCGGCTGCGAACACTTCTGGCCCAATAAAAGACGGATTGTCTCACCGGCAGGCGCACCTATGGTGCACGGCGATGAACATCGCTTCGCCTTTGCGCCTGGCAATCGCCGGCATGATTGCCCTGGCCGTCGCCATGGGCATCGGCCGCTTCGTCTATACGCCGATCCTGCCCGGCATGATGGAAGAGCTCGGCCTGTCGCCGGCCGATGCCGGCTGGATCGCATCGGCCAATTATCTCGGCTATCTCGTCGGCGCGCTTGCCGCCACCGGCGGCTGGGCGCAAGGCCGCGAGCGTCAGCTGATGCTGGCCGGCCTTGCCGCCACCGCGATCCTCGCCGGCTTGATGGGCCTGACCGGCACGATGCCCGGCTTTCTCCTCATCCGCTTTCTTGCCGGCCTCGCCAGTGCCTTCGTGCTGGTTTTCATGACCAGCATCGTTTTCGGCCACCTCGCCGCGGCCGGTCGAAACGACCTGCAGGCGCTGTATTTCGGCGGTGTCGGCCTCGGCATCGCGGCCTCCTCGGCGCTGTTGGCGCTCCTCGTCACCGAACATGCCGGCTGGGCGGCGGGCTGGCTGTGGTCGGCGGTGATTTCGGCCTGCGGCTTTGCCGCCGTCGCCTTGCTGGCCGGCGGCACCTCGGCCGCGAACAGCACCACCGGGAGCGAGCCGGCACTGCCGAAAGACCGGTCGCTGGTGAAGATCATCGTCGCATACGGCCTGTTCGGCTTCGGCTATATTGTCACGGCAACGTTCCTGGTCGCCATCGTCCGCCAGGGCGGCGGCGGCCGCGTCTTCGAGGCTGTGGTCTGGATGGTCACCGGCCTTGCCGGTTTCCCATCGGTCTGGCTGTGGCAGAAGCTTACGGCCAGGATCGGGCTCTATGCCACCTACGCGCTGGGGTGCCTGATCGAGGTGGTCGGCGTCAGCGCCAGCGTCGCCATGGGCGGGCGCACCGGGCCGCTACTCGGCGGCCTTCTTGTCGGCGGCACCTTCATCGCCATCACCGCGCTTGGCCTGCAGGCCGGCAGGCAGCTTGCTCCGCAAGCACCACGCCGGATGCTGGCGGTGATGACGGCCGCCTTCGGCCTCGGCCAGATCATCGGCCCGATCGTCGCCGGTCTGCTTGCGCAGGCCTCGGGCAACTTTTTCCTTGCCTCGATCGTGGCTGCCGCCGTCCTGCTCGCTTCCGGCGCGATCGCCTGGTCGGCTGCGCCAAAATCGCCATGATTATGGTCTTGCTCGGTTGCGGGCATCGGGCACGGGCATTTTCTTTCCCACTAATGTGTGACTTTATGCCCGCTGACCAACGCCGCTGATTTGCGCCGACCGAGGATTTCGCCACAGTGTTCGTATCGTTTTTTCCGCAGCCGAAGCTCTTTTTCACCTCGGCCGCCGTCTGGAGTGCGGTCATGGTGGCCGTGTGGTTTCTCGGCGGCGACCAGCTAGGCGCTTTGGTCGGATTTCCCCTCCCTGCAGCGGACGCGGCGCCGATCATTGGCGTTTCCGTTTTCTGGTCGCCTCCGTTCCTTTGGTTCTACATCTATTTTACACTTGGTGTGCTGCTCTTTTACGCCTTCTGGCATTGGTATTCCCCGCACCCGTGGGACCGCTGGTCGATCCTTGGCAGTTCGCTGATCTTGTTCACGACCTATTTTCAGGTTCAGGTGAGTGTAGCGATCAATGCCTGGTACGGGCCGTTCTGGGATCTGATCCAGGGCATTGTGAGCAAAAGTGTGAAGGCGACAGAGTATGATGTTTATGCGCAGTTAATAACTTTCCTCGGCATCGCTCTGGTGGCTGTTACTGTTTACGTTCTGACAAATTTCTTTGTCAGCCATTGGGTGTTTCGCTGGCGGACAGCGATGAACGACTACTACATGTCCTATTGGCCTAGGGTGCGGAGCATCGAGGGAGCTTCCCAGCGCGTGCAGGAAGACACGATGCGCTTTTCAAAGATCATGGAAGATCTTGGGACCAGCTTTATTGATTCGATAATGACTTTGATCGCCTTCATGCCGATTTTGCTTGCCTACTCAAAGCACATTACGGCATTGCCTTTCATCGGTCAGGTGCCGCAGCCGTTGGTTTTGGCTGCGATCTTCTGGGCGATGTTTGGGACGGTATGCATTGCCACCGCCGGCATAAAGCTGCCCGGCTTGCAGTTTCGCAACCAGCGCGTCGAAGCCGCTTACCGCAAGGAACTTGTTTATGGTGAGGACGATCAGTCCCGAGCGCAGCCGCCGACCGTTTCCGAATTGTTCGGAAATGTGCGCCAGAACTACTTCCGGCTCTATTTCCACTACGTCTATTTCAATGTGGTCCGCTATCTCTACTTGCAACTAAATACCATATTCCCTCTTTTTTTGATGACTCCTTCGTTGGTCGCCGGAACCTTGACGTTGGGTCTCGTCAACCAGGTCAATTCCGCGTTCAGCCAAGTGACCAGCTCGTTCCAATATCTTGTTAATTCCTGGTCAACGATCGTTGAGCTCTTGTCAGTCCACAAGCGGCTGCGAGCGTTCGAAGCCACGATCAAGGGCGAGCCGCTGCCGGTGATCGATCAGCACTATCTAGAACGGGAACAAGCCGGGCTGCGTCCTGAGGACCAGCCGGCAAGCTAAGACTGGCGGGCGGCGGGCGCTTGCGGCTCAGCCGCCCACCGCCGCCTGCCTTTCGCCTCGCCGCGAAAGATAATCGTGAAAACTGATGCACTCGACGTCCGCTTTGATGCAGACCTCGCCGGCAAAGCGTTCCAGCGCGTTCCAGTAGGCGCCGTCATTCATCAGCGTGAAGTGGAAGCCGAGCTCAAGCGGAATGCGCTTGCCCTGGTATTGCGCATCGAAGGCGGCGCGGAACGCGTGATAGGTCCGGTCAGCGAACTCTTCTGCCATGCTCGGCCGCTCGAAGCCGCCGGAATGTCTGACATAGAGATTATAATCCATGGCGATCACACGCCTTGAGCTCGGCCCTTCCGGGATCTGCGGTAGCGAAAAGCGCGTGATGCCGTTGACGGTCGGCGGCTCGACCGGCCCGCGCGAGACGCCGCTTGCGTCGAGCAGGAAACCGGCCGCGGGCAGCGCCTTGTAGAGCGCCTTGTTTGCCGACAAATAAGGCGCGCGGAACCCGACCACCGACTTGCGGGCGAAATCGCGCCAGCCCGTTGGTTCGGGTGCAATGCCGTTGATCGAATAGGCGTTCTCGAGAATATGCTTGAACGAGCCGAACTCGCTCAGCCAGTCGGCCTTGCTCCAGTCCTTGCCGTCGAAATGGCCGCAGCCATGGCTGCCGATGTCGTGGCCTTCCGAGGCCGCAAGGTTGATCTGCTCGAGCCGCTCGGCGACTTCCTGTTTGGAGGCGGCAAAGCCGATATTCGATTTGCCTTCTGTCTTGCCGGGCGCGGTGTATTCCCTGCGTGTCTCGGGCGACAACAGGAACACGCAGGAGACGAAATAGGTGAAATGCGCGCCTGTGCGCCGGGCCAGCGCCCGGCTGCGCTGCCACTGCGAAACGTCGCGGGCGCTGTCGAATGAGATGATGACGATCTGCTTCGGTTTTGCCGGCGCCGCCGGCGGGTCGGCAAAAGCCGCCCCGGCAGCAAACACGGCAATCGAAAACGCAATAACGCGGGACAAACGGGGCAAAGGCATCTGACTTGATTAGGGAATGTAGAAGCACCGCCTACCGGCGAAATATGGCACGGGTACGATCGACCTGTACGGCCGCCGTTGGCGGCGACTGCCTCGTGAATAGGCGATTTTCCTGCCGAACCCCTTCCATGCCGGCAAAATTTCGCTAAAACGCGGGCTCATCAACCGCCCCGCCCGGGGCATGAATGGTTTTGATCATGTCGGACGACAGTTTTATCCGCGAAGTCAACGAAGAGATTCGTCGCGACCAGGCGCATGCGCTGTGGGACCGTTTCGGTCCCGCCTTGCTCGTGCTGGCCGTGCTGGTGGTGCTCGGCACTGCCGCTGTCGTCGGCTACCGCTATTGGGACGAAACCCGCGCCAACCGCTCGGGCGATGCCTTCTCGCAGGCGCTGAAGCTCGCCAATGACGGCAAGAACGACGAGGCGCTTGCCGCTCTGGAGGCGTTGGAGAAGGACGGCTACGGTGCCTATCCGCTGCTCGCCCGCATGCGCGCGGCAACCGTCAAGGCGGACAAGGGCGACGTCGACGCCGCCATCAAGGATTTCGACGAGGTCGCCGCCGACACCAAGATCCCCTCCGGCATTCGCGACATGGCGCGCCTCAGGGCAGCGCTGCTTCTGGTCGATCACGGCTCTTTCGCCGATGTCTCCAGCCGCGTCGAGGCGCTCACCGCCGACACCAACACGCTGCGCCATACGGCGCGCGAGGCGCTTGGCCTTGCCGCCTGGAAGGAAGGCAAGGCGGCGGATGCATTGAAGCTGTTCGACCAGATCGCCGCGGACGACGGCGCCCCGCGCAACACGCGCGAGCGGGCGACATTGATGTCCGAGCTGATCCGCGGCTCGGGCGGCGTGTCGTGATAGTCCATGACCTTCAAAGTCGCCATCATCGGCCGGCCTAACGTCGGCAAATCGACCCTTTTCAATCGGCTGGTGGGAAGGAAGCTGGCGCTTGTCGATGATACCCCCGGCGTCACTCGCGATCGCCGCGTCCATGCCGCAAAACTCTACGATCTGCATTTCGACGTCATCGACACCGCCGGCTTCGAGGATGCGGCCGCCTCGACGCTGCCCGGCCGCATGCGCGCCCAGACCGAGATCGCCATCCGCGAGGCCGACCTGATCTTTTTTACGATCGATGCCAAGTCCGGGCTGATGCCCGACGACAAGACGTTCGCCGAGATCGTGCGCAAGTCCGGCAAGCCGGTTGTCGTCGTTGCCAACAAGGCCGAGGCGCGTGGCGCCCAGGGCGGCATGCTGGAGGCCTGGGAGCTCGGCCTTGGCGAACCGGTCCCGGTCTCGGCCGAACACGGCCAGGGCCTGCCCGATTTGCGCGACGCGGTGATCGCGGCACTTGGCGAGGCGCGCGCCTTCGGCGAGGACGAAGAGGCCGGCGAGGATGAGGTCGCCGCCAGCGAGGTGCTGATCGGCGAGGACATCACCGACCCGGACGCCGAGCCGAGCTATGACGACACCAAGCCGATGCGCATCGCCGTCGTCGGCCGCCCCAACGCCGGCAAGTCAACGCTGATCAACGCACTAATCGGCGAGGAGCGGCTGTTGACCGGCCCTGAGGCCGGCATCACTCGCGATTCCATCTCGGTCGACTGGGACTGGCATGGCCGCCGCTTAAAATTGTTCGACACCGCCGGCATGCGCCGCAAGGCCAGGATCCACGAAAAGCTCGAAGTGATGTCGGTGCAGGACGGCTTGCGCGCCATCCGCTTTGCCGAGATCGTCATCATCGTGCTCGACGCCACCATTCCCTTCGAGAAGCAGGATCTGCAGATCGCCGATCTGATCATCCGCGAGGGCCGTGCCCCGGTGATCGCCTTCAACAAATGGGATCTTGTCGACCATCCCCAGGAGCTGCTGGCCGAGCTGCGCGAAAAAACCGAGCGGCTGCTGCCGCAGGCGCGCGGCATGCAGGCGGTGCCGGTGTCGGCCGAGACCGGGCGTGGCCTCGACAAGCTGATGGATGCCGTCATCCGGACGCATCGAGTTTGGAACAGCCGTGTGTCGACCGGCAAGCTCAACCGCTGGCTGGAAGGCATCCTGGCGCATCATCCGCCGCCCGCTGTCGCCGGGCGTCGGCTGAAGATCAAATATGTCACGCAGGCCAAGACGCGGCCGCCGGGCTTCGTCGTCTCCTGCTCACGGCCGGATGCGATGCCGCAATCCTACGTCCGCTATCTCTCGAACAGCCTGCGCGAGGCTTTCGACATGCCCGGCGTGCCGATCCGCATCGCCTTGCGCACCTCGGACAATCCTTTCGCCGGCAAGGCAAAGAAGCGCCGCTAGATCATCATTGGCGGAACCTTGCGAGACGTCGGCGAAGGATCGCGGCGCTCGTTCTGCGTTTCTGGATTCTTCAACTGACGAAGCTACGAGGCTTGCCGTCATTTCGGCTCATCGGCCTTAAGCCACCTTCCTCAGACCATTCGCATCGCCGGTTCCGGGCAGCGCCGCCAACGCTGCCTGCAGCAGGATGTCGCCAAGCCGCGCCGCGACCGCGTCGGGCTCGGCCTCCTTGCGATGCAGGAACAGCGCCATCTTGGGCAAGGCGGGCAGCCCGGCGATCTCCGGCGTCATCGCCCTGACGGTGGCCGGCAGGCCGATATCGGTGCGGATCGTCAGTCCGAGCCCGGCGGCGACGGCTGCCCAGATGCCGCCAAGGCTCGGGCTGGAGAAGGCCATCCGCCATGCCAGGCCGGCGCGGTCGAGCGTTTCGGTCGCCACGCTGCGCAGCAGGCACGGCGCTTCGAGCGCCACCAGCGGCAACGCCTCGCCATCGCGCAGGCTGGTCTCGATCTGTTTTGCCGGGCCGATCCAGCGCATCTGGACGTCGGCGACATGCCGGCTGTAGGGCAGCGTCGCGCCATTGTGCCAGGCAAGCGCGATATCGAGGCTGCCCGAAATGATCCGTTCGGCAAGCTCATGGCTACGTGCGATCCTGGCCTCGATCTTGACCTTGGGATGGGCGCGGGCGAAGCGCCCGAGCACCTCCGGCAGCACCGCCTCGCCGAAATCCTCCTGTAGTCCAAGCCGCACCCAACCCTCCAGCTCGACATCGTGGATGGCGGAGGCGGCCTCGTCATTGAGCTCGATCAGCCGCCGCGCGTAGCCGAGCATGGTCTCGCCCGCGTCCGTCAGCGCCAGGCCACGCCCAGATTTGCGGAAAATCGGCGTCGCCGCCTGCTCCTCCAGCTTCTTCAATTGCGCACTGATTGCCGAGGTCGAGCGGCCGAGCCGGTCGGCGGCCTTGGCGAAGCTGCCCAGCTCCATGCCGGTAACGAAGCTGCGCAGAACGTCGAGATCGAATGTCACGCGTCGCATGCCAATAATCCTGATATTCGGGACATTACGTCAAAAACTTCCTGATATTCAGTACGAAGCTATGGCGGTAGAGACAGCGCGTCAAGACCGAATGCAGCCGACCCATGCAGGAGCTGAACCATGTCCGCTGTCGCCACACGAGCAGATTGCAAACCGCTTCGCCCGGCCGCCGTTGCCGCCCCGTCAGAAGCGGCGGCACTTCGAGCCAATCATCGCTGGAAGGTGCTGGGCATCGGCGTCGCCGCCAATGCCTGCTTTTCCGCGACCTTCTCCGGCATTCCGGCCACGGCGGTGTTCCTGCGCTCGGGCTATCATCTCTCCAATGGCGAACTCGGCCTGGCGCTTGGCCTTCTCGGCCTGGGCGTGGCGCTGAGCGAATTGCCGTGGGGGCTGCTGACCGATCGCTGGGGCGACCGCCGCGTGCTGCTGACCGGGCTCGGCGCAACCGCGGTTTGGCTGCTTGTCATGGCCGCGCTGGTCGTGCCGTCACCGGCCCATATTCCCGGCATCGCGCTTCTCGCCGCTGCCCTGCTGGTCACCGGATTGCTCGGCGGCAGCGTCAACGGCTCCAGCGGCCGCGCCATCATGGCCTGGTTCGGCGAAGGCGAGCGCGGCTTTGCCATGAGCATCAGGCAGACGGCGGTGCCGCTTGGCGGCGGGCTTGGCGCGCTCGTGCTGCCAGCGCTCGCTTCAGCCCATGGCTTCACGGCAGTCTTCGGACTTCTGGCGGCTGCATCCGCGGTCTCGACCTCGCTCGCCTGGCGCTGGCTGCATCAGCCGCCGGCGCATGACGATGCCAATTCGGGCAGCATGGCATTGTCGGCCGGCCCGGCGCCGCTGCGCAACCCGGCCGTCTGGCGCATCGCAACAGCCATCGGCCTGCTTTGCTTTCCGCAGGTGGCGGTGCTTACATTTGCTTCCGTGTTCCTGCATGATTTCGCCGGCATGGGAACAGCCGTGATCAGCGCCAGCCTGGCTGCCGTGCAGGTCGGCGCCATGGTCATGCGCGTCTGGAGCGGCCGCTACACCGACCGTCACGGCAACCGCCGGTCGTTCCTGCGTCTGTGCAGCATGCTGAGCGTGGCCGCCTTCACCGTGCTTGCGGCGCTCGTCTTGTTTTCGGCCCAATTCTTGTCAGGCCAAGCGCCGATGCTGTCGCCGGCGATCGTTGCGGTGCTGGTCGTGGCCGGTATCTGCGTCTCCTCCTGGCACGGCGTTGCCTACACCGAGCTTGCGACGCTGGCCGGCGCCAGCCAGGCCGGGACGGCGCTCGGCCTCGCCAACAGTCTGGTCTTCATCGCCTTCTTCCTGGTGCCGATCGCCATTCCCGGGCTTCTCGTGCTCTGCTCGTGGGCAGGCGTCTGGCTGGGTGCGGCTATTTGCGCGCTGATCGCCTGGCCGATCTTTCTTCCGTCAAGCGACGGCCGCAAAAGCGCCTGACTTCGACACGAGATGGGAAAACAACGTTCTAAGCTGTTAACGCCCCATCAAGGTTAATGCATCATTGTAGCTCTCCAGTGGGGTCCGTCGCGTTTCTGGAGAGTTCCGTGCATCGACGTGTTTTGACGCGGCTTGTCGCCGCCGCCGGTGAGAAAAAGCGTTCCTTCCTGTCTCCCCTCGTTATTGGCCTTGGCATCTGGATCGGCTTTCCGACGGTCGCTGCCTATCAGGACATGACCAGCCTGGTCTCCGGCCTGGAGGCGCCGAGCGTCCGCTGGAACGCCTATGTCGAGAAATCCGTCGCCGGCTCCGTTCACGCCGCCGAAATGCCCTTCCTCGATTCCAGCAGCACCGGCTCGCTCTCCGGCTCCGGCGTTCAACTGCCCGGCATCGGCGCCGTTTCGTTTCGCGGCAAGGGCAGCATCGCCGGCACGACGCCGGACGAGGACCGCATCACGCGCGCCGACAAGAAGGGCCGCATCATCCAGGTCTCGCCCGTCTCGCCGCCGAAGAACTTCAACGCCGGCTCGATCTTCGAGCGCACCTCTTCGCTGCTCCGCCCAAGCATGGACAGCGGCCTGAGGATGGCCTTCGCCAAGCCCGAGATCAAAGGCAAGGAAATCCAGATCGCCGCCGCCTTCCACACGCGCATCGACAAGAAGCCGGATTCCGGCGTACCGGCGATGCTTGCCGCGCTGGTCAACAATGATCATCCTGACGTGCTGGCGACCGCCTACGCCTCGTCCGCTCCCGATTATGCACAGGCGTCGCCCTTCGAGGCCTTGCTGCAGGACGAGGACCCGAACGACGGCCGCTTCATTCCGCCGCTGAGCAAGGGCGATCATTCCTGGATGCAGACGCCGCTGCCGGCGAGCGTCTTTTCCAAGCCGGAGCAGGCCTGTCTCGCCAACGGCATCTATTTCGAAGCGCGCGGCGAATCCGTGCGCGGCCAGGCCGCCGTCGCCCAGGTCATCCTCAACCGCGTCCGCAACCCCGCCTATCCGAACTCGATCTGCGGCGTCGTCTACCAGAACGACAACTGGTTCAACCGCTGCCAGTTTTCCTTCGCCTGCGACGGCAGGAAGAAGCGCATCGACAACCCCGCTGCCTACAAGACCGCCCAGGATGTCGCCATGGCCGTCACAGCCGGCAAGATCTTCATTCCGGAAGTCGGCTCGTCGACCCATTATTACGCCAACTACGTCCATCCGGGCTGGGCGCGGACGATGCAGAAAATGACCAGGATCGGCCTGCACATCTTCTACCGCACCTATGGTGGCGGCTGGAGCTGAGCGCTCGGGCAGCCCTTGCGTCTTTCGCGCGAGAGCGGCCGATCGAAGACGCATCGCCGCGGGGATTCGGCCGCAGCCCGCCAGAGACCGCGTCGGGCACGATGTCGCACCCGAGCAAGTGGCTGATTTATAACAAAAAAATACTTGAGCTTGAACGTCCGCCCGTGGCTTGACGGGCGCGGACCCTCTAACTATGTTGCCGGCGACTTTAAGAAGCGGACGGACGGTGACGGTCTGACCGGGCAGGGGGGTTGCGTGGCCGACAAGAATGGGCCAGACGGAACCGGCAAAACCGGCCGCGGCAAGCAGCATGAAGCCGACATCCGCGACGACGATCTTGAGCGCCGCCGGCGCGACCTTGAAGCATCACTTGCGACAAGGCGGCCGGACCGGCTCGAGGGGAAAGACGACGCGAAAACGGGCAGTGTGGCCGGGTACGGCCAGGCGCTCAAGCTGTCCAGCGAGTTCATCGCCGGGATAGTGGTCGGTGCGGCTCTCGGCTGGTTTATCGATCGCGTGGCGGGGACATCGCCATGGGGTCTGATAGTCGGGCTGCTGCTGGGTTTTGTCGCCGGCGTGCTCAACGTCCTGCGTTCAGCCGGGCTTGTGTCGGAATTCGGAACGGGCGACAAACCGCGCGATCCGAAAGAATGAATTGAGGCGCCGCATGCCGGCGCATTGAACAGAATGCTGAAGCCGTCTGCGGCTTTGATGGGGATTTAAAGTGGCTGCTGACAAGGTCGATCCGATCCACCAGTTCCAGATCCATCCGATCATTCCGATTCACATCGGCGGCTACGACCTGTCCTTCACCAATTCGGCTCTGTTCATGCTTGCGACGGTCGCTGTCGCATCGGCGTTTCTCTACCTCAGCACGTCGAGCCGCAGCCTGGTTCCGGGCCGCCTTCAGTCGGTCTCGGAAATGGCCTATGAATTTGTCGGCAATATGCTGAGGGACGCCGCGGGCACGCAAGGCATGAAGTTCTTCCCCTTCGTGTTCTCGCTGTTCATGTTCGTGCTTGTCGCCAACCTGCTTGGCCTGTTCCCGTATTTCTTCACCATCACCAGCCACATCATCGTCACTTTCGGCCTCGCTGCGCTGGTGATCGGAACGGTCCTCGTCTACGGCTTCACCAAGCACGGCCTTGGCTTCCTGAAGCTGTTCGTCCCGCATGGCGTGCCGGTCTACCTGCTGCCGCTGGTGGTGCTGATCGAGGTGATTTCCTTCGTCTCGCGTCCGGTCAGCCTGTCGGTTCGTCTGTTCGCCAACATGCTCGCCGGTCACATCACGCTGAAGGTGTTCTCGGGGTTTGTCGTCAGCCTGAGCGCGCTCGGCGCGGTCGGCGTGGCGGGTTCGGTTTTGCCGCTGGCGATGGCCGTGGCGCTGACGGCGCTGGAGCTGCTGGTCGCGTTCCTGCAGGCCTACGTCTTTGCGGTGCTGACCTGCATGTATCTCAACGACGCCCTGCATCCCGGGCACTGACAAGGTTTCCGGCATTGCCGCCGGATCGATTTTGCAACGGAATTTTAGATCCAAAGGAGTTGAACAAATGGACGCAGAAGCAGCAAAGTACATCGGTGCCGGCATCGCATGCCTCGGCATGGGCGGCGCGGGCATTGGCCTCGGCAACATTTTCGGCAGCTATCTGGCGGGCGCGCTGCGCAACCCGTCGGCAGCCGACGGCCAGTTCGGCCGCCTGATCTTCGGCTTCGCCGTGACCGAAGCGCTGGGTATTTTCTCGCTTCTCATCGCGCTTCTCGCCCTGTTCGGCTGAATGCTTGTTCGGCTGAACATTGGGAAGAATTGAACAGGCCGGCCGCGATCCTGCGGCGGGCCTGAATTTCGGGGATAGTCCATGTTCGTGACATCTGCCTTTGCGCAAGAGTCCGCGCCCGCCGTCGAAGGCGGCAGCGCTGGCACCGGCGTGCCTGCCGAGGCGCACGGCACGTTCCCGCCATTCAATCCGGCGACGTACCCCTCGCAGCTTCTATGGCTGGCAATCACCTTCGGGCTGTTTTATCTCTTCTTGAAACGGGTGGTGATGCCGCGCGTTGGCGGCATCATCGACGTGCGCAACGACCGCATTACCCAGGATCTCGACCATGCTGCCCGGCTGAAAAGCGAGGCCGATGCCGCCGTTGCCGCCTATGAGCAGGAATTGGCGGAAGCCAAGGGCAAGGCCAATGCGATCGGCCAGCAGGCCAACGATGCGGCCAAGGCGGAAGCCGAAGCTGCCCGCAAGACGATCGAGGCAGCGCTTGACCAGAAGCTTGGCGAGGCCGAGGCGCGTATATCTTCCATCAAGGCCAATGCCATGAAGGAAGTCGGCACGATCGCCGAGGACACCGCTTCGGCCATCGTCGAGGCGCTTGTCGGCGGCAAGGCCAGCAAGGCCGAAATCGCGGCCGCGGTCAAATCCGTGGCCGGGTGAGGAGCGCATCATGGACGCCACATCTCTCGCGACGCTTTGGGCAACTGTTGCCCTCGTAATCTTCCTCGGCATCGCCATCTACATCAAGGTGCCGGGCATGATCGCCAAGGCGCTCGATGCGCGTGCCGACAAGATCAGCTCCGAGCTCGAGGAAGCGCGCCGGTTGCGCGAAGAAGCCCAGCAGCTGCTTGGCCAATACCAGCGCAAGCGCAAGGAAGCCGAGCAGGAGGCCGCGGCCATCGTCGCCGCCGCCAAGCGCGAAGCCGACATGCTTGCCGCCGAGGCGCACAAGAAGACCGAGGACTATGTCGCCCGGCGCACCGCCTTGGCCGAGCAGAAGATCGGCCAGGCCGAGCGCGAAGCGATCGGCGAAGTGCGTGCCAGCGCTGTCGACATCGCGGTCGAAGCCGCGCGGGCGCTGCTGGCCGGCAAGATCGACGCCAAGGCCGGCGCCGACCTGTTCAACGCCTCCCTGCAGGATCTGAAGTCGAAGCTGAATTAAGCGACTTCGACGAGAAATTCATCGAAAGTCGCCCGGGAAACCTGGCGGCTTTTTTGTTGGCGAAAGCGACTGAGCGCGTAATCTCCCCCCTCGAGGGGGAGATGTCGCCAAAGGCGACAGAGGGGGTCGGCACGTCCTGGCGCGACGCCCTATGGAACGAAAGAGAACGTTGGCGCTTCACGCGAGGCGACCCCCTCTGGCCTGCCGGCCATCTCCCCTCGAGGGAGGAGATCCGCGCCTAGCCGCCTTCGCAATGTCAATCCAAATCCGAAAAACCCTCTTCCTCCAGCACCTCGGTGCCGCCGAACCGGAACGGCGCGAAGGAGGCGCGGTGCAGCCGTGCCACTGGCCCGTGCAGATCGATCGCCGTGCGATGGCGCACAGTGGCGTAGCCCATATGCAGTTCGAAGCCGTAACGCGCATGATGGCTGCCGCAGCCGCACATCATGCGGTCGCGCATCACCTTGGCGACGATCGAGGCTGCGGCGATCGACTGCGAGCGCTGGTCGCCCTTGATCAGTGCTTTGCCCTCGCAGGGCAGCCCGGGCGGCACGTCGCGGCCGTCGGCCAGTGCCAGCTTCGGCCGGATTGACAGGGCGGCCACGGCACGGCGCATCGCCTCCAGGCTGGCCTTGAGGATGTTGGAGACATCGATGCCTTCGGCGCTGACCGACGCCATCGATACGGCGAGCGCGGAGCCGAGGATTTTCAGGAACAGCGCCTCACGCTGCAAATGCGTCAGCCGCTTGGAATCGTCGAGGCCGTCGGGGATGTTCGCGGGATCGAGCACCACCGCTGCCGCCACCACCGGCCCGGCGAGCGGGCCGCGGCCGGCCTCGTCCATCCCCGCCACCGGCCAAAGGCCTTCGGCCATCGCCCTCGTCTCGAACGAGAAGTCGGGTTTCTCGACGATTTCGAAGAGAAGCGGAGAATCGGAACGCGGGCGAGCCATTGTGCGGCGAGGTTCGCATCGGCTCCGATTCTCCGCAAGTCCCCTCCGGGTCGGGCGGGGCACCGGACCAGGAGGGGGCTACCGTCTGCAAGCCCGGGGACAGGACAGGCCGGACGGGATTTTTCGCCTGCTGCGGCCGCTTCAAGCGGCTGGCGCGAGACGCTTTGTCACAGCAGCATCAGCTGCTCGGTAGCCTTGGCGGCGGGGACGAACTGGTCGGTCCTCAGCGAGCGCCGCTCGGCGTTGAGGCCGAGCCGTTTGGCAGCTATCTCGAAGCGCCGGCCGATCTGCCAGGCATAGGGGCCGGAGCCCTTCATGCGCTTGCCCCATTCCGAATCGTAGTCCTTGCCGTCGCGCATCGAACGGATCAGCGACATGACGTGGCGATAGCGATCGGGATAATGGCGCAGCAGCCAGTCCTTGAAGATCGGCGCGACCTCCAGCGGCAGGCGCAGCAGCACATAGCCGGCTTCACGCGCGCCCGCTGCCTGCGCCGAATCGAGGATGCGCTCCATTTCCGGGTCGGTTAGTCCGGGGATGATCGGCGCGACCATCACCGAGGCCGGAATGCCGGCGTCCGAAAGCTGCCTGATCGCCTCCAGCCGCTTGGTCGGCGTCGACGCGCGTGGCTCCATGGTGCGCGCCAGCATGCGGTCGAGCGTCGTCACCGACAATGCCACCTTGGCCAGCCCGCGTTCGGCCATGCGTGACAGAATGTCGATATCGCGTGTCACCAGCGCCGATTTGGTGACGATGCCGACCGGATGGCCGCGCGCCTCCAGCACTTCGAGGATCTCGCGCATGATCCGGTATTGCTTCTCGATCGGCTGATAAGGATCGGTGTTGGTGCCGATGGCGATGGTGCGCGGCTGGTAATTATCCCTGGACAATTCCTTGTCGAGCAGCCGCGCCGCATCCGGCTTGGCAAACAGCTTCGATTCGAAATCCAGCCCCGGCGACAGGCCCATGAAGCTGTGCGTCGGCCGCGCGAAACAATAGACGCAGCCATGTTCGCAGCCGCGATAGGGATTGATCGAGCGGTCGAAGGAGATGTCGGGCGATTCGTTGCGCGTGATGATGGTGCGCGGCTTCTCGACCTGTACCTCGGTCCTGAACGGCGGCAGCTCCTCCAGCGAATTCCAGCCGTCGTCGAACACGTGTCGGCTGACCGGCTCGAAACGGCCGGACGGATTGATGCCCGCCGACCTGCCGCGATTGCGGTCGGGACGAACGCGCATGCCGCTCTGCTCGATCATCGCATTCGCCATCTCGGCCCTGCCAGCGCCGAAGGCTGCAATATCGGCACGCACGATCTGTTCCATTTTGGCCCTTTCCCAGGGACTGTCCGCCCGCTGTCGAATCGCTCTGCTCATGAATGTATTCCTATCGCATTGATGAGAACAAAGCAAGAACTTTCTGGCGGCGCGCCGCAAAAACTGGCGCTGCCCACCGCTTTCCGCTATTCGGCTAAACATGCTCAGCGTCCTGATCGAAACCCTGAATGACGAGGAGGGCCTTGCCCGCACGCTCGCCTCGCTGATCGGCGGCGCGGTCGAAGGCGTGGTGCGCGACGTTCTCGTCTGCGACACCGGCTCGACCGATCAGACGCACCGCGTCGCCGAACATGCCGGCTGCCACTATGTCAGCGGCGGCATCGCCGCCGGCATCAGGCAGGCCAAGGGCGACTGGCTGCTTTTGCTGGAACCGGGCGCGCGGCTGGGGGAGGGCTGGATCGACGAGGTCGTCGCCCATACCGCCAGGCAAACCATGGCGGCGCGGTTCTCGCGGGCACGCGGCAGCCGCGCGCCGTTCCTGTCGCGCGTCTTTGCCGGAAATCGCGCTCTCGCCGAAGGCTTGGTGATCAGCAAGCGTCAGGCCGCGGCGCTGTCGAAGAACGCCCGCAGCGCCGAAGCGATCGCCCGCGGCCTGGCGACCAGGAGGCTCCACGCCGAGATCTGGGTCGCGCCGCGGAAGTGACGGCTTACCGTCCCGGTTACGGGAACTCCGCCCAGACAAATTTTCTGGCGGGTCGTCGTTTATTGTGCATTGCACAAAATCTGGCCGGGGGTTACCATTTCCAGCGATACGGGCGAATGGGTTTGGGGTGTGCCGGAGCGGTGACGACGACTGTCGTCGATGCTGTTCCCTCGATATTTTGAGGACCCCGATGACCCTTTCAAGCCCTGACAAGTCCGGCGCCGCAAGCCTCGAGGCGATCGCACGAAACGGCGGCACGCTGCGCCGCATCGCCGCCCGCATCCCGACCTATCTTTCCGACCTTCGCGAGAATCCGGCATGGCTGCCGATGTTCATGCTGGCCCGCACCATGCCGGCGCGGCGCCTGCACTGGCGCGGTGCGAAGCCGGTTCCGCCGGCGCGCAATGTCGGTGAAACGATGTTCGCCGGCGTCGATCGCGATGCCGTCGTCGGCGCGCTGCGG
This sequence comes from Mesorhizobium sp. M0018, assembly GCF_040323955.1. Taxonomy (NCBI): domain Bacteria; kingdom Pseudomonadati; phylum Pseudomonadota; class Alphaproteobacteria; order Hyphomicrobiales; family Phyllobacteriaceae; genus Mesorhizobium; species Mesorhizobium sp. M0018. The sequence goes on along the minus strand of NZ_JAMYVL010000004.1, from coordinate 286,448 downwards.
ACGGAGGGGCTCTATTCGGGCCTGATGCTGCCGGCCGCCATCCATGACGAGATCGCCCGCTTCGCCGAGCGCACGCCATGCTTCGGCAATTTCGACCGCCGGCTGGAATTCCTGCCCGAAAAACACGCCGATGCCGAAAAGCATTTCGGCCGCCCGCTGCTCAGCGGTCACTATTTCGAACGGGTCCTCGACTGCAACGCTGCGGTCGCCGTGCAGCGGGATCCGCTGCTTCTCGATATCGCAGCGCACTATCTCGGCAGCCAGGCCAAGCTGATCACCACCCGCGTCTGGTGGAGCTTTCCGACCGGTGGCGTCTCGGACGCCGACAAGAACATGGCCTCGCTCGGCAAATACCATTTCGACCTCGACGACTGGCGCATGCTGAAATTCTTTTTCTACCTGGTGCCGGTCGACGCCGACACTGGGCCGCATGTCTATGTCCGCGGCTCCCACAACCGCCGCATCCTGAAGCATCAGCTGACGCTGCTGGTAGGCCATTCGGCGGAAGAGGTGCTGGGCGTCTACGGCGAGCAGAGCCCGGTCACGCTGACCGGGCCGGCCGGCCTCGGCTTTGTCGAGGATCCGTTCGGCTTCCATATGGGCACCGTGCCGACGCGCACGCCGCGGCTGATGATGGAAGTCGGCTTCGGCGTCTCGCCGCCGTCGCGCCGGCGTTTTCACGGCGAGCCGGTCATTCGCTAAACCGACGTCGCTTGGCTGATACCTCGGTTCTCAGCCGCGCCGCAAATGCTCGTCCAGCCGCGGCATGATCTCGACGAAGTTGCAGGGCATGTGCCGATAGTCGAGCTGCGGCTTCAAGATGCCGTCCCAGGCGTCCTTGCAGGCGCCGGGCGAGCCCGGCAGCACGAAGACGAAGGTGGCATTGACGACGCCGCCGGTTGCCCGGCTCTGGATCGTCGAAGTGCCGATCTTGTCGTAGGAGATGCGGTGGAACACTTCGGAAAAGCCGTCCATGCGCTTTTCGAAGATCGGCTCCAGCGCTTCCGGCGTCACGTCGCGGCCGGTGAAGCCGGTGCCGCCGGTGGTGATGACGACATCAATCGCTTCGTCCCTTGACCAGCCCAGGACCTTGTCGCGGATCTTGTCGCGGTCGTCGGTGACGATGTCGCGGGCGGCCAGGACATGGCCGGCCTCGGCAATGCGGTCGGCCAGCGTCTGCCCGGATTTGTCGTCGGCGAGGCTGCGCGTATCGGAAACGGTCAGTACCGCGATGTGCACGGGAACGAAGGGGCGGCTCTCGTCAATCCTGGCCATGGGCATCAACCTCCGATGTCACGCTTCGCGTCGCCGCGACAAACCAGTCGGGATGGCGGCTGCGAATATCGACGGCCGCGCGCTTGGCCACATTGCCGGTCTCGAACAGCCCGAAGCAGGTGGCGCCGGAGCCGGACATCCTGGCAAAACCGGCTCCGGCCTTGTTGAGCACGGAAAGCGCCTTGCCGATCGCGGGCTGGATTGCGCGCGCCGCAGGCTCGAGATCATTGCGGGTGATCTCCAGCCAGTTGCGGATGCTGTGGAAGTCGAGGTTGCGCGGCAGCGGCGGCAGTCCCGCATTGTCGCGGCGGCCAAGCGCTTCGAACACGTCGGCCGTCGAGACGGCAGTGCCGGGATTGACGAGCACCAGACCCAGCGCCGGGAAACCCGGCACGAGCGTCAGCTCGTCGCCGATGCCGCGGGCTATCAGCGGCTTGGCTGCGAGGCACATCGGCACGTCGGCGCCGAGCGACAGACCGATCCGCGCCAGTTCGGCATCGCCGATGTCGAGGCTCCAGGTCTGGACCAGGGCGCGCAGCACAGCCGCCGCATCGCTCGACCCGCCGCCGACACCGGACGCGACCGGCAGGTTCTTTTCGAGCCTGATGGCGACAGCCGGTGCGTGCTGGGGACCGGCCTCGCGCCGCAGTGCATCGCGCGCTCTCACCACCAGATTATTGTCGTCGACCGGCACCGCGGAGGCGTATTTGCCGGACATGGAAAACCCATCGCTGTCGGCAAGTTCCGTTTCGATGCGGTCGCCGAAGCGCGTGAACACAGCCAGGCTTTCGATCGTGTGATAGCCGTCGGCGCGCTGGCCGGTGACGTGCAGCGCGAGATTTATCTTGGCGTGCGCATGCGACACCCGGATGCCGGCCTCGGCGTTCACTGGCTCGGCCGCGAGGGGGACGACGGTCAATCCTTGGCCAGACGGTATTCGCCGGTCTTCGGGTCCTTGACCAATGTTCCCATTGTACCGTTGGCGGCCTGCCTTTCGGTACGCCGCACCTTGGCGGTCACACGCTCGGCTTCCCTGACGAAGGAGCGGTAGCCGAAATAGGCGGCAATGCCGACGACGGCGAAGAAAATGATCTGCGGCATGTCAAACTCCTCCCTCGCAAGGCCGGCAAGGCCGCCGGTCGGGTCGGTTGATGATTTATGCTAGACGCTTTCACCGGCTTTTCAAAGCCCGAAGCGCGCCCACAGCGCGCGCTCTTCCGCCGCATCGATGACGCCGCTTGCCGCGGCGGCGGCGATATCGGGCGCCGAAAAGCTCGAGCCGAACAGGCCGAAGCGGCCGAACAGGCCGCGCGGCGCGGTGATCAGCTTGAGCTGGGTTTTCGGCCCGAAACGGCTCTTCAGCACGCTGCGCATGTCGCCGAGCGCATCGACCAGTCCGAGTTCAAGCCCCTTCTTGGCCGTCCAGAACAGGCCGGTGAACAGGTCGGGATCGTCCTTGAGCTTGCTGCCGCGCCTGTCCTTGACGAGGTCGATGAAGGTCTCGTGGACCTCGAGCTGCAGCGCCTTCAGGCGCTCGACGTCCTCCTTCTTTTCCGGCTTGAACGGGTCGAGCACCGCTTTGTTCTGGCCGGCGGTGTGGACGCGGCGCTCGATGCCGATCTTCTTCAACAGCTCCGGAAAGCCGAACGAGGCCGACACCACGCCGATCGAGCCGACGATGGAGGACGGGTCGGCAAAGATCTCGTCGCCGGCGACCGCGATCATGTAGCCGCCCGATGCCGCCACGTCCTCGACGAAAACCAGGACCTTCTTGTTCTTCTCGCTCGCCAGGTCGCGGATGCGCCTGAAGATCAGCCGCGACTGCACCGGCGAGCCGCCTGGCGAGTTGATCGAGATGGCGACCGCAGGCGCGTCGAAGGAAAACAGCTTTTCGAGAAGGCCGGCGGTGGAAGCGAGCGACAGGCTCGGCCGGAACTGGCCGCCGCCGGGCATGATCGTGCCGTGCAGCCGGATGACCGGAATGGTGACGACGGCGGAGCGCCAGGATTTCGGCAGCAGGCGGTTGAAAAGGCGTTTCACGAGGGGGCGGTCTCCGGTCGATTTGCTTGAGGCATGTAGGAATTCGCCGGCCAACGGCAATGCCGTCACCCCGGCAATCAGAATGGATCAGTCTCCGAAAAGCGACGCCAGCCCGTTATTGATCAGCTCTGCCCGCTCCGAAGGGCCATTGCCTGAATAGGCATGCAGCATCAGCGGTGGCTGGATCGACAGTTTGCCGCGTGCGCCGAGTGCTGCCCGGACGACGATGCGGATCGCCGCCGCTTCGGGGCGAGGATGGACGGCCAGCATCTCGGCATCGCCGAAGCGGCCGGCAATGGCATCGAGGATGGCGCCGAGCTGTTCCGGCCGGGCGATGACGGCCAGCCCGCCGCCCGGCCTGACCACCGCGGCTGCGCTGCGGATCCAGCCGTCGAAAAGCCCGTCCTCCGAGACATGCGCGGCCTTTCTCAGCGGATCGGGCGTCGCGCGATCCTCGGCGGCATTGAACGGCGGGTTCATGATGACGAAATCGAAGCTGTTGTCCTCAAGTCCGGCGGCCGTTCGCGCCCGGCCCGACAGCGCGACATCGGCGACGAGCACCGAGGCGCGGTCGCTGAGATGCGCATTGCCGGGGTGGGCAAGCGTGGTGGTGGCGAAGGCCGCCATTTCCGGGGAACGCTCGACGAGCACGGCCGCGGCACCGGGGCAGCGCGACAGGACCGCCAGGCCGGCCGCACCAGCGCCCGCGCCAAAATCGGCAAGCCGCCCGGCGAAGGAGGACGGCACGGCAGCCGCCAGCATCATCGCATCCATGCCGGCGCGGTGGCCCGCCTTTCTCGGCTGCACCAGCCAGAAGCGACCGCGATGGAAGGCATCGACCGTATGAGCCGGCATGTCCGGGACAAGGGCAGCGGGCGACGCGGACATTATTTTTGGCGGATCTCGTTGGCGATGCCGGCATCCGTCAGGATGCGCCGCGCCGCATCGGCCTTGTCGGCGTCCACCATGACACGGCGGGGCAGGATGCCGATCGAGCCGTCGAGGACGCTCATGTTCTGGTCGGCGACGAAACAGCCGATGCCGGCATCGCGCATGAGCGATTCGACAAACGAAATGATGACGGCGTCGTTGGTGCGGATGAGCTCTATCATCGGATTAGGGCCATGATCTATCGATATGGTCGAAATGGCGCCTGAAACGGCAAGAAGATGCGAGGAGAAGCGTGAAGGTCGGGGTCTTTCCCCCGGCCGAGCGGTTCGACGACGCAGCTTGCAGCCGTTTCGGCGTCCGGAGGATGTGGTCCATCTGCCCGGCTACTTTGTCGCGAAGGACTTGAAAGCCGAATGACTTCCTGCGCCTTCGCTCCGCGTATCCGGACGGATGGCCTCACACCATTTCGATCATATCGATAGATCATGGCCCTAAACTCGCAGTTTGCGGCGTTGATGTAAACGTAGGCGTGATCATGTACCAGAGCCGGCGCGCCAATTCGCCTCTTGCCGCAGCAGTGGGTGACACCCTAGAGTCTGTTCAGGGACCATGTTGCCGTCGTGCATATCGAGGTTGGGAGTTTTGCCGTGGGTGTCGTTCTCAACATTGAAAACGGGAAGCGCGAAGCCGCCTCGATAAAGGACCTCATCGACCTGACCGCGGCCGACATGGGGCGCGTCAACAAATTGATCCTGTCGAAGGCCGGCTCCGATGTCGAGATGATCCCGGAGATTGCCAACCATCTGATCTCGTCGGGCGGCAAACGGCTGCGGCCGATGCTGACGCTCGCCGCCGCTCAGATGTTCGGCTATTCCGGCGACGGCCATGTCAAGCTCGCCACATCGGTCGAATTCATGCATACCGCGACACTTCTCCACGACGACGTCGTCGACGAAAGCGGCATGCGGCGCGGCAAGAAGACGGCGCGCATGATCTGGGGCAACCAGGCCAGTGTTCTGGTCGGCGATTTCCTGCTCGGCCAGGCGTTCCGGATGATGGTCGATGTCGGCTCGCTTGAAGCGCTCGATATCCTGTCGAGCGCTGCTTCGATCATCGCCGAAGGCGAGGTGATGCAGCTTGCCGCCGCCAAAAACCTCGAGACCACCGAGGACGAGCATTTCGCGGTGATCAAGGCCAAGACCGCGGCGCTGTTCTCCGCTGCCGCCGAGGTCGGCCCGGTCATCGCCCAGGCGACGCGCAATGATCGCGCAGCACTTCGCTCCTACGGCATGAATCTCGGCCTTGCCTTCCAGCTGATCGATGACGCGCTGGATTACGGCGGCACCAGCAAGGATCTCGGCAAGAATGTCGGCGACGATTTCCGCGAGGGCAAGGTGACGCTGCCGGTGATCCTCGCCTATCGGCGCGGCACCAAGGCCGAGCGCAGCTTCTGGAAACGCGCCATCGAGGACAATGCCGCCGACGATGCCGGGCTGGAAAAGGCCATCGGCCTGATGCTCCGCCACGGGGCGATTGCCGACACCATCGGGCGCGCCCGCCATTTCGGCGAGATAGCCCGCGACGCGCTGGCGCCGCTCGAGGCGACGCCGCAGAAGTCTGCACTGATCGACGTCATCGATTTCTGCATCAGCCGGGTGAATTGACAGGCGTCGCGGCGCGAGGCCGGGACGCCGCCTGTTCTCATCGAGCCTTTGCCGGAAGCACTATTGCTGCCAGCAAACTGACGACGATGCCCGCCGCCGCGAGCCGGAAGGCAACCTGGATGCCGTCGGCGACGGCAATTTTCAACGCATCGCCGGACAATTCGCCGATTTGGCTGTTCGCAATCGCAATCAGCACGGCCATGCCGATGGCGTTGCCGACATTGAGCGTCGTCGAAGCCATCCCCGAGGCGACGCCTTGCTGGTCATGGGCAACGCCGGAAGCGGCGGCAATCCACATTGCGGTCCAGACGATGCCTTGTCCGACGCCGGAGACGATCAGGCCGGGTACGAGGGGCAGATAGCTGCTGTCGGCAGTCGCGCCTGATACCATCAATGCTGTGCCGACCGCGCCGACGATCATGCCGCCGACCAGGGTGCTGCGCGTCGAAAAGCGCGTTGCCAGACGCTCGCCGAGTTGGGTGCCGGTGGCGATGGCGACCGACGGCACGAGAAAGGCGAGGCCCGTCTGCAAGGCAGTGAAGCCGTGCACGTTCTGCAGCAGCACGGTGAGGAAGTAGGGCAGCGCGCCGAAAGTAGCCATGTAGAGGAAGGTTATCGTCATGCCGGCGACGAGGCTGCGGTTGTGGAACAGGCGCAGCGGCATCAGCGGGTCGGCGCTGTTGGCCTCGATCACGGTGAAGGCGATCAGGAAAAATGCCGCCAGTGCTGCGCTGACGATGATTGCGCCAGAGCCCCAGCCATATTCGGGCCCCTGAACCAGGGTGAAGACAAGCAGCGTCGCGCCGGCGGTGACGGTCAGCGCGCCCGGCAGATCGAAGCTGCACTGCTCGTGCCGCTTGCGATCGCGCGGGATGATGGCGAAAGCCGCGATGATGGCGATCCCGGCCAACAGCACGTTGACGTAGAAGACCGACGGCCAGCCGAAGGCGCTGGTCAGAAACCCGCCGGCAAGCGAACCGAGCGTCAGGCCGCTGGCGCCCGCGCCGCCCCAGACGGCGAGCGCCCGGTTGCGTTCCGGTCCCTCGGCGAACAGGCGGTTGATCAGCGACAACGTCGCAGGAAACAGGAACGCGGCGCCGATGCCTTGCACGGCGCGGGCCGCGATGATGATTTCCGGCGACCAGGCGAGGCCGCCGACCAGAGATGAGAGCGCGTAGAGCCAGAGCGCGAAGATGAAGACGCGGCGCTGGCCGATCAGGTCGGCGGCCCGGCCGCCGAACAGCAGGAAGCCGCCGGTGAAGACGGTGTAGGCGCTGACCACCCACTGCAGGGTCTGGCCTGAAAATCCGAGGCCGGCGCCGATCTCCGGCAACGCCACGAAGACTATGTTGAGGTCGAGCGAGATGATGAGCTGCGCGAAGGCGAGCAGCGCCAGCGTTGCGCCATGTTTCGCCCTGCTTGCTCCCTGCGTTATCGCCCCGAGCGGCGCGCCTTGATCCAGTGAACTCATGCCGGTCTCCTTGTCGACAATTATTTAATGATCGACAAAGAATTGAGATTTGCAATCCGAAGTCAAGCGGATTATTTGTTGATCAACAAAAATTGGAGACCGCCATGGCGGGAAGGCCAAGGGAGTTCGACCGCGACCAGGCGCTGGAGAAAGCCCGCGACGCTTTCTGGAGACGCGGCTACGAGGGCACCTCGATGGCCGATCTCGTATCGGCGCTTGGTCTCGCATCGGCGCGCATCTATGCCGCCTTCGGCTCGAAGGAGGATCTGTTTCGCGAAGCGGTGGCACTTTACGAGGCCAATGAGGGCGGCTTCGCCACACGCGCACTGCAGGAAGAACCAAATGTCCGGCGCGTCATCGAGCGCATGCTTCGCGACGCCGTCGAAATCTATACGCGGCCGGGGCAGCCGCAGGGCTGCATGGTGGTGACGGCCGCGACCAATTGCGCCGTCGAAAATGACGCCGTGCTGCAATGGCTGGCGGAGCATCGGCTGGCGCGTACCGCATCGATCGTCGAGCGGTTGAAGCAGGCGGTGCGCGATGGCGAATTGAAGCCGGACACCGACGCCGAGACGTTGGGGGATTATTACGCCACGCTGCTGCACGGCCTTTCGGTGCAGGCACGCGACGGCGTGCCGAAAAAGCAGCTGCACGATCTTGTCACCGTCGCCATGCAGGCGCTTGACGCAAGCCTTTCGCAAACGTCCTGAGTTTCAGGGCCGTGATGCCTCACTTGCCGGCTTGTTCGGCGGCCCTTCTGGGATTGACCGCCGGCGTCGGCGGGTCGGGTATTTCGGTGGCGACAGGCTTTGGCGGTTGCGGCTCCGTCGCCGGCGCTTCGGGGCCGGCCTTGCTGAGCGCGACCGAGATGCCGAACACCTTCCATTGCCGTTCGACCGGCGCAAACAACAGCTCGAAATTGACCTGCATCGGCACCGAGGGAAAGAAACCGGCCATATGCAACATGCCGTTGGACTCGATCTGCGGCAGCAGCGTCAATTGCGGCTCCAGCACCGCGACGCCGCCGAGGTCGATGCCGTCATTGCGGTGGCTGGCGAAGATCTCGGCAAGCTTGGCCGCATTGTTGGTCTGGAAGCCCGGCGCGCCGAGATCGCGCAGCACCGTGTAATTCCCCGTCTTGTTGGCATGGTCGAGCGCCAGCAGCGAGCCGCGCACCAGGATCAGCACGCCGTTGCGCTCGATATTGGCCGGCTTCGGCGCCTGGGGCTTGGCCGATTTCTGGATTTTCGACGTTTGCGCCAGGGCAGGCTGGACAAGCTGCGGAACGGCTGCCGTCAGCACCAAGGCGGCCAGCAACATTCTGCCCGTCGGCCGCACCGATCCCGGCAAGATTGAGGTCATGCCCGCTGCATCAGTTGAGTGTCCACGATGCGCCGACGCTGACGCCGACATCGCCACGGTTGGTGGAGGCCGACACGGCGGCGTTGAGGCGGAAATCCAGGCTCGTGCTATAGCCAAGGCCGAGCGCCAGGCCCGACTGGCCCTTGAAATGGCCAAAGCCGCCAGCCAGCGACAATTTGCCGGGCCTGTCGTCGTAACGCAATCCCGCCGTCGCCAGCGCAAGCGCCGTTCCGGCGCGGGCTTCCGAGCGGTTTTCGCTGACCTGCTCGCCAAGGTTCTGCAACCCGCCCTCCAGCGCGCTGACGCGGCCGTCGAGCAGGGCGATGTTAGCCTCGTTGATCGTGGTGCGACTGTCGAGGCTGAAAATCTGCGCGGTGTGCAGGTTGAGCGTGTTGGTATTGTTGGTGATACGCGCCTCGTGATCGGCAAGCTGGATCGTATGATTGCCGACCGTCGTGTTGAGCGCGTTGATCTGGTTGGTGTTGTTGACAATGCGCGTCTCGTGATCGGCAAGCTGCATCGTGTGGCTGCTTACCGTGGTGTTGAGCGAGGCGATCTGGGTGGTATGGGCTGCAACGTCGTCGGCCAGTCCTTCGAGTTCGTCGATGTTCACGGAAGCGGTCGCCAGATTGCCCGCGGCGTCGGACGTCACCAGGTATTTCGGTCCGCTCTGGGCCTCCCTGCTGGCTGCGCTGTTGATGCCCGACAGAGTGTAGGTGGCGCTGCTGTTGCCGATAGCCACCTGATTGGCGCGTGTCGTGGTCACACCTTGGCCTACGGCGACTGAATCGGCAAAATTGGCCGTCGCACCGGTGCCGAGGGCGGTGGCATTCACCGCATTCGCCTTGGCCGAGGCGCCAAGAGCGGTAGCGTTGGCCTGGTTAGGGCCTCCCGCACCAGCCTGAGCACGGGCGCCGATAGCCGTCGTGCTTGCATTGTTATGGTTGATGGGACCCGAGATTCCCCCGGCCCACGCATCATCGCCAAGAGCGGTACTGAGGTCTCCATCAGAAACGGCTCTACCGCCGACCGCCGTCGAGGATCCGCCCGCAGCTTGGGCGATAGTTCCGCATGCCATACCGGTGGGCGAAGCCCCGGCGCCATCTGCGCCATAATTTATATCTTCACACACAAACGCAGCCGCCGGAGTCGGCGCGAGGGCCACCAGGCCGGCTGCCGCGGCTATCACCAAAGCTCCGGCCCCGCGAACCGGCACGCGGGACGACATCAGGATGCCGGCAGCCCCCAATGCAGCCGACCACTCAAAGCCTTCTACAACACGGCTCTTCATCGAATTATCCCCTTCTTTCCAGAACGGCGCCGGCCGATCGCAAAGCTCCCGATGAGATGGACCATGCATGAAGCCGGCAACGGCCGGACAGTCGGCAAATGCCTACACTTCGCGGCATTCCCCCTGTTCTTGCAGCGTTTTCAGTCCTGGCTGTTGCAATCTTGCAACGTCGGGCCGGTTGACTGACCGAAATCACGAAAACGGCCGCGCGCTCGTCAGCAGCGCCACGAGCTGGCTTTGGCGACTGGTTCCGGTTTTCCGAAAAATTCGCTCGAGATAAGTACGGGCCGATTTGACGGCGATGCCGATTTCGAGGGCGGCTTCCTGTACGGAACGGCCTGAGGCAAGCACGACGGCGAGCCGGGCTTCCGCCGGCGTCAAGTCGAACAGGCCCGAAAGGATATTGGGCGACGGCACCGTCGCGCTGATGCTGACGGCGGTTGCCGCGACAAGGATATCCGCGCCCGAAAAGATGTCATGTGCGGCACGGCGCAACGGCAAAAGGTGAACGATCAGCGCAGGCCGCCCCTCGACGGCTGGGACAGGGATGGACCGCACAACGCGATGGTCGTCGTTGTGCATGATGGCTTGCTGGAAAAGCGCGTTTGCAGACAGGTCCGCAAGCACCATGCCGCCGCCGGCCTGGGGGATGAACACGTCCTTCATATCTTCCAGCAGGCGGTTGACCGTCAGCACGCGGCCCGATCCGCTCATGACTGCCGCCGGCAGCTCGATCTCGCTCAGAATGGACACGGCGGTCCTGGCCCGCTCCAGACCGAGCCGCCCGGCGACAAGGCCGGCCCGCGCCAGATGCGGACGCAGTCCGTTCAGCAGGTCGATCGCCGCTTGATCGTACTTGCCGTCCTTCAGCCAGCGCTGGAAGACGAACAGCACCAGCTCTCCGCTCGGCATGGGAATCGACGTGCAGACGGGCGATCCGACGCCGAAATTTCTTGCCCATGCGTAGATCGGGTCCCGCTCGATCTCATCGCCGGTCATGAAGTCGTCGACCCGCACAAAGCTTGCCGGCTGGGTGCTGCACATGCGCTGTACGCTTTCGGAAAATTTCCAATCGGCCATGAAAGCGTCGATCAAGGGTTCGGCCCGCGCCTCGCCGATGGCGCGAAGCGGCGAATGATCGCTGATCATGAAGATCGCGCCGCTTGCCGAGCGCGAGACCGCGCTGGTCGCCTCCAAAGCATCCGGCCACAGCTCGGCTGCGAATGCGGCTTCGTAGATACGGTCGACGATGGCGAAGGCTTCTTCGTTTCGCGGCATTTCCAGCATCGGCACCCCCCTGACGGCTGGCGAGGCAAGAACTGAGGGCACATCCTGCCACGCAAAGTTGCATGGCGGAAGCTTTCAACCGCTGGCGATTATGGATCGCTTACGGCGTCGGGAAATAGCGCCGTGCAGGCAGCGCCAAAGCGGACGCCACGCGGTCAAGAGTCGCAGTTCAGGCCCTTTCGGCATGGTTTATTAATTGCTTGACCCGATTGTGAATTCGGGCCGGGTTGAAGCACGACCCCAAAAAGGCCATGCTTTACCTGTAAAGATCGAGTCTACGGCGATCCCGCTGACGCGGAGATGGCGTTTGGCTGAAAGGGATATGATGCGGCAAGGATATGCGCGCTGGCTGACGGGGCTGGCAATCGCGACGGGCATGGCGATCTCGGCTTTGCCGGCGCATGCCAAACAGACCGCCGAGCCGGTCAGGATCACATCCTTCTCGGGGGCCTATCTTGCCGCCAGGATTGCCGACGGCGACAACGACCTCGACAGCGCCATTTCCTATTACAAGCAGGCGCTTGCGTTCGATCCGAACGATACGGGACTGCAGCAGAGCCTGATGCTGTCGCTGATCGCGCAGGGGCGCTTCGACGAATCCCTGGTCTATGCCGACAAGCTCAAGGCGGTTCCCGATGTCGAGCGCTTCTCGCGCCTGGCGCTGGCCATCGATTCCTTCCACAAGAAGGATTTCTCCAAGGCCGAATACTGGCTCAAGCTGTCGCTCGAATCCGATCTCGACCGGCTGATCTCCGGCGTCATGACCGGCTGGGCCAAGCAGGGTGCGGGTGACGCCGGCGAGGCCATGGCTTCCATCGACAAGCTGCAAGGCCCCGACTGGTTCAGCCTGTTCAAGTCCTTCCACCGCGCCTTGATTGCCGACGCCTCCGGCCTGCCCGACAGGGCGGATGCGCTCTACACCGCCACCGTGCAGGACACGGCCGCCGGCGGTGCGGCCCCCGAAACATGGATGCGCAACGCGCAGGCCTACGCCTCTTTCCTCGCCCGCAAAGGCGACAAGGCCAAGGCGCTGTCGGTGCTCGACAAGGCCGAGGCGTTTGCGCCCGGCAAGGTCGAGATTGCAGCCCTTCGCGACAAGATCAACAAGGGCGAAAAGATCGAGCCCTTCGTTGCCGGTCCGTCGGACGGCGCCTCGGAAATCCTGCTCGATCTCGCCACCGCGCTCAACCGCGGCGGCGGCGAGCCGTTCGTGCGGCTTTATCTGCAATATGCCCTGGCGCTGCGGCCCGACAACGACGCGGCGCTCGTTCAGCTTGCCGCCGTTGCCGAGCAGTTGAAAGACGGCGAGGGCGCCATCGCGCTCTATCGCCGCATTCCCGCCGGCTCGCCGCTGAAGCAGCTTTCGGACCTGCAGCTTGGCCTCAACCTTGCCGATCTCGACCGCAACGACGAGGCGATCACTCACCTCAAGGCCATCGTCGATGCGCATCCAGACGACATGCGCGCCTATCTGGCGCTCGGCGGCGTCTATTCCTCGAAGGAGGATTTCCGCTCCGCCGCCAATCTTTACGACAAGGCGGTCGAGGTGCTGAAGACGCCGACCGCCGCCAACTGGAACATCTTCTACCAGCGCGGCATCGCCTATGAGCGGCTGAAGGAATGGCCGAAGGCCGAGCCGAATTTCCGCAAGGCGCTGGAGCTCTACCCCGACCAGCCGCAGGTTCTGAACTATCTCGGCTATTCCTGGGTCGACAAGAACATGAACCTCAAGGAAGGCCTCGCGATGATCCAGAAGGCCGTCGACCTGAGGCCGAGCGACGGCTACATCGTCGATTCGCTGGGCTGGGCCTATTACCGCCTTGGCCAGTTCGACGATGCAGTGCGCGAAATGGAACGCGCCGTTTCGTTGAAGCCGGAGGATCCGGTGCTCAACGATCACCTCGGCGACGCTTACTGGCGCGTCGGCCGCAAGCTGGAAGCCACCTTCCAGTGGAACCAGGCCCGCGACCTGAAGCCGGACCCGGATGTGCTTGCCGCCTTGCAGCAAAAGCTGATGAAAGGCCTGCCGCCGATCGAATCCAACACGGCGCAGGAAACCCCGAACGTAAAGCCCTTGCCGGCGCCCGCCCCTAAGGGGTGACCCTTCTTTCCTTCTCCCCTTGTGGGAGAAGGTGGATCGGCGCGCAGCGCCGAGACGGTTGAGGGGTGTCGGACGGATTGCCGTCGGTGCCAAGCTGGAGCACCCCTCATCCGACCGAGCTTCGCTCGGCCACCTTCTCCCACAAGAAGGGGAGAAGGGAACACCTTCAAAGGCCTGACCCCCTCTGCCTTGACGCTTGCTGGCCAGGCATCTAGGACGTGCCGGCATCCCGCCTTTCCCGCCGAGGCCGCCGTGACCATTCCTGCCCACATGCACCCCAGCCGCTCGTTCCAGGGGCTGATCCTGACCTTGCATAATTATTGGGCGGACTATGGCTGCGTCGTCCTCCAGCCTTACGATATGGAAGTCGGCGCCGGCACCTTCCATCCGGCAACGACATTGCGCGCGCTCGGCCCAAAACGCTGGAATGCGGCCTATGTCCAGCCCTCGCGCCGCCCCAAGGACGGCCGCTATGGCGAGAACCCGAACCGGCTGCAGCACTATTACCAATACCAGGTGATCCTGAAGCCCAATCCGCCCAATCTGCAGGAGCTTTATCTCGGCTCGCTGGCCGCGATCGGAATCGATCCGCTGCTGCATGACATCCGCTTCGTCGAGGACGACTGGGAAAGCCCGACGCTGGGCGCCTGGGGGCTGGGCTGGGAGTGCTGGTGCGACGGCATGGAGGTGTCGCAGTTCACCTATTTCCAGCAGGTCTGCGGCATCGAATGCGCCCCGGTGGCGGGCGAGCTCACTTACGGGCTGGAACGGCTGGCCATGTATGTGCAGGGCGTCGACAATGTCTACGACCTCAACTTCAACGGCCGCGAAGGCGCCGACAAGGTGACCTATGGCGACGTCTTCCTGCAGGCCGAGCAGGAATATTCGCGCCATAATTTCGAATTTGCCAACACCGCAATGCTGCTCAGGCATTTCGAGGACGCCGAAGCCGAGTGCAAGGCGCTGCTCGAAGCCGGCGCGCCTGTCTCCCCCCTTGAGGGGGAGATGCCCGCGAAGCGGGCAGAGGGGGTCACCTCAGAAGGCACTGCAGGTCAGGCGTCGAGCACTACGCGGGCGACCCCTCCCGGCCAGACTTTGTCTGGTCCCCTCAAGGGGGAGGGATACCACCGCCTTGTATTCCCCGCCTACGACCAGTGCATCAAGGCCAGCCACGTCTTCAATCTGCTCGACGCACGCGGCGTGATTTCGGTCACCGAGCGCCAGAGTTATATTTTGCGGGTGCGCAATCTGGCCAAGGCCTGCGGCGAGGCGTTTCTGCTGACGCAGGCGGGCGGCTTGGCGGCTTAGCTCCAGGCGGTTTCGGCAGGGGCGCTGATTGGCAACGTGCCTTGGCCGCTTGCACCGGCTATTGTCCGCAGCGCTTGCCTGACGCCGGGCATCGAGAACGTGCCATGAACTTGCGCCGTGAAGCAGGCGCTGAGCGCGAGGATCTGCAGGAATGTCGATGCCGTTCTCATGGTCGTTCAGCCAATAGCTCTCTGCCTGAGCGTTGGTCGCTTCAGCGCTGCGTTCGGTTCAGGGAAATCTTTGATCCAAGGACGGGCGGACCGGCGCGTGTCCGACAGGCGGCTGAATTTTTTCGGAAATGCCGTTAGATGTCCCGATCGAGCGGGGAAGGGTGACAGCGGCCAGCCGAGTTGCTATGCCCCCGCTTACCTCCCCCTCGATGGGGGAGGTCGCCGCGAAGCGGCGGCTATTTTTGTCCATGAGTTCCTTCGATGCCCGACCTGCTTTTAGAACTCCGTTCGGAAGAGATTCCCGCCCGCAT
The DNA here is from genome assembly GCF_040323955.1 of Mesorhizobium sp. M0018. NCBI lineage: Bacteria > Pseudomonadati > Pseudomonadota > Alphaproteobacteria > Hyphomicrobiales > Phyllobacteriaceae > Mesorhizobium > Mesorhizobium sp. M0018. The sequence goes on along the minus strand of NZ_JAMYVL010000004.1, from coordinate 271,277 downwards.
GCAGCGCAAGGCTGCCGGCGATCTCAGGAAGCTTTTGACCGACGGGCTGGTCGACGCCGGGCTGACCTATGAGGCGGCGCGCGAATATTGGACGCCGCGCCGGTTGACGCTCGACATTCGCGGCCTGACCGCCCGCTCGAAGGACATCAGCGAGGAGATCAAGGGGCCCTCGACCAAGGCGACCGAGCCGGCGGTGCAGGGTTTTCTGCGCAAGGCCGGCCTTGCCTCGATTGCCGAGGCGCATGTTCATTCCGATCCGAAGAAGGGCGACTTCTACGTCGCCCATATTTCCAGGCCGGGCAGGCCGGCGGAGCAGATCATCGCCGAGCTGGTGCCGGGCATCATCCGCAACTTCCCCTGGCCGAAATCGATGCGCTGGGGGCCGGCTTCGGCCAAGCCCGGCTCGCTGCGCTGGGTGCGGCCATTGCAATCGATCCTGTGCACCTTGGGCCCCGAAACCGAGGAGCCGGTGGTCGTCGATTTCGAGATCGACGGCATCCGCTCCGGCAATATCACTTACGGCCACCGTTTCCATGCGCCTGGCGCCATCACGGTGCGCCGCTTCGACGATTATGTCGCCAGGCTTGAGACGGCCAAGGTCGTGCTCGATGCCGACAGGCGCAAGGAGATCATCCTTGCCGATGCCAGGAATCTTGCTTTCGCCAGCGGGCTCGATCTCGTCGAGGACGAGGGGCTGCTGGAGGAAGTGTCGGGCCTGGTCGAATGGCCTGTCGTGCTGATGGGCGAATTCGAACAGGATTTTCTCGCCATTCCGGCCGAGGTGATCCGGCTCACCATCCGCGCCAACCAGAAGTGTTTTGTGACACGGCCGCACGGCGCGGGCGAAGAGCTCTCCAACCGCTTCATCCTGACTGCCAACATCGAGGCCAAGGACGGCGGCAAGGAGATCGCCCACGGCAATGGCAAGGTGGTGCGCGCGCGCCTGTCCGACGCGCTCTATTTCTGGAGAACCGACCAGGGCGACCTGCCGGATCTCGACCAGCTGCAGGCATCGGCGGAAAAGTTCGGGCTTGATCTAAAAAAACCGCTCGACCAGCGCATGGCCCGCCTCGACCACCTCAATGTAACGTTTCATGCCAAGCTCGGCACGCAAGGCGAGCGGGTGGAGCGGATTGCCAGGTTGGCCGAAGAATTGGCGCCGCTCGTGGCGAGTTCAATCTCCCCCCTTGAGGGGGAGATGGCCGGCAGGCCAGAGGGGGTCGCCTCGGCTGGCGCGACGCGACCTGACGTTTCGAAGCAAGAGGAAGTTGGCGCTCCACGCGAGATGACCCCCTCTGTCGCCTTCGGTGACATCTCCCCCTCGAGGGGGGAGATTACCGCGCTGGCGCGCCGCGCTGCCGTCCTCGCCAAGGCCGACCTCACCACCGAAGTGGTTGGCGAGTTCCCGGAACTGCAAGGCGCCATGGGCCGCAAATACGCGCTGCTGCAGGGCGAGCACCCCTCCGTCGCCGCCGCGATCGAGGAGCACTACAAGCCGCAGGGACCGTCCGATCGCGTGCCGACCGATCTGGTGTCGGTGGCGGTGGCGCTTGCCGACAAGCTGGATACGCTGGTCGGGTTCTGGGCGATCGATGAAAAGCCGACCGGATCGAAAGATCCCTATGCGCTGCGTCGTGCAGCACTGGGAGTGATCAGAATCTTGGTCGAGAATGAGGTCCGATTGGAGATTGCTATGCAGTTTATCCGTTCAGGGCGTCATCTAATGGCGCAACTGCTTCAAAAGGAGGCCGGCAAAGCCGAGGCTCGGCTTGCACCCATGCGAGCAATGGAAGAACTGTCCGGAAAAGGCTTGTTGAGCCAACTGACCAGCCTATCCGAACGCGCCTCTCAACTGATGTTTAGCGACGCCGATGTACCGCCTCAGGATTGGGAGATTGATCGCGCCCGCGACCTCCTCGCCTTCTTCCACGACCGCCTGAAAGTCTATCTGCGCGACCAGGGCGCGCGGCACGATCTGATCGACGCCGTACTGGCGGCGGGCTCGCGCCCAATCTCCCCCCTAGAGGGGGAGATGTCGGCGCAGCCGACAGAGGGGGGCGCTGTCCCGCCAGCCTCTCATTCTGTCGCGCCCCCCTCTGCCCTGCCGGGCATCTCCCCCTCTAGGGGGGAGATCGGCCAATCGTCCAACGACGACCTCCTGCAAATCGTCCGCCGCGTCGAAGCGCTTGGCTCCTTCCTCGACAGCGAGGACGGCAGGAACCTGCTTGCCGGCACCAAGCGCGCTGCCAACATCGTGGCTGCCGAGGAGAAGAAGAACACGACGATCGCCGACCGTGTTGAGCCGGCGCTGTTCCGGGAGGGCGCCGAAAAAACCTTGTACGCCGCGGTCAATCAGGCCGAGAGGCAAGCCGGCGAAGCAATTCAAAACGAAGACTTTTCCGCCGCCATGCTGGCGCTTAGCGTGTTGCGCGAGCCGGTTGATTCATTCTTTGAGAAAGTCCTCGTAAACGATGAGGACCAGGCGGTGCGCGCCAATCGCCTGGCATTGCTCGCCCGCATCCGCGCGGCGACCGACCGGGTCGCGGATTTCTCCAAGATAGCCGGCTGACGTCCGGAAAAAAATCATCGCTTGTGGCGCTATTTCGGCTGGTCGGGAGCTGCTAGCGGGGCAGGCTGCTGCGCAGCCGGTTCAGGGGTTTTGCTGGCGACCTTTGGGTCGGCTTTGCTGTCCGCGGCGGGCGCGGCAGCGATGGCCGGCGCGACCTTGGGCGCCGGCGTTGCAAAGGCATCGCCGACGATACCGCCGCGAATGATCATCGGGCTTCCGTCGAAGCCATGACTCGGCTGGCTCGGGATCGCCGCGACCTTTTCATCGGTGACGTTTTCATTGACGTCAGGCAACTTCTCGCCGAGCGCGACGATCGACGGTGTTTTTGCCCGTTCGAGCGCGCCGGCACTTACAACCGAAGGCGTCGCCGTCGTTTGCCCGAGAAAAACGAGCGACGAGGCCTGTGCCGTGCCGGCCATAAACGCCAGACCAAGCGCTCCAAGGATACGCATCGAAAGCATGATAATTCCCCTTGCCCAACAAGACGGCACCGTAGCCGAGGGCAGTTGATGCCGGCTTGCGGGGAAACGGAGCATTTTAGTGATTTGCGATTCGCCTACGCCCGGACTTGCTCCGTCGGCGTCAGCGTATTAGGCACCCGCATCCGTGAGGTGACGACAGTGGCTGAAATTCGTGCCGTCGGCGAGGCGATGGAAAGGGCGTTGGCGCTGCTCGAGAGCGGCGACGTCGTCGCCATCCCGACCGAGACCGTCTATGGGCTGGCCGGCGACGCGACCAATGGCGTTGCCGTGGCCCGCATCTTCGAAGTCAAGGGCCGCCCTCGCTTCAACCCGCTGATCGCCCATATAGCCGACCCGGCGATGGCCGAGCGCATCGCGCTGTTCGATCCGCTGTCGGAAAGATTGGCGCAGGCATTCTGGCCGGGGCCGCTGACGCTGGTGCTGCCGCAACGGCCCGGCAGCGGCATTCATCCGCTGGTCACCGCCGGTCTGGAAACGATCGCGCTGCGCATGCCGAAAGGCTTTGGCGGCGAGCTGATCGCCAGGTTCGGCCGCGCGCTGGCGGCGCCAAGCGCCAATTCCTCGGGCAGGATCAGCGCCACGACGGCCGAGGCCGTGGCCGCCGATCTCGGTCCCCGGATCAAGCTTGTGGTCGATGGCGGCGCGACGCCGGTCGGGCTGGAATCGACCATTGTCAAGGTCGAAGCTGGAAAGCTGCGGCTGCTGCGGCCGGGCGGCATTGCCGCCGAAGAGATCGAAGCAGTGGCCGGGTCAAAGTTGCTGCGCGGCGCTTCGGTCATCGAGGCACCTGGCATGCTTGCCTCGCACTATGCGCCAGGTGCGGCGGTGCGGCTCAATGCTGCGGAGGTCGCACCGGGCGAAGCCTTGCTGGCCTTCGGCCGCCGCCGTGCCGAAGGCTGGCGCGACGCAGCCGCACTGCGCAATTTGTCGGAGACCGGCGACCTGCGCGAGGCGGCAAGCAATCTCTTCGCTCATCTGCAGGATCTCGATAGCAGTCGCGCCAAAACCATCGCCGTCGAGCCGATCCCGTTCGACGGGCTGGGCGAGGCGATCAATGACCGGCTTTCGCGCGCCGCCGCCCCGCGTGACAAGATCGCCCCGCGTGACAAGATGGATTGAGCACCATAGTTTCCACCCATGAACGACATTTCCCCCGATCTCGACCCCGCCGTCGTCGCCCGCTTTGCGGCAATCGTCGGCGACAAATATGCGCTGCGCGATCAGCGGGACATCGCGCCTTTCCTCACCGAGCGGCGCGGACTTTGGCACGGCAGGACGGCTTTGGTGCTGAGGCCGGGGAGCGTCGAGGAGGTCAGCCGCATCATGCGGCTGGCAACCGAAACCGGCACGCCCATCGTGCCGCAAAGCGGCAACACCGGGCTGGTCGGCGCCCAGGTGCCGGACGCATCCGGCCGCGAGATCGTGCTGTCGCTGTCGCGGCTGAACCGCATCCGCGAGATCGATACGCTGTCCAACACGGTGACGGTCGAAACCGGCGTCATCCTGCAGACGCTGCAGGAAGCGGCCGATGCCGCCGACCGGCTGTTTCCGCTGTCGCTTGCCGCGCAAGGCTCCTGCCAGATCGGCGGCAATCTCTCGTCCAACGCCGGCGGCACCGGCGTGCTTGCCTACGGCAATGCGCGCGAGCTCTGCCTCGGCGTCGAAGTGGTGCTGCCGACCGGTGAAGTGTTCGACGATCTGCGCAAGCTGAAAAAGGACAATACCGGCTACGATCTGAAGAACCTGTTCGTCGGCGCGGAAGGCACGCTCGGCATCATCACCGCCGCCGTGCTCAAGCTGTTCCCCAAGCCCAAGGGGCGCGAGGTGGCGTTTGCCGGCCTGTCATCGCCGGAGGCGGCATTGTCGCTGTTCAGCCTGGCGATGGACCGTGCAGGGGCAGCGCTCACCGCCTTCGAGCTGATCGGCCAGAGGCCCTACGACTTCACGCTTGCCCACGCACAAGGCGTGGTGCGGCCGCTTGCCGGCGATTGGCCGTGGTATGTGCTGATGCAGATCTCGTCGGGCCGTTCGGCCGGCGACGCCAGGGCGCTGATCGAGGAGGTGCTGGAGGCAGGCCTCGAGCAAGCGATCGTCGGCGATGCGGTGATCGCGGCAAGCATGGCCCAGGGCGATGCGTTCTGGAATTTCCGCGAGGTGCTGCCCGAGGCGCAGAAACCGGAAGGTGCCTCGATCAAGCACGACATCTCGGTGCCGGTGGCGTCAATCCCGCCCTTCATTGAAAAGGCCGCCGTCGTCGTGCAATCGGTCAGTCCCGGCGCGCGCGTCGTCTGCTTCGGCCACATGGGCGACGGGAACCTGCACTATAACATCTCCCGGCCGGCCGACGGCGATGACGAGGCGTTTCTCGGCCTTTACCACGTCATGAACAGGGCCGTGCACGACGTCGTGCGCGCGTTTCATGGCTCGATCTCGGCCGAGCACGGCATCGGCCAGTTGAAGCGGGACGAATTGATCGCGACGGCGCCGCCGATGGCGATCGAGCTGATGCGCAGGGTGAAGGCCGCCTTCGATCCGGCCGGCATCATGAATCCGGGTAAGGTTATCTGATCCTTTCGCCGGCCTGCGCCGGTTGGCATTCCGATAACCATCCGCCCCGGATCAGCAAAATTTAACCGACTTTCTTAAGCGCGAGGATAAGAAGCCCGCGCTAATGTTTCTCCACAAACGAGGCTGGGAAAACCGGCCCGGAGAACCGGAAACACCGGCTCTCAGGAGAAACAGGAAAGGCACGATATGAACACTGGACTGAAGCCAGTCTGGGCCGGCCGCAATATGCGTCTCGACCCATTCCGCCTGCCGCAGGTGGTGAGCTACGCCACCCGCGACGACTATGGCGACGTTACCTTCACCATCGACCAGCGCGGCGCGGTTATCCGCCGCACGCTGGAGATGAGCGGCGTGCCGGCGATCATCGCTCTGCCCGCCAACGCGTTTCGCGGCGTCGCCGCCCGCGCGATGGAGGATCCGGATGGCAATGTCACAGTGACGCTTGAGCTTCTGCACAATGACCCGATGCTGTCGGTGCCGCTGCTGGTCGCCGACGATCTCGACGACGTCGCCGCCGACTGGCGCGCCTGGGCCGACGCCTACCGCCTGCCGATGCTGCTGATCGAGGCCGACGGCATCGCCCGCACGCTGGAAGAATCGCTCGGCGCCGCCATCAAGGCGCTGCCGGCGCAGGACCGCCGCAAGGGTCGCGTCTCGACCATGCGCCGCCCGCGCTTCCTCGCCCGCCGCCGCGCCGGCGACCTCGGCCTCAGGCTGGTCATCGGCGGCGAAGAGCTTATTTCGCGGGAATAGCTAAACCAGCGGCTTCAGCGCCACCCAGACCGCGCCGCCGATCAGGCCGAGGAAGATCAGCCAGCCGACCTGGTTGTTCGATCTGAACAGCCTCAGGCACTGGTCCGGATCGTCGATGTCGAGCACGCCGATCTGCCGCGCCAGATTCGCGCCGGCGGCGATCAGCCCGGCAAGTGCAGGCACCGGTGCCTGTGCCGAGGCAAAGGCGATGGCGAAGCAGACCAGCGCTCCGCCATAAAGCCCGGCCAGCCAGACCTTGGTATTGTCGCCGAACAGGCGCGCCGTCGAGCGCACGCCGACGATGGCGTCGTCTTCCTTGTCCTGATGCGCATAGATCGTGTCATAGCCGATCACCCACAGGATCGAGCCGATATAGAGCATGATTGCCGGCCCATCGAGATCGCCGAACTCGACCGCCCATCCCATCAGCGCTCCCCAGGAAAAGGCAAGGCCGAGAACGAGTTGCGGCCAATTGGTGTACCGCTTCATGAACGGGTAGACGGCGACGATGACCAGCGAGCCGATGCCGAGCAAGATGGCGAAGCTGTTGAACTGCAAAAGCACGGCAAGGCCGACCAGTGCCTGCACGACAACAAACATCCAGGCCTGCCGGCGCGTGACCTTGCCGGCCGGCAGCGGCCGCGAGCGCGTGCGTTCCACCTGGTTGTCGATGTCCTCGTCGACCAAATCATTGTAGGTGCAGCCGGCGCCGCGCATGGCGAACGCGCCAAGAAAAAACAGCAGCAGATACCACGGCGACGGCAGCAGCGAGAGCAGCGGGTCCGTCGGACGCGGATAGGCGCTCGCGGCAAGCGCAGCCGACCACCAGCATGGCCACAGCAGCAATTGCCAGCCGATCGGCCGGTCCCACCGGGCAAGCTGCGCATAGGGCCACAACCGCCGCGGCAGCACGCGATGGACCCAGTGGCCGCTCGGCGCATCGGCGACGCGGCCCTGGGCCGCTTTCGACTGGACGGTTTCCATTTTGCTGGAGTGGCAGCAGAGGCGAATGCCGTCAAGCGTCAAGCAGCCCCCGCACGCTCGCCACGCGCAATCGGCGCTTCGGCAGCCAAATGTCTTGACCCGTCGCGCGCGGCGCAATAGCGCAGTCCTGGTCGTGAAATGGCAAGGAATCTGGGCATGCGTGTTTTGCTGATCGGCTCCGGCGGACGAGAGCATGCGCTTGCCTGGAAGATCGCGGCGTCGCCGCTGCTGACCAAACTCTACGCGGTGCCCGGCAATCCGGGCATCGGCCGCGAAGCCGAGCTGGTGAGGCTCGATATTGCGGATCACACGGCGGTTGCCCGGTTTTGCCTCGAGAATGAAATAGGCCTAGTCGTGGTCGGGCCGGAAGGGCCGCTGGTCGCCGGCATTGCCGACGACCTGCGCGCCGAGGGCATCCGCGTCTTCGGACCGTCAAAGGCAGCGGCACGGCTGGAAGGCTCGAAAGGTTTCACCAAGGACCTCTGCGCCAGATACGGCATCCCGACCGCCGCCTATGGCCGCTTCGACGATCTGGCTTCGGCCAGGGCCTATGTCGAGAAGACGGGTGCGCCGATCGTCATCAAGGCCGACGGCCTCGCTGCCGGCAAGGGCGTCACCGTCGCCATGACGCTTGACGAGGCGCTGGCCGCGCTCGACGCCTGTTTTGACGGCTCCTTCGGCCAGGCCGGCGCGGAAGTGGTGGTCGAGGAGTTTCTCGTCGGCGAAGAAGCAAGCTTCTTCTGCCTGTGCGACGGCACCACCGCGCTGCCCTTCGGCACCGCGCAGGACCATAAGCGCCTCAGTGACGGCGACACCGGCCCGAACACCGGCGGCATGGGCGCCTATTCGCCGGCGCCGGTGATGACGCCGGAGATGATCGACCGCACCATGCGCGAGATCGTCGAGCCGACCATGCGCGGCATGGCTGAAACAGGCGCGCCGTTTTCCGGCGTGCTGTTCGCCGGGCTGATGATCACTGACAGCGCGCCGAAGCTGATCGAATACAACACCCGTTTCGGCGACCCGGAATGCCAGGTGCTAATGATGCGGCTGAAGGACGATCTCCTGGTCCTGCTCAACGCAGCCGCTGACGGCCAGCTGGCGCATACTTCGGTGCGCTGGCGCGACGAGGCGGCGCTCACCGTGGTGATGGCAGCCAGGGGCTATCCCGGCACGCCGGAAAAGGGCTCGGTCATTCGCGGCGTCGAGGCGGCGGCAGGTGAGGGCGTCGAGATATTTCATGCCGGCACCGCCATAAACGGCGGCGCACTCGTCGCCAATGGCGGTCGCGTGCTCAACATCACGGCGACCGGCCGCACCGTCGGCGAGGCGCAGAAGAAGGCCTACGCCGCGCTCGACCGGATCGACTGGCCGCAAGGCTTTTGCCGCCGCGACATTGGCTGGCTGGCAGTGGCGCGCGAGCAGTCGAACTGATGCATCGGGCGGCCTTCGGCCTCAGCGCAAGCCGTGGTCGAATTCGGTCGAGACGCTGCTGACCGCATCGGCGGTGGAGACAAATCCTGGCACCGATGCCGCACGCTTTTCGTTTCGCGTCCAGGCGACATATTCGGCAATCCCGCGCGGAAGGCCCGGCGCCGCTTTCGCCGCAGGCATTTGAAAGCCGCTGCTGAACCTGGCCAGGCGCGCCCTGAATACCGCGACCATCTCCTCGAAGCTTGCTGGCGTCACGCTGGCGTAAGTGATGGTGCCGCCGGCGAGCCCCGCCTCGCGTGAGAGCGGCACCGGTATCGAGGTGAGATAATCCGGCTGCACGTCGATCAGGCCGCCGAACGGCCACTGCGCGCGCAATTCCGTGGCGTTCATCGGCGCGACGCTGACGTCGATATCGTTGGGTGTGCCCGCGACCCTGTAAGGGCAGCGGAACCGGCCGCAATTTGCTCGCGCCGAAAACTGCCAGAGCGCATAACCCTGCCAGTTGCCCATCGGAAAATGCACGTCGATGTCGGGCTTGTAGCGCGCATACCACAGCGGCAGCCGCGACAGCAGCTGGTATTTGTATCTGTTGTCGGCGATGTGCCGGGCGGTCGTTCCATTGGTGTAGAGCACCGGAAAGCGGCCGAGCCGCCGATGCACCTGGCGGACGAATTCTTCGGCGTCGTCCAGCGACATCCACTGCGTCGGGTCGTCGTCCTCGATGTCGAGGGCAAGCAGGTCGTCCGGCCCGGGTTCGGCGAACTCGATGAAATGATTGGCCTGGCCGACCGGGTTGCCGGGGCGGGCGAGGTGATAGGCGCCCCATTTCAAGCCAAGCGCCTTGGCCACAACCTTGCGCGTCTGGAACAGTTCCTGTGCCATCGCATGGCGTTTCCAGAGCGTCTTGCACAGCCGCGTCTCGGTCTCGTCGCCGAAACAGAAATAGGGTGGCGGCATTCCGTCGGATGCCTTGTTGATGAAGCCGACAAGACGCTTGTCGGTGGCAAGCCTGGTCCAGTCGATGGAATTGTATTCGTAGGCGTCGACGACCAGCGCCCGGTCGGCATCCTTCCACGGTTCGGAGAAATCCGAGGCCTTTGCCGGCGTCAGCATCAGGGTCATCGCGGCCGCGACAAGGAGAAGCGCTGAGCGGACAAGGGGGCGCGCCGGCGTTTTCAAACAGCAGATCCTTGCTGGCCAAAGCCAAATCCTGAACCGCCATGGTTAAGGAAATGCTTCGGGTGCCGAGTGGGCGAGTTGGAGCGCTGGAGAAGCGATCCTTGGTGCTCCTCAAGAGCAAAGCGATGGTTGCGATTGTCAGCCAAATAGCTTCAACGCTGTTGCTATGGGCAGGAACAGTGATAGCGGGCGGCTCTGAAACGAGGTGAAGCCATGCCTGCGATAATACGCGACCGCCTGGTCATCCTTGGCATCGACAATCAACGCGAAGGCTGCTGGGGCAGCGCTAACGCTACATCGTAGCGCATCCACGATCAGCGCCGACCCGACCCGCCGCCGCTGGTATCGGGCATCGACGGCCAGCCTGCCGACCAATATCGCGGGCAGAACCGGGTAGCGTGGCAGATGTTTTGTCTGTTCGTCAGGCAAGGACGCGATTGGTATGCTCGACGCCGCCAAAGTGTAATATCCGGCGATCGCGCCGCCATCGCGATCCACGGCAACGAAGCAATTGCCGACTCGGCGTTTGACATCCTGGCTGGCTTGCTCCCGAATGTAGCGGTCGAGCGCCGGTACCCCGCAGCTGAACGCCTTGCGATCATGCGATCCGCCGAGCGGTTCGATAATGACGGCGAAAGTCACCGGGTTTCGACGACCAGCCGTTTGTGGGCGTCGGCAGCTTTGCGCAGTGCCTCATTAGGCTCGGGCGGATTGAGAATCGCCTCCATCATGGCGCGCTGATCTTCGATGGAGATACGCATGATGGTGGTGTTCTCGATAGTGCGCTGCGCCGCCTCTTGAGCGGCGGCGACCACGAAGTCGCTGACGCTGCGGCCCTGGATTTCGGCGGCACGTTTCACAACGTCCAGCATATCCGGCGAAATACGGGCTTCGAGACGGGCGGTGCGGGTCTGTTGGTTTGGCATTATCGTCACCCCTGATGCTGCCTTGTACGGGAAATAGCCGTACAAATCAAGTGCGTCGTCCGACTCTAAATAATTTTGCAGACGAGCCAGCAACTGCAAAATCCGCGTGACAAAGTTTGACGTTTACGTAAAACGAAGGTGGACGGGGAGCGTCGGCACGGATCTTGAGTTGACCTGCCGGACTGAGGAGAGCCGGACAGAGGAGGAGCGAGCGCCATGTATCGGGCACCGGTCGAGGAGATCGCCTTCACCCTGAAGCATGTCGCCGGCTTGAAGCCGGCGCTCGATACCGGCATCTTTGGCGAACTCGGCGAGGACCTCGTCGACGCCATTCTGGCCGAGGCCGGCCGCTTCGCCAGTGAGGAGGTGGCGCCGCTCTACAAGATCGGCGACCAGCAAGGCGCGGTGCTCGACGGCGCTGCCGTCACCACCCCGCCCGGCTGGAAGGAACTTTATCACCGCTGGATCGGCGGCGGCTGGAATGCGCTGTCCGCGCCTGAAGCGTATGGCGGCCAGGCGCTGCCGGCCATGCTCGGCGTCGCCGCGCTCGAAATGTGGAACTCCGCCTCGATGGCGTTCGGCATCGCCCCGACGCTGACCATGGCCGCGGTCGAAGCACTCGACAAGCATGGCTCGCAGGCACTCAAGGCCAAATATCTGGAAAAGCTGGTCTCCGGCGAATGGATGGGCACCATGAACCTGACCGAGCCGCAGGCAGGCTCGGACCTGAATGCCTTGCGAACCCGCGCCGAGCCGGCCGGCGACGGCACCTACCGCATCTTCGGGCAAAAGATATTCATCACCTATGGCGAGCACGATTTCACCGACAACATCATCCATATGGTGCTGGCGCGGCTGCCGGACGCGCCGGCCGGCACGCGCGGCCTGTCGTTGTTCCTGGTGCCGAAATTCCTGGTCGGAGACGATGGCGCGCTGGGCGCACGCAACGACGTCTTCTGCTCCGGGCTGGAGCACAAACTGGGCATCCACGCTTCGCCGACCTGCACGATGATTTATGGCGATGGCTTCGAAGGCACCGCGCCCGGCGCGATCGGCTGGCTGGTCGGCGGGGAGAACAAGGGCCTCGCCTGCATGTTCACCATGATGAATAATGCGCGCCTTGCCGTCGGCATTCAGGGTGTCGCGGTCGCCGAGGCGGCGACGCAGAAGGCGCTCGCCTATGCAAACGATCGCCGCCAAGGCAAGGCGGCGAGCTATCGCGGTGCCGGCATGGCGCCGATCGTGCATCACCCCGACATCCAGCGCAGTCTTCTGACCATGAAGGCGCTGACCCAGATTGCCCGTGCCATCTGCTATTCCTGCGCCCACGCCATCGATCTTGCGTCGCAGAGCGAAGATGCAAAGCACTGGCAGGAACGCGCCAATCTGTTGACGCCGCTGGCCAAGGCCTTTTCGACCGACGTCGGCGTCGAGGTCGCCTCGCTTGGGCTGCAGGTGCATGGCGGCATGGGGTTCATCGAGGAGACAGGGGCCGCAGCACTTTATCGCGACGCGCGCATCGCGCCCATTTACGAAGGCACCAATGGCATCCAGGCGATCGATCTGGTGACACGCAAGCTGCCGCTCGGCGGCGGCCGGCATGTGCATGGCTACATCGCCGAACTCAAGGCCGTCGCCGATGCGGTGCGAGCGTCGAACCTTGAAGGCTTCGGCCGGACCGCCGATCGCCTCGACCAGGCGCTCGACGAGCTCTCCCAGGCAACCCGTTTGCTGCAAGACCTGCAGGCCGAAGGCCGTTCGGACGAGGCGCTGGCCGGCGCCACACCCTATCTCACGCTGATCTCGCTTGCCGCGGGCGGGGCCTATCTGGCGCGCGGCGGGCTTGCCGACCAAAACCGTATCGCGCTTTGCCGGTTCTTCGCCGAGAACCTGCTTGGCGAAGTGGGCGCGCTGAAGGAGCGCATCATCGGCGGCGCCGACAGCCTTGCCGTTGCCGGCAAGGCGCTGATTTCAGCCTGACGTTCGCACGCGCCGATATTCATGGCCCGAAATTCACAAAGGACCAATCCGTGACAGACCACATCCTCGTCGAACGCCAGGGCGCCATCCAGATCATCCGCATCAACCGTCCGGACAAGAAGAACGCCCTGACCCGCGCCATGTACGCGACGATGTCGGCGGCTCTTGCCGGCGGCGACGCCGATCCGGCGATCCGCGTTCATGTCTTTCTCGGCGTGCCCGGTGCCTTCTCGTCCGGTAACGACCTTGCCGATTTCATGGTCGTCGCCTCGGGCGGCGAAGGCGGTTCCGAGGTCTGGGATTTCCTGAGGGCGCTGGCCAAGGTGGAAAAGCCGATGGTTTCCGGCGTCGACGGCATTGCGGTCGGTATCGGCACCACGCTCAACCTGCATTGCGACCTGACCTTCGCCACGCCGCGCACACTATTCCGGACGCCCTTCGTCGATCTCGGCCTTGTGCCGGAGGCCGGTTCGAGCCTGCTCGCGCCGCAGATCCTCGGCCGCCAAGGCGCCTTCGCGCTGCTTGGCCTCGGCGAGGGCTTTTCGGCCGAGCGGGCGAAGGCCGCTGGGCTGATCTACGAGGTGGTCGAGGAAGAGGCACTCGAAGCATCGGTATTGGCGGCGGCGGGCCAGATCGCTGCCAAACCGCCGCAAGCGCTGAAGATCGCGCGCGACCTGATGCGCGGCTCGCGCGACGCCCTTGTCGAGCGCATCGGCCAGGAAAGCCAGCATTTCCGCGAGCGGCTCAAATCCGACGAGGCCCGCGCAGCCTTGACGGCCTTCATGACCAGGAAGAAGGCCTAGACCTTCTGGCCTTGTCTCGCATCGTGGACCCGCCGGCAGCAACCGGCGGGTTTTCTTGCCATGATCTCTTTGTCACATCGCCATTTTTTTACATTCGGCCTGGGCCTTTGCCGAAGACGTGTCGATCATGAACGTCTTGCCTTTGGCGTCGGTCATCAACATCATGCAATGCTTGATCGGTTTCGCCATTTTCATCATTTCGGCGCTCATCTTCGCGTCGGGCATCATGGTGCCCATATGCCCATCGGGCATGATCGCCATGACCTCCCCACCCTTCATCACCGTCATTGTCCCCATCGCGTCCTCCGCAAAGGCTTGCGAAGCGAAAAGGCAGGCAAGACCGGCCAGCGTGACCAACCTGAGTGAATGCATTGTTTCCTCCTGAATTTGCGCCAGCGGCGCGTTGAGCCCTTTCCTGGTTCGTTCCGGCAAGTTGGAACGTTTCACGCACACGAGATCGTGATCGTGGGAATTGGAAATCCGGCAGAAGCGGCCCGGCCTTGGCCGCCTTCATGACCAGGAAGAAGGGCTGAAAAAATGGGCGCCGGTGCGGAAGCTGCCGATCTGCCCCACAAGGGCCCACAAGGGGGAGATCGGCGCTCCACCGTCGTGCCCTACGGATAAAGCCTCATTTTGTCCCAGCCGCCCTCGGCGTTGCGCGAAAACACGACACGGTCGTGCAGCCGGAACGGACGGTCGTGCCAGAACTCGATGCTCTGCGGCACGATGCGAAAGCCCGACCAGTGTTTTGGCCGCGGGATCTCGCCGATCGCGTGGCGCGCCGTATATTCGGCAACCGCCTTTTCCAGCGCGAAGCGGCTTTCCAGCGGCCGCGACTGCTTGGAGGCCCAGGCGCCGATGCGGCTGCCGCGCGGACGCGTCGCATAATAGGCATCGGCTTCGGCGTCGGTGACAATCTCCACCGGCCCCCGCGCCCGCACCTGCCGGCGCAGAGATTTCCAGTGGAAGCACATCGCTGCTTTCATGCTGCCAAGGATCTCGCGGCCCTTGGCGCTCTCGAAATTCGTGTAGAAGACAAAGCCACCCTCATCGAACCCCTTGAGCAGCACCATGCGGACATTCGGCATGCCCTCGGCATCGACCGTCGCCAGCGCCACGCTGTTGGGGTCGTTGATCTCGCTCTTCGTAGCGTCGTCGAGCCACGCCGCAAAAAGCCGGAACGGCTCCGCCGCCTCGGCAAAGTCACCGCTTGTTAACCCGGTTTCGCTCATAGTTTTCCCAAATTTGTCGCCGGCTGGGGAGATTGCCGATTGTCGCGTATCGCGCAAGCTTTTGACAGTGGGCAATGGAGCGTTATCGCTTCGGCCAGCGCCAAAGCCATGATCGTGACAATCATCCTGCCGCTTGCCGCCTGTGGCGGGGGCGGCTTCAGCCTGGAGCAGGCGGAGGTGGACCGCTCGATACTGACCTCGAGCACGCCGGCCTCAGTCACGCCGCTCGATCAGGACCGCGCTTCCGACCAGGCTACGATCCGCAACGCCGTGTCCTCCGCCGACGTCGAGCAACTGGCCGGGCAGGCCATTCCCTGGGCGAATGCCGACACCGGCTCGCGCGGCTCCATCACCGAGCTCGCAGAATTCAGGGCTAACGGTGAGACATGCCGTCGCTTCACCGCGTCGCGCGAGAGCTTCGACGGCGTCGCGCTGTTCAAAGGCGAAGTATGCCTGGCCGGCGGCAGCGCCTGGCGAATGCAGGACTTCAAGGCGCTCTGATTTTCCGCCGGCTATATAGCGGTAAGCCACTGGAATTTCTTCCTATGCAAGCGCATATAGGAGGCGATCATGGAACCACTCCTTCTCCAGGGCAGTAAGCATGCGCGACCCCTATGAGGTGCTGGGCGTTGCCAAGAACGCATCGGCCAAGGACATAAAATCGGCGTACCGGAAGCTCGCCAAGAAGTATCATCCGGACCAGAATCCGGATCCCAAGGCAAAGGAGCGTTTTGCCGCCGCCAATCAGGCTTACGAGATCGTCGGCGACGAGAAGAACCGGGCGGCTTTCGATCGCGGTGAGATCGACGCCGAAGGCAAACCGCGGTTTCAGGGTTTCGAGAGTGCGGCCGGCGGCGCCGATCCTTTCGCCGGTTTCCGCCGGCAGCAAGGGCCGGGCGGCGCGCATTTCGAATTCCGCACGGGCCGTCCCGGTGGTGACCCGTTCGACGGCAACAGCGACATCTTCAGCCAGATCTTCGGCGATGCTTTCAGCCAGCAGCGCGGTTCCGGCATGGGCGCCGGCCGCCGGATGCCGACCGCAGCCGACCTCAACGTGACGCTGGACGTCACCATCGAGGAGGCCGCAACCGCCGAGAAAGTGACGGCGATGTTCCCCGACGGCCGCAAGATGGCGGTCAAGTTGCCGGCCTATGTCGAGGACGGCCAGACCATCCGGTTGAAAGGCCAGGGTGAGCAAGGACCGGGGCAGCCGGGCGATGCGCTGGTTAAAATCCGTTTCCGCCGGCACCCGCGCTACCGCGTCGAGGGCCGCGACCTGCATGTCGACCTGCCGGTGGAACTGGCCGATGCGGTGCATGGCGCCAAGGTGGCGGTCGAAACCCCGACCGGCAGGATTGCGGTCAACGTTCCCCCTTGGTCGAGCTCGGACAAGGTTCTGCGGCTGAAGGGCAGGGGCCTGCCGGAAAAGGCCGGCGGTCACGGCGACCTCTACGCGCACGTGCGGCTGATGCTGCCGGAAGGCGGCGACGCCGAGCTCGAGGCACTGATGCGCAGGCGAAAGGGCTGACGGTCGAAAAGGCTGGCGCTTGACGTCGTAAGCGGGCGTGAGTGGTTTCATGCCGCGTCGGTTATTGACAGGAAACGAGCAACCAGCGCCAGGAGCCGCTATTTGGCCGAAGTAGGTTCAACGTCAGCTAACGCCTCAAAGGCCGACATTTGCACCCGCCATAGTTCCGCTTCGCGAACACGGTCGACGCCAGTCGACCGACTGGCGATGAGCCAGTTCGGCGGGGGTTAGCCGCACAAGCTTGTAGGGGTCGATCGATGCAGTCGCCAGGCCAGCAAGGTGGAGGGTCGCACCGCTGACCATCACCAGCGCATCGACGCCTGCGCCATTCTCCCTCTTGCCAGCCTGCTCGACGTGGCGGGCGAAATTTACCTCCGAGCCGACCAGAAAAGAGAAATCCCGCTGGCGATCGTTGACGAACATCACCTCGCCGGAGTGTAAGCCGATCCTGATGCGGCGCGACAGGGAGCCCATTGAACGCTTCCAAGCGTTGCCGAGCGAGATTTCCGGTACCAGTTCCGCGACGGCGGCCAGCGCCTTTAGCGCCGTTTCGCTGGACGTCATTTCGCTCCCCAGCCAGAGAGCTAGCACGCCGTCGCCTGTAAAGTTTTGAACGATCCCCCCATTGGCCACCACGACCTGGCGGGTCAACGTGAAGTGCTCGATCATGAACCGCGTGGTTTCGATCAGGCCAAGCGCGCTCGCCAAGCCGGTCGAGTCCTCCACGTCGGTAAACATGATCGTGGCGATGGCGCGCTGGAATTTCGTTTCACCCATGCCGAATGACGGGAGCACGCGGTCAGTCTGTGGATTCGTATAGGCAGTGATCGGATGCATTGGAGTCCGGCCCCCGAGCGGTTCAAATGTCGCTCGAATATGACTGGACGGCGTAGGCGGATCGTAAGCCCGCCGTGGCGGGCACGTCAGAATTACGTCAGAAATCCATTCGGGCCCGGCTTTGGCGGCTTGCAGCCGACCTTTTAGTCAAAATTCGGCGGGACCCTCAGCTCAGCAACTTACGGAGGTCAAGCAGCCCCGCTCCAAACTGCTGATCGAACGAAGGCACCCTTCTCTCGCAATTAGGGCTGTCCGGTAGAATCGGAACGTCAGCTTCAAGCCAAGGCCATGAAACCTCCTTTGCGCCTGACTGGGTCATCTTCGCCTTAACCTCTATGCCGTTGAGCGGCCTACCGGCGGAGCGATGTTTCGACTGCAACAAAGCGGCTGCTCCCGCGACGATGGCCGAGGCTGCAGATGTTCCGCCAAATACTGTGTAGAGCCCGGCGCGGTCTCTGCTTTCGACGCGCGGTGGCTGGATCCCTTCCAGCTGTCCGCCGGAATAGCCGTGGTGGCCCGGGATGTCCGTGGTGAGCACGCCCTGCGGCGCGTATTCAACCTGGGGGAGCTTCTCGTAGATCTCGAAATTGTGGTCACGTGAACGCAGCGACTCACGGTCCAGTCGTATTTGGCAGCGTGTACACACCTCCTGGTCGTCGGACGGCGCGGAAATGGTGACGGAATTGTCGGTCGGATCGCCGCTGTAGTTGGAATATGCTGAACGTCTCGCCCGATAAGTGGCGGCCGCCACCGCAACCACGCCATTGCTTTCGCCGGCCTTGCTCGCCGGGTAAATCAGATGGTCGTAGCCATCGTTGCCGGCTGCGCAGATGATGGGGATTTCCTCGCTGATCGCCTCGAAAAGCGTCTCGAAATAATCCCAAATTGGCTTTGCCTGTTCGACCGAAGTATATCTGCTGTCGCCATATCCAGGATAGGAACGGTGCGCTCGCCATGGATCGGGTACTTCCCGGGGAAAGTGTATGACTGAAACCTTCTGGTCGCGGGCATAGAGGAACGCCAGAATGAGCTGCGCTGCGTCGGGCCGTGCTGAAATCTCGATCGGCAGGAGTTCAGCGCCTGGGGCGACCCCCCAATAAGGTATTGCGCCTTCACCGTTGCTAAATTGCCTCAACTTCGTGGGCGGGGCCGCAGGGGCGCCGACCATCAGCCCAGCGCAGGCGGTCCCGTGCGCTGAGTAGCGCGTACGCGAGGTCTCAGCAGTCTCCTGAATTACGCCGCGCCCATCTTTCAGTGCTCGAAGCAGCGATTTCTGAACCTCGACTTCCTGCGCATTGTTCCTCGATTTGATCAGGCTTGCCGCCCACGCCCAGGTATCGTCGCCCACAAAGCTCTTGCTCTGCTTTTTTTCCGGCCCTCGCAAGACGAGCGGTTGCTGCCTGGGTGTGACGTAACTCAACCCGAAAGGGTGAGCGGCGAAGCTGACCGCAGAAAGGATACGAGGCTCGAGATTGGGATGGCTTGAGTTCACTCCCGTATCGATCTGGGCAATGACCTCGCCGTAACCGGGCTTGTCAGTACCCAACAAATCCCAGGCGTCGGCCTCCAGCAGGTATGCGGCCTCGTGCGGCAACCGCGCTTCAGGGATGCGCGGACGATCGCGTAAGGCGCCGATTGCGATCAGGTGCCACAGGTAGTGATACCAGTCATAACAAAGATGGCCTTCGCCCTTCTTGATGTCGTCCATCATGGCACCCACCTACCATTCGCTCTGGGCGCGTCGGATCGTTTCATCCATCGCGTCCACCAAGTACGGAGAAATGCGCGCAGCCAGTTCCTCGCCGGCATCGGTGTCGCTGGCGTAGTGCAGCCCGGCCCATTCCCTGTTCTCGGCCACCCGGCGGGCGCGCTCATAAACCGCGGTTACGCCGGCGTGCTCGGGCAGCATCCGTTGCAGAACGTTCGCCACTGCAAATGACTGAAATGAATGGTTGGACGGGTAGGAAGCGTGCGAGGGAACCGGAAGCGCCGGCCGCAGCCTCGGCTCAATGATGTTGGGCCGTGGCCGATTGAATCGATCTTTGTAGTTGAGCCCGATCTCCTCCGTGAGTTCGAGGATCGCAACGATCAATGCGCATGTCCCCTCGAAGCCCGCGAGAGTGTCTATTCCGAGCGGCGCCGTGTAGTCCAAAATCCCGAACGATGCCTGGCGGACGATCTCCTCGCGCCGCAGCGGGTCACCTTCCCTCCTCTTCTGCAGATCGATAAGCGCTTCTGTCTCCCTGAGGCTCTCTGAAGGTCCGGGCGGGGGATCGATAAGAATGTCCTCCCAGATCGCACCGAGATATTTGTTGGCGACGCTTAGTCCGATCCTGTGCAAGGCACGCTTGTCGTGCCACGCCGGCAAAGCCTCCTCGCCAGTTTCGAAAGCCGTTTGCCCCCTGCCGCGTCCCCGTCCTCGTCCGCGCCCTCTGCCCCTGCCTCGACCTCGACCTGCGCTCGGCCCCGCCAGGAAGGCTGGCGAAAGGCGCATGGCACCCTCCACAGGGTCATCAGAAATCGTTATCACGATCTGCTCTTCTTGAATCGACAGAACGCTGCTCTTGGTCATCATAGACGCGAAAGGATGCAGTTTTTCGCCGCCTCTATTTTTGATGTATTCCTCAAGAGATTTTTCAGGACTTGCGTCACCCAATATCAGCGGATATTGCCTTATGGCCGATCCACTTACTAAGAATCGGGCGCTAAACAACTTGTTATTAAGATCAATTGTCGACATCATGTCCACCCCTCAACTAAAGCTTCTAAATTTGATCCGCGCCAACTGGTGGTCGGAGCCTCGACGTAACGCCTGCGGTGCGCAGCGCTAGGGTGCGTACCTTGGCAGCGTTATCCGCGACAACCCGCTCTTGATAACCGAAACTCCGAGTACGCCTGCAATTGGATAATTCTCCTCCGAAAGCAGCTCGAGCGAGAAATCCGGCTCCCAGGCGCGCAAGCGTTCGATAGTTCGAACTGCCTCCACAGTCTGCCCCAAATGCCCGTGGCAGGCAGCCGAGTATCTCAAAGCGGGTAGGTATGTGGGTTGCTGCGCAAGGACACGCTCGCCGTGACGTATCCCCTCCTCGAAGCGCCCGTTCAGAGTTGCCAAGATGCAGCACGTGGTATCGATGCAGTAACGATACAGGGGAGGCCCGCCCAGTGCACGTGCGCGCATCGCATCCTCATAGCCACGCTTCACTTCGCCGAGATAGCCGAGCGTCAAGGCGCGCATGTCCCAGCAAATGGCTTGTAGCGGGTTAGCGGCTATCGCTCGATCGGCGAGTTCCAGTGCCTGTGCGTATTCACGAAAGACGAACGAATGGGCATGAGCGGCCAACGCCAGGGTGATAGGATTGAAGGGGGCCACTTCGACGGCGCGACTGGCGCATTCCCGAACCTGATCGTGAAAGGTGCCCGAGCGGCCGACCCGTCTCTCGCCAAAGCGGGTGACAAACACAAACAGCTGCCACGCCAGATACGTGCTACGCGGGTCGAGCTCATATGCTTCGGCGAGCATGCGCTCCGCCGAATCCAGGTCCGTATCGCGCATGCGGAATACCTGTCGCAGCGCTGTCAATGCAAGCCGAGACGCCCGGTGTCGGGGCTCGTCGCGAATGGACTTAGGATCGAGAACGAATTCGAGGATCGAAAACACGATCTGATTGACCAACGACATCAGCTTCAGGCTCGCCGGGCCAGTCAGGTCGGCCGGCTCGAGAAAATCCGTATGCGACCACAAGAGCCGGCTGTCACCGGGCGCAATTAATGCAAATGTCAGGCCCACTCTGTCGCCCACCACCGTTGCCCTGGTTTGCAACAGCCAGTCTGGTAGCGCTGTGTCAGGCGCTTGGGTCAGCGGTCCCTGCGCTTGAAAATCCACGACGTCGACCACTTCGAAATTCAGGATCGATCGAACCACCAGATCCAGGACAAGGTCGCTGACGGCCCTGTTAGCGGAGCCCTCCGTCCACCTGGCATCGCGAACCAGGCCCAAGCATAGCCGCGACGAATTCAGAAGTGAGGCGCTTCGCTGTCCGGACAACTGATCTGCCGCGGCAACAGGAGAGACGTTTGCTGGCACTGTGCGAGGCCGGGGCCATTGGCTTCTTTGCTCACGAAGCCAATCCTCGAACTCTGGATCGCGAATATCGAGGCCCTCAAGCAGATCACGCGTGGCAGAGCCTTCGGGTGGATCGTTCAAATCGATGCCGATCGAAGCGACGTCGAGTCGAACCACATCACGATCGGTCGAGATTAGATCAATGCCGGCGCTGCGGAGCGACTTCCGAACCTCGGACAGCTCCTGCCGCAAGCTTGCTGCACCCTGCTCCTCGCCGCGAGTGCTCCAGAGCTTGCTTTGCAGCCATTTTCGGCTCCGCGTACCGTTGGGTGCCAGGGCGAGCATGGCCAAGAGCGCCTTAGACCGTCTGCCATGCGGCGTGACGTCCGCGCCATCCGCGCTCTCAATCGCGAATGGCCCAATCAATCTAAGGAAAGGACGGCAATCCGAGTACACTAGCGGCCCCTCGCGTCCCCGCACCCTAATATAGCATCTGCTAATATAAGTCTATCTGTAATTCTCGGCTTCCGTGAGGTCAAACCTACACGTGGCAAAGGATTCGAGACGGGAATTCTGCTGTGACGGAAGGACTCGGTAGCGACATCAAGCGGTCGTTCGATGTAAGCGGTCCCATTGTCGGCTCGGGGTCATGAGCGTGACTTCGGCCGCTGGCCAACGAACTTCCGCCAAAGGGTCCTCTTCCGCCGTGCCACACGGACACCCAGTGTCGGATTTTCCCACCGGCCCATGACTGCAAGGTCAAAGCGCTACAGCGTCCTTTGCACGTCCAAAGGACGCGCGGCGCTGTTGAGCAAACGCTTTTGTCCCCCGAACTGTCCGCTTTGAACGCTTGAAGGGGCACTGTGGCTGTGCGATAGGCACTCCACAAAGCAGAGAACCTTTCGGAGAGCGCTGACATGGCGGGTGGACGGGGCCTTATGGCCGGCAAGCGCGGCCTTATCCTTGGCATCGCCAACAATCGCTCGATCGCTTACGGCATCGCCAAGGCCTGTGTCGACCATGGCGCCGAGATCGCGCTGACCTATCAGGGCGAGGCGTTCAAGAAACGCGTCGAGCCGCTCGCGGCGGAACTGGGCGCGCATGTCGCCGGCCATTGCGACGTGACCGACCCGGCCAGCCTCGATGCGGTGTTCGAAAATGTCAGCAAGCACTGGGGTGGCAAGCTCGATTTCCTCGTCCACGCAATCGCCTTTTCCGACAAGGACGAACTGACCGGCCGCTATGTCGAGACGACGCGCGACAATTTCCTGCGCACCATGGATATTTCGGTCTATTCCTTCACCACCATCGCCAAACGTGCCGAGGCGCTGATGACCGACGGCGGCTCGCTGCTCACGCTGACCTATTACGGCGCGGAAAAGGTGATGCCGCACTATAACGTCATGGGTGTTGCCAAGGCGGCACTCGAAGCCAGCGTGCGCTATCTGGCCGTCGATCTCGGCGCCAAGAAGATCCGTGTCAACGCGATCTCCGCCGGCCCGATCAAGACGCTTGCCGCATCCGGCATCGGCGATTTCCGCTATATCCTGAAATGGAACGAATACAATTCGCCGTTGAAGCAGACGGTCACGCAGGAGGAGGTTGGCGATTCCGGCGTCTATTTCCTGTCCGACCTTTCGCGCGGCGTCACCGGCGAGATCCATCATGTCGATTCCGGCTATCATGTCGTCGGCATGAAGGCGGTCGACGCGCCGGATATTTCGACGGTCAAGGACTGACGCCACCGCCTGACCTCTTCCGGAAGACCTGATGTACCCGCTCGTCTATATCGTGCGCCACGGCCAGACGGCGTGGAACGCCGAGGCCCGGCTGCAGGGGCAGGCCGATACCGACCTCAACGAGCTCGGCCGCGAGCAGGCTAGCCGCAACGGGCGCAGGCTGGCCGAACTCATCGACAAGCCCGAAGATTTCGATTTTGTCGCCAGCCCGATGCGGCGCACGCGCGAGACGATGGAGCGCCTGCGCGCGGCGATGAAGCTCGATCCGCACGCCTATCGTACCGAGCCGCTGCTCGTGGAATTGAGCTTTGGCGACTGGCAGGGTTTCACCTTTGCCGAACTCGAGGCGAACAATCCCGGTTCGACCAGGCGCCGCCGCCTCGATAAATGGAATTTCCAGCCGCCCGGCGAGGGCGCCGAAAGCTATCAGATGCTGCTCGAACGGGTGAAGCCGTGGTTCGACGCGCTCGATCGCCAGACGGTCTGCGTGACCCATGGTGGCATCATGCGCGTAATGTTCCGCTTGGTACTGGGGATGTCCGAACAAGATGCGGTCAGCATGGAAGTGCCGCAGGATCGCGTGCTCAGACTGGACGGCCGGCGCCTGGAGTGGCTCTGAGACCGATGACCTAGCGTATGTTGAGATCAGGTCGGGCCGGCATCAGCTGAATATCGACGCGTCCTACTCGGTCGATCCGGTGTCCGGCAATTCCATGTCGGTGACGACGTTCTCGCCATTGGTCACGTCGTAGGCGAGGACGATGTCCATGCCTGGCTTCAGCGCATCGAGGTCGGTTTCGGCGTTCAGCTTGTAGGACTTGCCGTCGTCCAGCGTCAGCGTCAGCGCATCCTTGTCGACCTTCTTGATCAGGCCTTCGGTCTGGCCGGCGAAGGCGGCGGTGGAAATCAACAGCGTGGCGGCAACAGCGCCAATCAGGATACGCATCATCGTCCTCTTTAATCATTGCCGGTACAGCGGCTCGGTCCAACGGAACGGAACTGAGCAGAAACCAATCGAATGTGTCAAAACTAAATCCGCGGGATCACAGTTTGACCACTGTGGAAAACGCCAATAGAAGGCAGGCGACAGTGTCGCGCGTCCTCCTGGACGCGCAAGGGACGCTGTAGCACTTTTGATTTTGTGCATGATCCTTTCCGAAAATCGCTCCGATTTTCGGGGTCATGCGCTAGGCCGGCTCCGACGCCGGCAGGGCTGGTTCCATGTCGCACAACACGTTCGGCCATCTTTTCCGCGTCACCACCTGGGGCGAAAGCCATGGGCCGGCGCTGGGCTGCGTCGTCGACGGCTGTCCGCCAGGCATCCGCTTCACTCGCGACGAGATCCAGGCCGAACTCGACAAGCGCCGCCCCGGCCAGTCACGTTTTGTAACGCAGCGTCGCGAACCTGACGAGGTCAAGGTCCTGTCCGGCTTCATCCTCGATGAGGACGGTGAGACGATGGTCACCACCGGCACGCCGGTGTCGATGCTGATCGAGAACGTCGACCAGCGCTCCAAGGACTATGGCGACATCGCCCGCCAGTTCCGGCCGGGCCATGCCGATTACACTTACGAGGTCAAATACGGCCTGCGCGATTACCGCGGCGGCGGTCGCTCCTCGGCGCGTGAGACGGCGGCGCGGGTGGCGGCCGGGGCGCTTGCCCGCAAGGTCGTGCCCGGCATGGTGGTGCGCGGCGCGCTGGTGTCGATGGGCGATAAATCGATCGATCGCGCCAATTGGAACTGGAATTTCGTCGGCGACGCCGAAAACCCGTTCTTCACGCCTGATCCGGCGTCCGTCGCCGTCTTCACGAAATATCTGGACGGCATCCGCAAGGCGGGCTCCTCGGTCGGTGCGGTCATCGAGATCGTCGCCGACGGCGTTCCGGCGGGGCTTGGCGCGCCGATCTATGCCAAGCTCGACCAGGACATCGCCGCCGGCCTGATGTCGATCAACGCCGTCAAGGGCGTCGAGATCGGCAACGGTTTCGAGGCCGCCCGCATCACCGGCGAGGAGAATGCCGATGAGATGCGCATGGGCAATGACGGCAAGCCGGTCTTCCTGTCCAACAATGCCGGCGGCATCCTCGGCGGCATCTCGACCGGCCAGGCGATCGTCGCGCGTTTCGCCGTCAAGCCGACCTCGTCGATCCTGACGCCGCGAAAGTCGATCGACAAGGACGGTAACGACGTCGAGATCATGACCAAGGGCCGGCACGATCCATGCGTCGGCATCCGCGCCGTACCGATCGGCGAGGCGATGGTTGCCTGCGCCATTGCCGATCATTATCTGCGTCATCGGGGACAAACGGGAAGGGAGTAGGGGAGTAGGGGAGTAGGGGAGTAGGGGAGTAGGGGAGTAGGGGAGTAGGGGAGTAGGGGAGTAGGGGAGTAGGGGAGTAGGTTACGCAGCTCCCACGACAGCATTTTTTCCTTTTCCCTACTCCCGTACTGCCCTACTCCCTTACTCCCCTGTTCCCGCGAGCGAAGCGAGCACCCATGCCTTACGACCAGAAGAAAATCGTCGAAGCCCTGCGCGCCTTCGAGCGCGGCGAGATCGTCGTCGTTATGGACGATGACGGCCGCGAGAACGAGGGTGACCTGATCGTCGCCGCCGTCCATTGCACGCCGGAAAAGATGGCGTTCATCGTCCGCAACACGTCGGGCATCGTCTGCACGCCGATGCCGCGCGAGGAAGCAAAGCGGCTCAACCTGTCGCCGATGGTGGCTGACAATGATTCCGCCCACACCACCGCCTTTACCGTCAGCGTCGACTTCAAGCACGGCACCACGACCGGCATTTCGGCGGACGACCGGACGCTGACGGTGCGCAATCTCGCCAACGGCAATGTCGGCGCGTCCGATTTCGTGCGCCCCGGCCACATCTTTCCGCTGATCGCGCGCGAAGGCGGCGTGCTGATGCGTTCGGGCCATACCGAAGCCGCTGTCGACCTCTGCAAGCTCGCCGGCCTGCCGCCGGTCGGCGTCATTTCCGAGCTGGTCAATGATGACGGCACCGTTATGCGTGGCCCGCAGGTGCAGGCCTTCGCCGAAAAGCACGGGTTGAAGCAGATCTCGGTTGCCGACCTTATCGGCTACCGGCAACGCAAGGAAACGCTGGTCGAGCGCGTCGCCTGTTCCGACATCGAGACGCCGGGCGGCAAGGCGCAGGTCTTCACCTACACGCTGCCCTGGGACTCCATGCATCACGTGGCGGTCGTCTTCGGCGATATCCGCGACGGCGTCGAGGTGCCGGTGCGCCTTCATTCCGAGGACGTGGTCAGCGACGTCTTCGGCACCAGCCACAGGCTGGACGCCATCATGAAGGCAATGGGCGAGCGCCAACGCGGCGTCATCGTCTATCTGCGCGAAGGCTCGGTCGGCGTCGCCCATCAGGAGCGCAAGCGGCCGGCTGCCGGCGACCGCGAGGACCATGAAGAGGCTCGTCGCCGCGAAAACGAATGGCGCGAGATCGGCCTCGGCGCGCAAATCCTCAAGGATCTCGGCATTTCCTCGATCAATCTGATCGCCTCGCGCGAGCGCCATTATGTCGGCCTCGAAGGTTTTGGCATCCACATCGCCAAGACCGAGATTCTTTAGGCCATTCTCACGGTGCTGGTATGCGTCCGGCCCCGGCTCGGGCCGAACGCACCGGAAACTATTCCGCAGCGACCGCGGCTGCGTCGCATGCAGGCATGTCGCAGTTCGGCGCGGCAAGGCTGCGCTGGCCGGCGAGCACGATGACCAGCGCGATTGTGCCCGATGCCACCGATACCCAGAACCCGTTCTGCGCGCCGAAAGCGTCCACTACCCAGCCGGCGGCGAACGAGCCGAGCGCCATGCCGATGCCGATGCCGGTCATCACCCAGGTCACGCCCTCGGTCAGCACCGCCTCGGGCACGCGCCGTTCGATCAGGCCAAATGCCGTGATGAAGGTCGGCGAGATTGCCACGCCGCTGACGAAGACGGCCAGTGCCAGCAGCGGCACGGTGTCGGCGACGAGCAGCGGCAGCGAGGTAAGCGCAATGATGGCGATTGCGATGGCAAGCTGAATCTGCAGCGGCACTTTCAGGTTCAGGGCGCCGATGATGATGCCGACGACGAACGATCCGAGCGCGTAGACGCCGATGACGAAGCTGGCGGCGCCCGGCTGGGCAAGCTCCTTCGTGATCGCCACGGTGCTCACCTCCGTGGTGGCGAAGGTCGCGCCGATGAAGATCAGGGCCAAGGTGATGATCTGGACCGGCCGCAGCCGGATTGCCGAGCCGCCCGAACCGTGTTCCACCGGTCGGGCTCGCGGTTCGGTCGAACGCTGCAGGATGAAGGCCGTCGAACCGAAGGCGAGGAACAATGTGCTCGCGAGCACTCCCGCTTCCGGGAAAAGCGCGACGCTCAGCCCTACCGACAGCGATGCGCCGGCGATGTACACCAGTTCGTCCGCCGCCGACTCGAAGGCGAACGCCGTGTTCAACTCGGGGCGGTTGCGAAAAATCTCGGTCCAGCGTGCGCGCACCATTGCCGGTATGCTGGGCATGATGGCGGCGAGCAGCGCCGAGACGAATAGCGTCCATATCGGCCAATGCTGATTGGCCGCTGCAATCAGGATCGCAAAAGCGAGCGTGGAAATCATGGTGGTCGGCACCACAATCCGCGTCTGGCCGAGGCGGTCCACCAGTCGCGATACCTGCGGGGCGACAAAAGCGTTGGCCAGCGCATATGTCGCGGAGACGGCACCGGCCAGCCAGTATTCG
This sequence comes from Mesorhizobium sp. M0018, assembly GCF_040323955.1. Lineage (NCBI taxonomy): Bacteria > Pseudomonadati > Pseudomonadota > Alphaproteobacteria > Hyphomicrobiales > Phyllobacteriaceae > Mesorhizobium > Mesorhizobium sp. M0018. The sequence goes on along the minus strand of NZ_JAMYVL010000004.1, from coordinate 243,450 downwards.
CCATCGGTCTGCGACAGCATCGCGACGATCCCGATCGGAGCCATGGCCATCGGCAGCCGGGCAACGAAGCCGGCGGCGGCAAAGCCCTTGGCGCCCGACGCGCGAAAGATCTGGGAATAGGGATTTTGCATGGTCTGGCTCCTCGACAACGGCCGGTTCGGCGATTACATACGTAGCGTATGAGTTTAAATAGATCATACGCGGCGTATGTCAATTGGCATACGAGACGTATGGTAATAGGGCCAGAGCATGCATAGACCACGCAAGGAGATGATTGCCGAAACCCGCGCCAAGCTGATCGGAGCGGCGCGCCAGGCCTTCGGCACGCTCGGCTATGCCGAAGCCTCGATGGATGACTTCACGGCATCGGCCGGGCTGACGCGCGGTGCGCTCTATCATCACTTCGGCGACAAGAAGGGCCTACTCCAGGCGGTTATCGCCGAGATCGACGCCGAAATGGCAGCCCGGCTGAAGGTCGTTTCGGCCAAGCCGGGCAATCTCTGGCAGGGCTTTGTCGACGAATGCACCGCCTATATCGAGATGGCGCTGGAGCCGGAGATCCAGCGTATCGTGCTTCGTGACGGGCCGGCGGTGCTCGGCGATCCATCGCAATGGCCAAGCCAGAGCACATGCATCCGCTCGATGACGGAGAGCCTGCAAAGACTGAGCGACGAGGGGACAATTCTCGCCGTCGATCCCGAAGCCGCGGCAAGGCTGGTCAGCGGCGCTTCGTTGCATGGGGCGCAGTGGATCGCAAATTCGAACGATCCCGAAGCGACGTCGAAGAAGGCAGTGAAGGCGTTCAAGGTTCTTCTGGAAGGGCTGCTCAATCGCACCGGCAAGCTGCCTAAGCCTGATCGATCGTCAGCGAAGCAGCCCCAGATTGACCGATCACCGGCCTGAGGTCATTCTTTTCGCCGATCCCAGGCGGCTCGCGGTGGGCTCAGCCGACGCCGGTTGCCTAAACCCTGTTGAACATCGCCTCACCAGCGCGCGAAAACATGGCCAAAGCGGCGAGGCGCGCCTATATCGGGGCATGGTCACGCGACTTTATACCCACCCGATTTTCCTCGAGCACATAACACCGCCCGGTCATCCGGAGCGGCCGGACCGTTTGCGCGCCATAGAGCGTGTGCTTGACGACGAGGCGTTCGCGGCGCTCGATCGCGTCCAGGCGCCGGAAGGCAACGAGGCAACCATCCTCTACGCACATCCGCCCGAATTCGTCAAACGGGTCCGTGCAGCGATACCGGACACCGGCATCGCCCGTATCGATGCCGACACCACCGCCAGCCCGAAGAGCTGGCAGGCGGCCGTGACCGCGATCGGCGCAGCCAACGCCGCGGTCGACGACGTCTTCACCGGCCGTGCCGAAAACGTCTTCGTCGCCGCACGGCCGCCCGGCCATCATGCCGAAAAGACCACCTCCATGGGTTTTTGCCTGTTCAACACCGCCGCGATCGCGGCACGCTACGCGCAGAAGAACCATGGCGCCGACCGTGTCGCCGTCGTCGACTGGGATGTACATCACGGCAACGGCACGCAGGACATTTTCTGGGACGATCCATCGGTGCTCTATTGCTCGACACACCAGATGCCGCTTTACCCGGGAACCGGGGCTGTGAGCGAAACCGGCGCCGGCAACATCGTCAACGCGCCGCTGGCGCCGCAGAGCGGCAGCGATAGTTTTCGCGACGCCTTTCTGTCACGCATCCTGCCGGCGCTCGACAATTTTGCGCCCGATCTCATCATCATCTCCGCCGGTTTCGATGCCCACCACCGCGATCCGCTGGCCGAGATCAACCTGACTGAGGATGATTTCGACTGGGCGACCGGCCAGTTGCTCGAACGAGCCGGGCGCCATAGCCGCAACCGGCTCGTCAGCGTGCTCGAGGGCGGCTACGATCTGCAGGGATTGGCATTTTCAGTCGCCGCCCATGTTGGGCGGCTGATGAAGGGATAGATGATGGCTGGTGAGACCAACGAGGACGTCAAGGCGATGAGCTTCGAGCAGGCGCTCGAGGCGCTGGAGAGGATCGTCGACGATCTGGAGCGCGGCGACGTTCCGCTCGACCAGTCGATCCGCATCTACGAGCGCGGCGAGGCGCTGAAGGCGCATTGCGACCGGCTGCTGAAGGCGGCCGAGGACAAGGTCGAGAAAATCAGGCTGTCGCGTGACGGCAAGCCGGTGGGGACAGAGCCGTTGGACGCGGATTGAGGCGCGGCGTCGAACGACAATTTTGCTTACCGGCTTTGGACATCATCACGATTGAGGGTAAAACTCATCCCGTTTGAAACGGCTCCAGGACGAGAGGAGATTGCGAAGGATGTGCAGAAACATCAAGACCCTGTTCAATTTCGATCCGCCGGCAACCAATGACGAGGTCCGCGATGCCGCACTTCAGTTTGTCCGCAAGCTGAGCGGAACGACGCGGCCGTCGAAACAGAACCAGCATGCGTTCGACCATGCCGTCGAGGCCATTGCCGCCTCGGCGCGCGAATTGCTCGACAGCCTCGAGGCGACGCAGCATCCGCGCAATCGCGAAGAGGTGGCGGCCAAGGCGAAGGCCAAATCCGCACTTCGCTTCGCCTGAGGGGACCGCGTGAGCTTCTTTCCCGGAAACGATCCGCAGATGGGCGATGCCTTCGCCAGCGATCAGATCGAGCTGATGGTCATTCCGAATGCCAAGGATATTGGCGGATTTCAGGTTCGCCGCGCCTTGCCGACGGCCAGGCGCCGGCTGGTCGGACCCTTCATCTTCTTCGACCGCATGGGTCCAGCCGTTCTGCGAGCGGGCCAGGCGCTCGACGTGCGTCCGCACCCACATATCGGCCTGTCTACGGTGACTTACCTGTTCGACGGCAAGATCAGGCACCGCGATTCGCTCGGCACCGAGATGGTAATCCAGCCCGGGGACGTGAATTTGATGACCGCCGGCCGTGGCATCGTCCATTCGGAGCGCACGCCGGAAGAACTGCGCGGCGCGCCGATGTCGGTTTCCGGCCTGCAGACATGGCTGGCGCTGCCGGACGGCAAGGAGGAGGTCGCGCCGGTCTTCGAGAACACCGCAGCCCTGCGCCTGCCCGAAGTCGAGGCCGAGGGGGTCAGCGGCCGTGTGATCATCGGTGCGTTTTCCGGACTGCGCTCCCCGGTCGCCACCGCTTCGGACACGCTTTATGCCGATCTCAGGCTGGCGCCGGGTGCCAGCGTGAAAATCCCGGCCGATGCCGAGGAGCGCGCCATCTATACGCTGGAAGGCGAGGTTTCGATATCCGGTGACCGCTTTCCGGCCGAGCGGCTGCTGGTCTTCCGGCCCGGCGACGAAATCGTTGTCTCATCGGAACGCGGCGCCCATTTCATGCTGTTTGGCGGCGCCTCGCTCGGTTCGAAACGCTATATCTGGTGGAATTTCGTATCGTCCTCAAAGGAACGCATCGAGCAGGCGAAAGAAGAATGGAAGACAGGCCGCTTCGATATCGTTCCTGGAGACGAGCAAGAGTTCATCCCGCTGCCCGAAAGCTGATGCGCGTTACCGCCACATTTACATTCGCCGGCCAGCGGCATATTTCACGATGAACAGAAAATCTGACCAGGCTCGCAAACAGTGAACGCAAAGCCCGATACGCCGCTTCTCGACAAGGTCCGCGTCCCAGCCGATTTGCGCACGCTTGCCGAAGGCGACCTGCCGCAGCTTGCGTCAGAGCTTCGCGCCGAACTGATCGACGTCGTTTCCCACACCGGCGGCCATCTCGGCGCCGGCCTTGGCGTGGTCGAGTTGACCGTCGCGCTGCACTACGTCTTCAACACGCCGGACGACCGGCTGATCTGGGACGTCGGCCACCAGGCCTATCCGCACAAGATCCTGACCGGCCGCCGCGACCGCATCCGCACGCTGCGCCAGGAGGGCGGCCTGTCCGGCTTCACCCGTCGCGTCGAGAGCGAATACGATCCGTTCGGCGCAGCCCACTCCTCGACCTCGATTTCAGCCGGCCTCGGCATGGCGATGGCGCGCGATCTGTCCGATGGCCGCAACAATGTCATTGCCGTCATCGGCGACGGCGCCATGTCGGCCGGCATGGCCTATGAGGCGATGAACAATGCCGGCGCACTCGATGCCCGGCTGATCGTCATCTTGAACGACAACGATATGTCGATCGCTCCGCCGACCGGCGCAATGAGCGCCTATCTGGCCCGTCTGGCGTCGGGCAAGACCTATCTGGGCTTGCGCGATTTCGGCAAGAAGCTGACGTCGTATCTCGGCGAGCGCGCCGATCGCGCCATCAAGCGAGCGGTCGAGCATGCGCGCGGTTACGTCACCGGCGGCACGTTGTTCGAGGAAATGGGGTTCTACCACATCGGCCCGATCGACGGTCACAACCTCGAGCACCTGATCCCGGTGCTGAAGAACGTCCGCGACAATGCCGACGGCCCGGTGCTGATCCACGTCGTGACCCAGAAAGGCAAGGGCTACGCCCCGGCCGAGGCAGCGGCCGACAAATATCATGGCGTCAACAAATTCGACGTCATCACCGGCGCCCAGACCAAGGCGCCCGCCAATGCGCCGAGCTACACCAAGGTGTTTGCCGAAAGCCTGATCCAGGAGGCCCGAGAGGACGACCGCATCGTCGCCATCACCGCCGCCATGCCGAACGGCACCGGGCTTGACCTGTTCGGCGAAGCGTTTCCGGCGAGGACCTTCGATGTCGGCATCGCCGAGCAACATGCGGTGACCTTCGCCGCCGGTCTTGCCACGGAAGGCTTCAAGCCTTTCGCGGCGATCTACTCGACCTTTCTGCAGCGCGCCTACGACCAGGTCGTCCACGACGTGGCGATCCAGAAATTGCCGGTGCGCTTTCCGATCGATCGCGCCGGCTTCGTCGGCGCCGATGGTGCCACCCATTGCGGCGCCTTCGACACGACCTTCCTGGCGACGCTGCCCGGTTTCGTCGTCATGGCCGCGGCCGATGAGGCCGAGCTGCGCCATATGGTACGCACCGCTGCAAGCTACGATGACGGCCCGATCGCCTTCCGCTACCCGCGCGGCAACGGCGTTGGTGTCGAGATGCCGCAACGCGGCTCGGCATTGGAGATCGGCAAGGGCCGGATCGTCAGGGAGGGCACCAAGGTTGCGCTGCTTTCCTTCGGCACCAGGCTGCAGGATTGCCTGGCCGCGGCCGAGGAGCTTGGCGCGGCCGGGCTTTCGACCACGGTCGCCGATGCCCGTTTTGCCAAGCCGCTCGACGAGGACCTGATCCGGCGGCTGGCCCGTTCACACGAGGTGCTGGTGACGGTGGAAGAGGGCGCGGTCGGCGGCTTCGCCAGCCATGTGCTGCAGTTCCTGGCCCATGAAGGGCTGCTGGAGAGCGGCTTGAAGGTGCGCCCGCTGGTGCTGCCCGACACATTTGTCGACCATGCCAAGCCGGAAAAGATGTATGCCGATGCCGGGCTGGACAGCGCCGGCATCGTGCGCACCGTGTTCGTGGCGCTGGGGCATACCGCGCAGGCCCAGCGCGCCTAGTTTTTAGACGCATTTCCGGCGACGCCGAAGCGATTCAACTTGGCTGCAAGATGCTAGCCTGAATCAATATCTCAACTGCCTGAATCAAATTGCCGGCGAACAGTCGTAACCTGCTGTTTACGCTGCCGTTTGGCGATTTGCTTACCGTGTCCTTTGGCCGTTCTTCAACGCTGCCCTGCTAGAAGGCAACCAGGCAGGGGAAAGAAGACCAATGAGATCGCTTTTGGGCGGCATCGCGCTTGCGGCCATCTTCGCCGCGTCGGCCGGGGCCGAAACGCGCTACGACCGCAAACTCGAAGAGGCGGTGATGGGCATCGTCGCCGGCAAGATCGGCGAGATCCGTGGCGGCTTTTCCTACAAGCAGGCGCCGCAATTTGTCGTCATGCCAGATACCTCACCGAAGGCGTCAATTTCCGTTGACCGGCCGCGCCCGCAGGTGTTCGGCGACAGCAGCGACGGTCTGACGCCGGCCGTCGAACGGCGGGTTTCGCGGACCATATTCTAAAGCATGATCCCGAAGAGACTCTAGAAACTAGAACCACATATCCCGCACACAGCGACCATCTCTCGGCAAATCCTCGAATGCATCGAGACCATCGAAATGGTCGATCGGGAGATCGGCGACGGCCTCGGGCGGCGCAAGCCTCACATTGACGGCGATGCGGTAGCGCCCAGCCGCATCGGGATGCAAACCGCGCCAGGCCAGGACGCAAGCGCAGGTTGGGCAGAAGAGAATCTCAAGCGAAGGATGAGCCTTTCCGACGCGCCGATAGGCGCTTACGGGCCCGGCAAGGCGGATGCGTTCGTCGACATGGTCATAAGCCCAGAGCGTGCCGTAGCGACGGCAAAGTGTGCAATTGCAGGCAGTGATCGAACCGGGATCGCCCTCCAGGGTCCAGTGGGCTGCGCCGCAGTGGCAGGTTCCCGTCAGCATGTTTCCTCCTCCACGTTTCGACGGCTAAACGGCATCTCTTTCTTAGCATTGCGTCGGATCTCGTGCGAGGTTCGACAAACAGCGGAGTGGCTTGATGCGTTCACCCGTTGCCAACTATGCATTGTCTCATCGCCAATATCCTTGCCATCATCGTTGGCATTCGCCATGAAGGCCGATGACTTCCCTTCCGCCAGCCAGCATACGCCAGCGGCTCGACGAATTGCTCGTCCAGCGCGGTCTGTTTGCCAGCCGCTCGCGTGCCCGCGACGCGGTCGAGCGCGGCACCGTGACGGTCGATGGCATCGTCGCCCTCAAGCCGGGCCAGGCCGTTCTGCCTGAGTGCAACATTGTCGTTGACGATCCGGCGCAGGGTTACGTGTCGCGCGCCGCACTGAAGCTGAAGGCTGGTCTCGAGCATTTCGCCCTCGACCCCACCGGCAGCGAAGCGCTCGATGTCGGCGCCTCGACCGGGGGCTTTACGCAGGTGCTGCTCGAACGCGGCGCGGCGCATGTCACCGCGATCGATGTCGGGCACGGCCAGATGCACTCCGACATTGCCGGCGATCCGCGCGTGACGGTAATTGAAGGCCTGAATGCGCGCCAACTATCGGCCGCCGATCTCGGCGGCCGTGTGCCGGATTTCATCGTCTCGGATGTCAGCTTCATATCGCTGAAACTGGCGCTGCCGCCGGCGCTTGCCTTGGCCAGGAATGGCGCAAAAGCTGTGTTTCTGGTCAAGCCGCAATTCGAGGCCGGCCGCGAGGCGATCGGCAAGGGCGGCCTGCTTAAGGACCCCTATGATGCGGCGCGCATTGCCGGCCTGATGCAGGACTGGCTCGATGCCATTCCCGGCTGGCGCTCGCTGGGGCTTCATCTGTCACCGATAGAGGGCGGCGACGGCAACCGCGAGTTCCTGCTCGGCGGCATCAAGGACGTCGAGACCCAGAAGCGATGAGCACCCGTTTCACGATCGCAAGGTTGGGCTCGCAGGGCGACGGCATCGCCGAGACGGAAACCGGCGAGATTTTCATTCCGTTCGCGCTGCCGGGAGAGGTCGTCACCGCCGCGCGGGAGAAAGATCGCGCCACCTTGATGTCGGTCGTTGAGGCTTCGCCGTTGCGGGTCGATCCGCCGTGCCGGCATTTCGGCGCATGCGGCGGCTGCGCCGTCCAGCATCTCGAGACTGAAGCCTATCACCGGTGGAAGCGCGAAAAGGTCGTGCATGCGCTGAAGAGCAAGGGCATCGCTTGCGATGTCGGGGCGCTGGTGCCGTGCGCGCCGCACACGCGCCGCCGCGTCGTCTTCACCGCCCGGCGGAGCGAGGCGGGAATGCAGTTCGGCTTCGTTCGCGCGCTGTCATCCGAGATCATCTCGATCGAGGAATGCCCGATCTCGGCGCCGCAGATCGTCGCTGCGCTCGACCGTTTGAGGATGCTTGCCGGACTGATCTGCACCACGACCAAATCGTTCCACATGGCGGTGACGGTGACCGGTTCCGGCCTCGATGTCGCGGTTCACGATTCCGGCAAGCTCGGCGAGAACCAGCGCCGCGTCGCTTCCAACTTCGTCATCGCCGAGGGGCTGGCCAGGCTGTCGGTCGACGGCGAGATCATTATCGAACCAAACAAACCGGTCGTCCTGTTTGGTGGCGTCGCCGTCGCAGTGCCTCCGGGCGCTTTCCTGCAGGCGACCGAGGCTGCCGAACAGGCGATGGCCAACATTGTCGGCCAGCATTTCGCGCGCGCCAAAAAGGTCGCCGATCTGTTCGCCGGCTGCGGCAGCTTCGCGCTGCGCCTGGCCGCAAGATCGGAGGTTCATGCGGTGGAAGGCGATGCGGCAGCACTCGCGGCGCTCGACCGGGCATTCCGTTTCGCCAGCGGCCTGAAGCGGGTGACCGGCGAACGTCGCGACCTGTTCCGGAGGCCGCTCACATTCAAGGAGTTGAATGCCTTTGACGGCGTTGTCTTCGACCCGCCTCGCGCCGGCGCCGAGGACCAGTCGAAGCAGATCGCGCGCTCCTACGTGCCGCTCGTCGCTGCGGTGTCTTGCAATCCGGTAACGCTGGCGCGGGACCTACGCATCCTCATGGACGGCGGCTATACCCTGAAGAGCGTGACGCCGATCGACCAGTTCCTGTGGTCGCCGCATGTCGAGGCCGTGGCGCTGTTGGAGAAGCCGAGACGAAGACGCTAGCAGCCAGGGCCTGAAACGCGCACCAAAAAAGCACATTTTTAGCGCACGTCGTTCAGACCGTGCTAGGGAATTGCCATGAGCACCGCAGCCTTCGAAATTTCGCCATCGTGCTTCGGCGAGGAGCGGGCGCCGTTTCTCTCGCCAAGGCGGGTCGCTGAACTGCTAGGGGTCAATACGACAGAACTGGCGGGGCTGACCGGTCTCGCGCGCAACACGCTTGCCGCCGAGTCCGGTGCGCGCAAGGTCGACGCCGCATTGAGTCCCATCGTCCGTATCCTGGCGATGGCCGGCGAGATGGCCGGTGATGAACATCGTGCGGCGATCTGGTTCAAGCATCAGCCGATCCCCGGTTGGGCCGGAAAGACCGCCTACGATCTGGTTCGCGAAGGCAAGACGGACAAGGTGCTTGCCTATCTGGAGGCAGTCCGCTCCGGCATCTATGCCTGAAACCAGGCTGACCCTGTGGCGCGCTTTTGTGCCGCGCTGGGCCGCTGTGAGCTGCTATGCTTCTTGCACGCGTTCGTATCCGGCCGCCTTCGCGGCCCTGACGAACTTGCGGTCAAAAGTCGCGAAGCCAGCGCAGTGAGCGGACTTGCCCAGATGCAGCGCATCAGCGAAATCCAACCCCTGTTCCGAGAGGTCGAGCGCGGACGACACGACCGCCCCGTCTTCCACCTCTACCGTGGGAAGCCCGCTAAACACCCGTAGCGTACGGGCGATTTCAAGCGGCGCAAAACCGTAGGCGCTGCGCAACACCCATTCGACTTCCAGCATCACCGTGACGGCGACAAAGACCGGCTGGCTATCGATCAGCGCCCGGGCGCGGGAAGACTGCGACGGGTGATCGCCCGTCAGGTAGCGGACGATCAGGTTGGTATCAATTGCGAGCATGGCGCCGCCGCGCTTCGGCGAGCACGCCCGCGTCCATTTCCTCCAACGTCTTCGGCCTGCCACTATAGCGCAGCGATCCAAACACGTCCTCTGGCCGTGTCTCGGCGAAGACTGGCGCAGGCTTCAGTAGCACGCCCTCCGGGGTATCCTCGACCAGAAGGCGTGTGCCGGCATGCCATTCCCTCCGTTTCCGGATCGCGCTGGGCAGGATGACCTGTCCCTTGGTCGAGACCGTAGTTACGAGCTTCTTTGCGGCAGCCATCTGCGCACGTCCTTAGGTGTAAGACGAATGTAAGATAGTCGAAGCTCTCCGCAAATTCAAGGCGCAAGCTACTCCTACTTAAAGCGATGACAAGGCAGTGGGCGACGGGGATTGGTTGTTCCGGAGCGGCGATAATTCGGCGTCAACTCCATCAAACCCTGGTGCCGCCGACTGTCATCTGGTTCATCCTGAGATGCGGCTGGCCGACGCCGACCGGCACGCCCTGTCCGGCCTTGCCACACATGCCGATGCCGGTGTCGAGCTTCATGTCGTTGCCGATCATCGCCACACGATGCATGGCATCCGGCCCGTTGCCGATCAGCATGGCGCCCTTGATCGGTTGCGTCACCTTGCCGTTCTCGATCATGTAGGCTTCGGTGCAGCCGAACACGAACTTGCCCGAAGTGATGTCAACCTGGCCGCCACCGAACGACACGGCATAGATGCCGTTCTTGACCGAGGCGATGATCTCGTTCGGCTCCATGTCGCCCGCTGTCATGTAGGTGTTGGTCATGCGCGGCATAGGCTCGTGCGCGTAACCTTGGCGTCGCCCGTTGCCGGTGGCTTTCATGCCCATCAGCCGGGCGTTCTGGCGGTCCTGCATGTAGCCGACCAGCTTGCCATCGTCGATCAGCACGTTATGGGCCGATGGCGTGCCCTCATCGTCGACGGTAAGCGAGCCACGCCGCTCGGGCAGGGTGCCGTCGTCAACGACGGTGACGCCTTTCGCCGCCACCTGCTGGCCAAGCAGGCCGGCAAAGGCCGACGTCTTCTTGCGGTTGAAATCGCCCTCCAGCCCGTGGCCGACGGCCTCGTGCAACATGACGCCCGGCCAGCCGCTCGACAGCACGATGTCGAAAGTGCCGGCAGGTGCTGGAACCGCTTCGAGATTGACCAGCGCTTGCCGCAATGCCTCCTTGGCCGCGTGCCGCCAGCTGTCCTCGATCAGGAATTCACCAAAATCCTTGCGGCCTCCCATGCCGTAGGAGCCGCTCTCCTGGCGGTCGCCGTCGCCGACCACCACCGACACGTTGATCCTGACCAGCGGACGGATGTCGCGCACCATCTGGCCGTCGGCGCGCACGATCTCGACATGCTGCCAGGAGGCGGCGAGCGATGCCGTCACCTGCCTGACGCGCGGATCCTCGGCCCGCAGCCATGCATCGATTTCCTGAAGCAGCTTGGCCTTGGCCTCGAAGGAAGGCGAGGGGATAGGGTTTCCGTCGCCGTAGAGATGGCGGTTGGTGCGGGCAGGCGCTGCGGCAAGCGTACCGGAATAGCCGCTCTTCACCGTCGAAACGGCATCGGCGGCGCGCAGCAGCGAGGCTTCGGAGAGATCGCTGGAATGGGCGTAGCCGCTGGCTTCGCCGGCGACGGCACGCAGGCCGAAACCCTGGTCGGTGTTGAAATTCGCGGTCTTCAGCTTGCCATTGTCGAACATCAGCGATTCGCTTTCGCTATATTCGAGAAACAGTTCGCCGTCGTCGGCGCCGTTAATAGTCTCGGCAACGATTTGCTTGATGCGATCGTCGGAAATGTCAAATTGGCCGATCAGGCTGTTCATGGCAGGTCCATTCGCAGGAGGATTGTTTCCCACGATGTAGGCGCGAAGGCCCGCACAGACAATCTGAAATGAGATTTGCCGTGACCCGGCCGGTCAACATCACTGGATCTGCTACAAGACCCAGTCTCAAGGCAGGGCGGCGAAGCCGTCGGCGAAACCCTTGAGGTCGACGGGAATGCCGATGCCCTCTTCCGGCGTCTGGAAGACGATGAAGGTGGCGGACGTACCGGTCTTCAGCGTGTCGAGCAGCGGCTTTTCCAGGATGACCTCGGCATAGCAGCCGTCCTGGAAACAGCGCACGAAATAGGCGCGGCCGATATCCTTGCCGTCGACATTGAGGCCGAGGCCGTTGGGCAACAGCACGCCGAGCGGCGCCAGCACACGCAGGATTTCGGCCTTGTTGTCGGCTGTGCGCAGCACGACGACGGAAAGACCCATTTCCGGACGGTCCTCGGCGACGACGTTCTGCATCATCACGCATTGTTCGGATGTAGCACCGGCGGGCGTATCGCAGATGATCGACCACGCCCCATGCGTTGACTTCACCGTGCCGCTTGGCTGCGCGGCATTGGCCAGGCCGGCACCGGACAAGCCTATTGCGGCGGCAACAAAGATGACCTTCGCCAAGGTTCTCGAAAGCCAAGGGTTCATGACGGCTCCATTGCGAATCACGGCACTTTAAGCCGCACTAAACCCAAGTAAAGGACGAGACCCCGGCGATCTGCCCCGACACAGGCGACAATGCGCTTTTCAGTGCCAATTTCGCCCTAATTGCGACGGCTCCGCACGCCGCGCGGCTCATTCTACCCGGATGCCGCTCTGGTGATTCGCGGCGAGCCGTCACCGCACGAAGCCAGCGCCGCACTTGCGCGCAAAAATGCCGCACGGGTTCCGGCGCTCCTTTCTTGCGGAGGCAAATAGAGTATGGTTTGAACCAGCCTTGAATTGTCCGGGATTCCCGTCCCGGCCATTGTTCGACATTCTTGCGGTCCGATCGCGAGGAACTGGGAGATGACGAGGGCGATGAAAAAATTCCTGGCAACCGCCAAAATCGTAGCTAGTGCCGCCGCCGCGTTGTTTGCCGCTGCATCCGCTCATGCAGCCCAGCCCCAACCTTGGGAAACCAGTTTTCAGCCTCCGGCGACCGACATTATGCGGCAGATCGAGTGGTTCGGGAACTACTCGTTCGCGTTCATCATTGTGATCACCGCCTTGGTGCTTTTCCTGATTGCCTACTGCATTTTGCGGTTCCGGGCGAGCGTCAACCCGACGCCGTCGCGCACCAGCCACAACACGCTGATCGAGGTCATCTGGACTGTCGGTCCCGTCGTCATCCTGCTCTGTCTCGCCATTCCCTCGTTCCAGCTGCTGACCGCGCAATACACGCCGCCGGAAGAAGCCAAGCTGACCGTCAAGGCGACCGGCAATCAGTGGAACTGGGACTACGAATACCAGGTCGACAACACGCTTTCCTTTAATTCCGCGATCCTTCAGGATGCTGACAGGGCTGCTGCCGGCAAGGAAGATCGCGCCGCGTATCCGCGCCTGCTCGCCGTCGACAATGAGATGGTGGTGCCGGTCAGCACCATGACCCGCGTGCTGGTGACGGCGACCGACGTCATTCACGCCTTTGCCATGCCGTCCTTCGGCATCAAGACCGACGCGGTGCCGGGCCGCATCAACGAGGTCTGGTTCAAGGCCGACAAGGAAGGCCTCTATTACGGCCAGTGCTCGGAACTCTGCGGTAAGGACCACGCCTTCATGCCGATCGCCATTCGCGTCGTCTCCGATGCACAATACAAGACCTGGCTGGCGGCAGCCAAAACCGACCTTCCCGGCGCCAACAAGGCGCTGATGGCCGAGGTCGATGGCACGAACAAGGTAGCGGCCGCCGGCAATTGATGCCGCGACCAGAAAAGATTCAGGGAACGGAGCCGACCATGGCGCACGCTGCAGCTCACGACGACCACGACCACAAGCCGTATCATGGCTGGGTCCGGTGGGTGTATTCGACCAACCACAAGGACATCGGTACGCTTTATCTGATCTTCGCGATCATGGCGGGCTGCATCGGTGGCGCCTTGTCGGTCGTCATGCGCATGGAATTGCAGGAGCCGGGCATCCAGATATTCACTGGCCTGGCGCAGATGGTCTACGGCATGAATGGCGACGCCGCCATCGACGGGGGCAAGAGCATGTACAATGCTTTCACCACCGCGCATGCGCTGATCATGATCTTCTTCATGGTGATGCCGGCGCTGATCGGCGGCTTTGCCAACTGGATGGTGCCGATCATGATCGGCGCGCCGGATATGGCCTTCCCGCGCATGAACAACGTCTCGTTCTGGCTGCTGCCGCCGGCTTTCATCCTGCTGATTTTCTCGGCCTTCGTCCCGAGTGCGCCCGGCGCCTACGGCGTCGGCGGCGGCTGGACGCTTTATCCGCCATTGTCGACATCGGGCCAGCCCGGACCGGCCATGGACCTGGCGATCCTGTCAATCCACATCGCCGGCGCCTCCTCGATTCTTGGCGCCATCAACTTCATCACCACCATCTTCAACATGCGCGCGCCCGGCATGACCATGCACAAGATGCCGCTTTTCGCCTGGTCTGTGCTGATTACCGCCTTCCTGCTGCTTCTGTCGCTTCCGGTGCTGGCCGGCGGCATCACCATGCTGTTGACCGACCGCAATTTCGGCACCACCTTCTTCGCCCCGGACGGTGGCGGCGATCCGATCCTGTTCCAGCACCTGTTCTGGTTCTTCGGCCATCCGGAGGTCTACATTCTGATCCTGCCGGGTTTCGGTATCATCAGCCATATCATCTCGACCTTTTCGAGGAAGCCGGTGTTCGGCTATCTCGGCATGGCCTATGCGATGGTAGCCATCGGCGCGGTGGGCTTCATCGTCTGGGCCCACCACATGTACACGACGGGCCTATCGCTCGACACCCAGCGCTATTTCGTCTTCGCCACCATGGTCATCGCGGTGCCGACGGGTGTGAAGATCTTCTCGTGGATCGCCACTATGTGGGGCGGGTCGATTTCGCTCAAGACCCCGATGCTGTGGGCGATCGGCTTCATCTTCCTGTTCACTGTTGGCGGCGTCACCGGCGTGCAGCTGGCCAATGCCGGCCTCGACCGCCCGCTGCACGACACCTATTTCGTGGTCGCGCACTTCCACTACGTGCTGTCGCTGGGCGCGGTCTTCGCGATCTTCGCCGGCTGGTACTACTGGTTCCCGAAAATGACCGGCTACATGTATTCGCCGGTGATCGCGAACACCCACTTCTGGGTCACTTTTGTCGGCGTCAACCTGGTCTTTTTCCCGCAGCACTTCCTCGGCCTTTCCGGTATGCCGCGTCGCTATATCGACTATCCGGATGCCTTCGCCGGCTGGAACATGGTGTCGTCCTACGGCTCGTACATCTCGGCTATCGGCGTCGTCATCTTCCTGTTCGGCGTCTTCGAGGCGTTCCAGAAGAAGCGGGTCGCCGGCGCCAATCCTTGGGGCGAGGGTGCGACCACGCTGGAATGGCAGCTGCCTTCGCCGCCGCCGTTCCACCAGTGGGAACAGTTGCCGAAGATCAAGTAGGCGGTTGCCTCCTTTAATACGGAGCCGCCGGCCGACCGGCGGTTTTGGCCAACGGAATGATGGACTTTAAGTACGCATGGCCCTTGCCGAAGACAGACTGATTGACGAGCCGGGCTTCCGCATGTCGGAAGCGACGGCGGGCGATTTCTTCGCCCTGCTGAAGCCGCGCGTCATGTCGCTGGTGGTGTTCACTGCGTTTGTCGGCATGGTCGCCGCTCCGGTGACCATCAATCCGCTGCTGGCGGTGATCGCGATCCTAGCTATTGCCATCGGCGCCGGCGCCTCCGGTGCGCTCAACATGTGGTATGACGCAGACATCGATGCGGTGATGACGCGCACCGCCGGCCGTCCCGTGCCGGCCGGCCGTATCCGGCCAGGCGAGGCATTGAGTTTCGGGCTGGTGCTGTCGGTTCTGTCGGTGATGACGCTCGGCGTGCTGGTCAACTGGTTGGCAGCATCGCTTCTGGCCTTCACCATCTTTTTCTATGCCGTCATCTATACGATGTGGCTGAAGCGCTGGACGCCGCAGAACATCGTCATCGGCGGGGCTGCCGGTGCCATTCCGCCGGTCATAGGCTGGGCGGCGGTAACCGGATCGGTCAGCCTCGAAAGCTTGGTGCTGTTCCTGGTCATCTTCCTGTGGACGCCGCCACATTTCTGGGCGCTCGCGCTGTTCAAGTCGGAGGACTACGCCAAGGCAGGCATTCCGATGATGCCGAATGTCGCCGGCCAGGCCTCGACCAGACGCCAGATCTTTGCCTATGCGCTGGTCCTCGCGCCGGTTGGCGTGCTGCCCTGGGTTCTCGGGTTCACCACGCCGGTCTATGGCATCGTTGCATTGCTGCTCGGCGCCGGCTTCGTCTGGTATGCGTGGAGGGTGCTGCAAATGGCCGATGACGACCGGGCGATGAAGCCGGCCAAGGCCTTGTTCGGCTATTCGCTGCTCTATCTCTTCGCCATCTTCGCCGCCTACCTTGGCGATTGTGTCGTCGCGCGCGCGCTGACCATTGGTGGAGCATGAGCATGGCCGAAAAGAAGCTTGAACTGGTCACGTTGACCGAACGTCAGCAGAAGGCCCGCCGCAATCGCTCGGCCGCAATCGGTTTCGCGCTGGCGGCGCTGGTCGTCATATTCTACGTCGCGACCATCGTGAAATTTGGTCACAGTTTCCCCGGCTCGATGTGAGCTCACAATGACCAGGCAAACAGTCACCGATCCTAAGAAGAAGAATACGAACCGTGTCGTCGCCGGCGTCTGCATCGCGTTCTTCGGCGGCATGATCGGCATGGCCTACGCCGCGGTGCCGCTCTACGCGATGTTCTGCCAGGCGACAGGCTACGGCGGCACCGTCAAACGGGCGACCCAGCAATATGCCGATCGGGTGCTCGATCGCGACATCACCATCCGCTTCGACGCCAACACCGCCGGCGTTCCCTGGCAATTCCAGCCGGTCGCCCGCTCGATCACCATCAAGATCGGCGAAACCGCCGAGGCGCATTTCAGCGCGACCAACAAATTCAACCGTCCCATCACTGGACGCGCCACCTTCAACGTGCAGCCGGAACTGGCCGGACCTTACTTCAACAAGGTCGAGTGTTTCTGCTTCACCGACACGACGCTGAAGCCGGGCGAGACACTGGACATGCCGGTCGTCTTCTATGTCGATCCCGACATCGTCAACGCGCCGGAATTGAAGGATCTGACGACGATTACCCTGTCCTACACGATGTTCCCGGTCGACAAGACCAAGCCGGTCGCATCATCGGTGCCGGCCGACGGCCGCCGCAACAAGATTTCAGATACCGAAGCAAGCCTCGGGGGTTGATATGGCAGACGCACACGCAAAACCACAACATGACTACCACCTCGTCGACCCGAGCCCGTGGCCGTTCCTGGGCTCCGTCGGGGCGCTGGTGACCGCGTTCGGCGGCGTCTGTTACATGCAATACCTCAAGGGCGGCGATTTCGCGATCTTCGGTTTCAATGTCGCCAATCCATGGCTGTTCTTCATCGGCCTGCTGATCGTCATCTACACGATGTTCGCCTGGTGGTCGGATACGATCAAGGAGGCGCATGAGGGACACCACACCCGTGTCGTGTCGCTGCATCTGCGCTACGGCATGATCATGTTCATCGCCTCCGAGGTGATGTTCTTCGTCGCCTGGTTCTGGGCCTTCTTCGACGCCAGCCTGTTTCCGGGCGAGGTCCATCAATACGCCCGTACCGCCTTCACCGGCGGCGTCTGGCCGCCCAAGGGCCTCGAAGTTCTCGACCCCTTCCATCTGCCGCTCTACAACACCGTCATCCTGCTTCTGTCGGGTACCACGGTGACCTGGGCGCACCACTCGCTCATCCACGGCGACCGCAAGGGCCTGATCAATGGGTTGGTGCTGACCGTCGGCCTCGGCATGCTGTTCACCATGGTGCAGGCCTACGAGTACATGCACGCGCCGTTCGGCTTCAGGGATTCGATCTACGGCGCCACCTTCTTCATGGCGACCGGCTTCCATGGTTTCCACGTCATCATCGGCACGATCTTCCTGTTGGTCTGCCTGATCCGCGCCATAAAGGGCGACTTCACGCCCAAGCAGCATTTCGGCTTCGAGGCCGCCGCCTGGTACTGGCACTTCGTGGACGTGGTGTGGCTGTTCCTGTTTGCCTCGATCTACGTCTGGGCATCGAACGGCGCGATGATCGAACCGCACTGAGATCGAACTGAGGAAATCGACAAGGCGGCTGCGGCGACGTGGCCGCCTTATCTTTTGCGGCAAATGCTCCTAGGATGATCCCATGAGCGACGACAAGGCGATCTGGCCACCAATCGATCCGATCTCGGCCGGCTTGCATGGCCGCTGCCCCCGCTGTGGCGAGGGCAAGCTGTTCTCCGGGTTCCTCACGGTCGGCAATCGCTGCACCAATTGCGGCCTCGATTATTCTTTCGCCGATGCTGGTGACGGGCCGGCGGTGTTCGTTATCCTGATCATCGGCTTCATCGTCGTCGGCCTGGCGTTGTGGATGGAGGTGACGCTCAATCCACCGCTTTGGCTGCATCTGCTGCTGTGGATTCCGCTGACGCTGGTGCTTTGCCTGGCGGCGCTCCGGCTGATCAAGGGCGTGCTGCTGACGCTGCAATACCGCAACAAGGCGGCCGAGGGCCGGCTGGACCGCGGCGAATGAGCGAGGCATCAGGTTCGGTGGCCGGCCGGTCGCGGCCCAAGCGCGCATTGGCGCTCGGCCTGGGTATCGTCGTGTTTTTGATCCTGCTGGCGCTCGGCACCTGGCAGGTTCAGCGCCTGCACTGGAAAGAGGGCCTTCTCCAGACGATCGACCAGCGTACGCATTCGGCGCCTGTACCATTGGCCGAGGTCGAAAAGCGGTTTGCTGCCACCGGCGACGTGGACTACACGCCGGTGATGGTGACCGGCACTTTCCTGCATCAAGACGAGCGGCATTTCCTCGCCACCTGGGAAGGCCAGTCCGGTTTCGACGTTTTCACGCCGCTGCAGCTCGACGATGGCCGTTTCGTGCTGATCAACCGCGGCTTCGTGCCCTACGATTTCAAGGATCCAGCCAAGCGGCCGCAGGGGCAGGTAACGGGCAAAGTGACGGTGACGGGGCTCGCCCGCAACCCGCTGCCGGCCAAGCCCTCGATGATGCTTCCCGACAATGACCCGCAGAAGAACATCTTCTACTGGAAGGACCGTGACGCGATGGCCTCGAGCGCCGGCCTGCCGACAGGTGCGGCGCTGGTGCCGATCTTCATCGATGCGAACGCCACGCCCAACCCCGGCGGGCTGCCGGTTGGCGGTGTCACCGTCATCGACCTGCCGAACAGCCATCTGCAATATGCGATAACCTGGTACGGCCTTGCCGCCGCCCTTGCCGGCGTCCTGATCTCCTGGCTCCGCCGCCCGGCGAAAGACCAATGATCGCCGCCACTACCCTTGACAGGGCAGGGCCGCGCACCTCATTTCGCGCCTTGAGCTCAGAAGTCATAGTCCGATCAACCGGCCCACAATCAGCGTAAGATGCAATCATGCTTCACACAAAGCCGCCGCTGACCATCCGGCTCTGCCAGCCCCGCGGTTTCTGTGCGGGCGTTGACCGTGCCATCCAGATCGTCGTGCTGGCGCTGAAGAAATACGGCGCGCCGGTCTATGTCCGCCACGAGATCGTGCACAACCGCTACGTCGTCGAAGGGCTGCAAAGCCTCGGCGCGGTGTTCATCGAGGAGCTCTCCGAGATCCCGCCCGAGCATCGCCAGAGCCCGGTCGTCTTTTCGGCGCATGGCGTGCCGAAATCGGTGCCGGCCGACGCCCAGTCCCGCAACCTGTTCTATCTCGATGCGACTTGCCCGCTGGTCTCGAAAGTCCACAAGCAGGCGATGCGCCATCAGCGGCTTGGCCGCCACGTGCTCTTGATCGGCCATGCCGGGCATCCGGAGGTGATCGGCACAATGGGCCAGTTGCCGGACGGCGCGGTAACTCTGATCGAGACCGAGGCCGACGCCGCAAGCTTCGTGCCCGCAGACCCACAAGCGCTCGGCTTCGTCACCCAGACGACGCTGTCGGTCGAGGATACCGCCGGTATCATCCGCGCCCTGCAGCAGCGTTTTCCCGAGCTGCACGCGCCGGCGGCGGAATCGATCTGTTATGCCACCACCAATCGCCAGGAAGCGGTCAAGGAAACAGCGGCCGGCGCCGATCTCTTCCTGGTTGTCGGCGCACCTAACTCGTCCAACTCGCGGCGCCTGGTCGAAGTGGCCGAGCGCGCCGGCGCCTCGATGTCGCTTCTCGTGCAGCGCGCCTCCGAAATTCCGTGGAATGAGATTGCCGGCATTTCGACGCTCGGCCTGTCGGCGGGCGCCTCGGCGCCGGAGATCATCGTCGACGAGATCGTCGATGCGTTCAGGCAGCGCTTCGACGTGACCATCGAGCTGGCCGTGACGGCGACGGAGACGGAGGACTTTCCGGTGATGCGGGTGTTGCGCGATGTCGAACTGACGGCTGCCGACATGGCCTTCGTCAACGGGGCCGCGTAGCAACGATGGCGGTTTACACCGACGTCAACGAGGGCGAGCTCGGCGCATTCCTCAGGAACTATCCGGTCGGCGACCTCTTGTCCTACAAGGGCATCGCCGAAGGCACCGAAAACTCGAATTTTCTGCTGCACACCAGCAGCGGCTCCTACATCCTGACGCTTTACGAGAAGCGCGTCGACAAGGCTGACCTGCCGTTCTTTCTCGGCCTCATGGCCCACCTCGCCAGAAAGGGCATCTCGTGTCCGCTCCCGGTCACCGCACATGATGGCGGCGTGATCGGAACACTTGCCGGCCGGCCGGCGGTCATCATCACCTTTCTCGAAGGCCTGTCGCTGCGGCGGCCGACGGCTGCACATTGCGGCGAGGTCGGCAAGGCGCTGGCGGCACTGCATCTCGCCGGCGCGGATTTTCCGATGACCCGCCCCAACGCCCTTGCCATCGATGGCTGGCGCAAGCTGTGGAATGCCGCCCGCGCCCGCGCCGACGAGGTCGAGCCGGGACTGGCGGCCGAGGTCGATGCCGATTTCGCCGATTTCGAGCGGAACTGGCCGAACGGTCTGCCGCAAGGCATCATCCATGCTGATCTTTTCCCGGACAATGTGTTTTTCCTCGGCGAGAAACTGTCCGGGCTGATCGACTTCTATTTCGCCTGCAACGACCTCTATGCCTATGACGTTGCCACGTGCCTGAACGCCTGGTGCTTCGAGAAGGATTTTTCCTTCAATCTGACCAAGGGCACGGCGCTGCTTGCCGGCTACCAAAGCGTGCGGCCGTTGAGCAGTGACGAGAAAGCTGCGCTGCCGATGCTGGCGCGCGGTTCGGCGCTGCGCTTCATGCTGACCCGGCTCTACGACTGGCTGACGGTCCCGGACGGCGGCCTGGTGATGAAACGCGACCCGACCGAGTATATCCGCCGGATGCGCTTCCACCGGGCGATCAACTCTCCTTCCGAATATGGACTGACATGACCAAGCGCGTTGAAATCTTCACCGATGGTGCCTGTTCGGGCAATCCCGGGCCTGGCGGCTGGGGCGCAATCCTGCGCTTCAACGGCGCAATCAAGGAGCTCCATGGTGGCGAGGCTCTGACCACCAACAACCGCATGGAGTTGTTGGCGGCCATCTCGGCGCTCAATGCGCTCAAGGAGCCTTGCGTCGTCGATCTTTATACCGACAGCAACTACGTCAAGGACGGCATTTTCGGCTGGATCGACGGCTGGAAGCGCAACGGCTGGAAGACGGCCGCCAGGCAGCCGGTGAAGAATGCCGAGCTGTGGCAGCAGCTCGACGCTGCGCGCAACCGCCACCAGGTCACCTGGCATTGGGTCAAGGGCCACGCCGGCCATCCCGAGAACGAGCGCGCCGACGAATTGGCGCGGCTCGGCATGGCGCCATTCAAGACGAAGTCGGCGAAACCCGTGCTCGCGTCCGTGCCGCCGGAGGAAGGCACCCACTCCAGGCAATCGGCGGCCAAGAAGGTTCGGCGCTCGACCCAGAGTTATTGATCCGGTTGAACTGGCGTGTCAGCGGATCAGAAGGGCGGTGCCGAACAGTCCGATGGCAAACACCGTATGCGACACAAGATTGAGGGCGCGGACCTGCATCGGATTGGGCCGCTTCGAAGCGGCCCAGCCGGCGCCCATGCCGGGCGCCAGCAGAAACCACCCGGCGCCGACGGTGACGATGCCGAGCATAAAAGCCGGCAGGAAGGTCGGCGCGGTGAGCCAGGCCGTTCCGGCCAGCACGACCAGTATGACGCCGTAGACGATGCCGACAGCATAATGAAAGGCCCAGCCAAGTACTGATTCATGCGGGTAGGGCGAGGCCTCGCCAATGTCGTCATGGAAGACCTTGCCTTCCCTGAGATGCCAGACCCAGCGGCCGACCAGCCCCCAGTTCGGCCGCGGCTGAGCAAACGCCTTGTTCAGGAAAATCGCCCAGACATCCATAAGCGCGGTTGCGCCGATGCCGATCGCGACGCTGCGCCAGACGATGTCAGACATAATCGAGGTCCCCAGAAGCAAGCAGTCCCGAAGGGCCGACGCATGGTCCCGAAAAACCGGGTCGGCTTTCGGAAGGATCATGCGCCGATGCAAAAGTCAGCGTCCTTTGGACGTTGAGCGCTCGAAGGCGCCCTTTGCCGTGCCTGGCCTAGGCTGTCGCCAGGACGGAAAGCTGTCCGAGAATGTGAGCCGCACCGGATTCGTCGACGCCGGGCTTTGTCTCGACATTGAATGCGGTGACCTTGCCGTCATCGACGATCATCGAAAAACGCTTCGAGCGTAGCCCCATGCCGCCGCTGGAGAGGTCGGCGTCGAGGCCGACGGATTTGGCGAAATCGCCATTGCCATCGGCAAGATAAAGGATTTTGCCTTCACCGCCGCTGAAGCGGGCCCAGGCCCCCATAACGTGAACATCGTTGACCGAGACAACGGCGATAGTGTCGACGCCGCGCGCCAGGATGGCGTCGTAATTGTCCAGGTAGCCGGGCAGATGATTGTTGCTGCAGGTCGGCGTGAAGGCGCCTGGAACGCCAAACAGCACGACCTTCTTTCCTGAGAATAGCTCGCCCGTCGTTATCGGCTTTGCACCGTCGGCGGTCATTGTCTTGAAGGTCGCATCGGGCAGTTTGTCGCCAACGGAGATCGTCATGATGGTCCTCGCTTGGAAATGGAAGGGAGTGTCCTTGCGATAGCGAATTAAGGCGCGCCCGGCAACCGTCCAGACGTTGGCATCACGGGAATGGCAACAGGCCTTCGACCGCGCCTGCGGCACTTGTCAGTGTGTAGTGCAGGCCGCCATCGGTTGGCGTTGTCGACGGCCTGTCGAGGATCGGCACAGTAAAGATCAGCTTGCCATCCTTTTCGCTGCGTGCCGGGGCACCGAACATGTAGTCGCGTTCGCCGGCAACGAAGAAGTCGGCGCCCTCGGGGCTGCCCGGAAAGCTCGCTTCGACAATCAGCGTTTCGTGGTCGCCCGGCAGTACGTTTATGCCGAAATCGGGCGTTGCCGTGGCGGGCAGGGTGGCAAGGCCTGCCTTGACCAGTGCCGCGTCCTCGGCGTTGTCCGGATCGGCGCCGGGATCGACGGTCAGCCTTGTCTGCACCGGGATGCAGATGGTTTCGCAGATGCCGAGGAAAATGTCCGCATCGATGACGGCCGGCTGGCCGGGCGCGGCAAGCGTGAACGTCACCGGCAACGAAACGGGGTGGTCGTAGCCGGCCCATTTGCCGTAGCCGTCGTCGTGGCGCTGCGGCGGCGGAAACGAAAGCGTCGCGTCGGCAATGTTGGTGCTGGCCGAGACGTCGATCTGTGGCGGCACGCCCGCATCGCCCGGATCGCGCCAATAGGTCTTCCAGCCGGGCTTCAGCGCAATGTCGAGGACGCCCTGGAGACGCCCGGCCTCATCGGCCTTGCCGCTCGTCACCAGCCGCACCCTGCCGCCTTCGCTGTTGTACCAGGCCGATGAGGAGGCTGAGGCGGGGAGGCCGGTCGCCGATCCAATGGCTACGCCAAGCAGCAGGATTTTCAAGCTTTGCATGGCAATGATTTGATCGTCTGTTGATGGCCGCACAATGATTTCATGACGCCGCCGGCATCATATTTGCGTGACCTTCGATTTACGAGCCTGATCAAATCGGGCGCCGCCCATCTTTTCGACGCCCCGGAAACGCGTTACGCTGTGGCCATGGATTTGTTGCGCCATAAAAGGACGGCCGCAGGACCCGGCTTTCTCGACGATCAGTTCCTGATTGCCATGCCCGGCATGAAGGATGACCGCTTCACGCGCTCTGTCATCTACATTTGCGCGCACAGCGACGAAGGCGCGATGGGGCTGATCATCAACCAGACGCAGCAGATGCTGTTTCCGGACCTGCTCGTGCAACTCGGCATCATGAACGAGCTGGAGGCAATTCGCCTGCCGCCACCGGCGCGCGACTTCGTCGTGCGCAATGGCGGACCGGTGGATCGTAGCCGCGGCTTCGTTCTGCATTCGGGCGACTACCGGGTGGAATCCTCGCTCGCCGTGTCCGACGATGTCTGTCTGACCGCGACCGTCGACATATTGCGCGCCATCTCCTCCGGCCGCGGACCCCGGCGGGCTCTGATGGCGCTTGGCTATGCCGGCTGGGGTGCGGGCCAGCTTGAAAACGAGATCGTCGAGAATGGCTGGCTGACTTGCCCGGCAAGTGCCGAGCTTCTGTTCGACGCCGACATCGATCGCAAATATGACCGGATCCTCGCCTCGATCGGCATTGATCTCGCGCATCTCAGCCTGGCTGCCGGTCACGCCTGAACCTCATTACGTCCTGAAACTTGTCACGCTTGGGTCAACGGATACTGTTCCTTCAGCGTCTTCAGCACCTGGTCGCCCGGCATCGGCGCGCCGAACATGAAGCTCTGCACGTACTCGCAGCCCATCTGCCGCAACTCCAGCGCATCGCTCTCGTCCGAAATGCCTTCGGCGACAACCGACAGGCCGAGTTCATGCGCCATATT
Organism: Mesorhizobium sp. M0018; assembly: GCF_040323955.1. Lineage (NCBI taxonomy): Bacteria > Pseudomonadati > Pseudomonadota > Alphaproteobacteria > Hyphomicrobiales > Phyllobacteriaceae > Mesorhizobium > Mesorhizobium sp. M0018. Next base: position 218,954 of record NZ_JAMYVL010000004.1, on the reverse strand, counting down.
GACCATGGATTTGAGCAGCACCGCACGTTTCGGCGTCGCGTCGTCGACGAAGCTCTTGTCGATCTTGATGGTGTCGAATGGAAAGCGCGTCAGATAGGCCAGCGATGAATAGCCGGTGCCGAAATCATCCAGCGACAGGCCGATGCCAAGCTGCTTCAGCTTGGTCAGCACATGGGCGGTCTGCTCGGGATTGTCCATCACCAGCGATTCGGTGAGTTCGAGCCGGAAGCAGCGCGGTTTCAGGTTGGCTCGCGCGATCACCGAGCGGACGTCGCTGACCAGGTCGCGGCGGATGAGCTGACGGCTGGACAGATTGACCGAGACCGACAGCGGCGCATCGCCGATCTGCTTTTGCCATCCCGCCAGGTCTTCGGCAGCCTGTTGCATGGCGAACAGCCCAAGCTGCACGATCAGGCCGCAGTTTTCGGCGACCGGAATGAAATCAGCCGGCGGGATCATGCCGCGACGCGGATGGTCCCAGCGCAGCAGCGCTTCGAAGCCTGCGACGCTGCCGTCCTCCAGCCGCACGATCGGCTGGTAGGCAAGCGTGAATTCGCGTCGTTCGATGGCGCGGCGCAGATCGGACTCGAACTGCAGCCGGTCGGTGCCGACGGTGCGGAAGGCGGGACGGAATGGCTCGATCCGGTCGCCGCCGAAGCGCTTGGCCTGATGCATGGCAAGCTCGGCATCCTTGACCATGTCCTCGGCTGAGGTCTGCGTGGCGGTCCAGGTGATCAGCCCGATCGAGGCGGTCAGCACGATCTCGCGCTTGGCGAAGGTGATCGGGTTGTTGATGGCGTGCTTGATGGCATCGGCAATGCCCGCGATGCGAGCCGGATCCTGCTCCGACAAAAGCATCAGCGCGAACTGGTCGCCGGCAAAGCGCGACAGCGAATCCTTCGGCTTGAGCAGCCGGTGCAGCCGCCGCGCGATGGTCAAAAGGATGGTATCGCCGGCCGAGATGCCGAGCCCGTCATTGACCTGCTTGAAGCGGTCGATGTCGATGACGAAGACGGTCGGGCGCACCTTCTCTTCGGTGCGGGCGATCGAAATGATCGCCTCCAGCCGGTTCATGAACAACTCGCGGTTGGGCAGGCCGGTGAGATTGTCATGTACGGCGTCATGCAGCAGCCGTTCCTCGGACTTCTTCTGCTCCGTCACGTCGACCATGGTGCCGACGCAGCGGATGACCTCGCCGTCCGAGCCGATCACCGGCCGGGCGCGCAGCGAAAACCAGTGATAGTGCCCGTCGGCGCCGCGCAGGCGGAAGTTTTGCGACACCCGGCCGCGCCGGTGCTCGAGCACCACGTCGAGCGTCGTGCGAAACGTGTCGCGGTCGTCGGCATGCAGCACCGGCAGCCAGTTGCGGGCGGGCCCGCCGAGACTGTTGGGGGCAAGGCCGAGCTGAATGCTGACGTCGGGACGAGTGACGACGCGGTCGCGCAGCACGTCCCAGTCCCACACGGTATCGCCCGATCCGGCAACCGCCAGCGCCTGGCGCTCGAGATCGGAGAACAGGCCCTGATGCAGGGCGCCGCCGGCAAAAGCGTGCTGCATCACCGTGAAGCCGATCAGCAGGATGATGAGGATCAGCCCGCCGCCCAGCGCCGGCTGGGCGATATCGTTGTCCAGCATGCCGGTGATCGCCATCCACGATCCGCATAGCCACAGCAGAACCATCACCCAACTGGGCACCAGCATGATGGCGCGGTCGTAACCGCGGATACCGAGGAAGATGATCAGGCCGAGCCCGGTCAGCGCGGTGGCGGCGAAGGACAGCCTGGCAATGCCAGCGGCAACCGCCGGATCGATGATGGCGACACCGGCGATCAGCACCAGCCCGAGAATCCAGACCAGCGCGCCGTAGCTGAAATGGCCGTGCCACCGGTTGAGATTGAGATAGGCAAACAGGAACACCACGAAGGTCGCCGCGAGCGCCACCTCCGTTCCGGCGCGCCACATCTGCTCATTGCCCGGTGAGATCTCTATGATCTTGTTGAGAAAGCCGAAATCGACGCAGATATAGGCAAGCACCGCCCAGGCTAGGGCCGCCGTTGCCGGGAACATCGAGGTCCCCTTGACGACGAAAAGGATGGTCAGGAACAGCGCCAGCAGGCCGGCAATGCCGATGACGATGCCACGAAACAGCGTGTAGGAATTGACCGAATCCTTATAGGATTCAGGGTCCCACAGATAGACCTGCGGCAGCTTGGGCGAGGCAAGCTCGGCGATGAAGGTAATCACCGTTCCCGGGTTCAGCGTGACCCGGAAGACGTCGGCGTCGGGGCTGGTCTGGCGGTCGAGCGCAAAGCCTTCGCTGGGCGTGATCGCGGCGATACGGGTCGAGCCGAGATCCGGCCAGAACAGGCCGGAATTTACCAGCCGGAAATGCGGTGCGACAATCAGCCTGTCGAGCTGCTGGTCGGTGGTATTGGCCAGCGCGAACACCGCCCAGTCACCGCTCGAGCGCGCATCATTTGCCTCGACCTCGATGCGCCGCACGATGCCGTCCGGGCCTGGCGCGGTCGACACCTGAAAATTCTCGCCCTGGTTCCGGTAGATCAAGACGGCCCCCGAAAGATCGAGCGCAACGTCGTCGCGGGCGATCTTGATCGGTTCTACGGCAAAGGCCGAGGACGCCGCGCAGAGCGTGACGATTGCCGCCAGCATAAAGGCAAGCAGCGACCCCTTGCGCAGAAAATTCGTCAAAATCAGCCCTTTGTTCCAACGCCCGGCGGATCGTCCGCGATTCGGGCGTATAGGTAATGGTCCTGCCAGATGCCGTTGATCCTGAGATAGGATCGTAGCAGTCCTTCGCGCCGGAATCCGGCTTTTTCAAGCACGCGGATCGACCGGGCGTTGTCGGGAATACAGGCAGCTTCGATCCGGTGCAATCGCAGCGTTTCGAAGGCGAAACGCGTCACCACTCTTACGGCATCGGTCATCAGGCCGCGTCCGCTGAAGCGCTCGCCGATCCAGTAGCCGATATGGCCGCTTTGGGCGACCCCGTGGCGGATATTGCCGAGGGTGATACCGCCGGCCAGCTTGCCGCTGCTTTTCTCGAAGATGAAGAAGGCGATCGCCGTCCCCTGCGCGTAGTCCTCGCGGTAGCGCCCGATACGATGCCGCCACGCCGTGCGGTCGAGTTCGTCAGGGGTCCATCGCGGCTCCCACGGCTCAAGGAAGGCGCGGCTTTCACTGCGCAGCACCGACCACTCGCGATAGTCGTTGGTCAGCGGTACGCGCAGCGTGACAAGCTCGCCCTTCAGTGCCGGCAGGTCGCGGCGAAAGAAAGGGAGCGCGAACACGACGCTCGAGTAGGCTTAGACGGCGAGCTTGCGGGCAGTGGTCTGCGTGCCCGAAAGCGAATCGAGGATCGCCTCATAGGGCGCGAGCGTACCCACCGGCCCGACGGCTGTAAGCGTCGGCTTGGTCGAAAAAAGCCGCGACGACAGGTCCGTCAGCCGCTCGACCGTCAGCGCCGACAGCCGCTCCATCAACTCTTCCTTGGCTATCGGCCTGCCGAACAGAAGCAACTGCCTGGCGATCTGCGAGGCGCGGCTGGCCGGGCTCTCGGCCGACATGATCAGCCCGGCGCGGTACTGCGCACGCGCCCGGTCGAGCTCCTCCTGCAGGATGTTTTCACCGGCCTTTTGCAGCTCGTCGATGATCACAGGCACCAGCTCGGCAATATCGCTTTGTCCGGTCGCCGCATGGACCCCGAAGACGCCGGTGTCGGAAAAACCCCAATGGAAGGCGTAGACCGAATAGCACAGGCCGCGTTTCTCGCGGACTTCCTGGAAAAGCCGCGACGACATGCCGCCGCCCAGGATCATCGACAGGACCTGGGAGGCGTAGAAATCGCGGACGTGATAGGCGCGGCCCTCGAAACCCAGCACGATCTGCGCGTCCATCAGGTCGCGGTCCTCGCGAAAATCGCCGCCGACATACTGCGCATATTGCGGGATGGTGCCGTCGGCCTTGCCGCGGAAGCTGCCGAGACGCTTTTCGACCTCGCGCACGAAATCGTCGTGCTTGATATCGCCGGCCGCCACCATCACCATGTTCTCGGCGCCGTACTGTCGTTCGATGAAGTCGTGCAGCTGCTTCGAAGTGAAGGATTTGACGGTTTCCGGCGTGCCAAGAATCGAGCGGCCGATAGTCTGGTGGCGGAAGGCGGTCTCGGTAAAGTGATCGAAAACGACGTCGTCGGGCGTATCGTGCGCGGCGCCGATCTCCTGCAGAATCACATGCTGCTCTCGTTCCAACTCCTGCGGATCGAATTCGGATTCCTGCAGGATGTCGGAAAGGATATCGACGGCCAGCGGCACGTCGTCGCTCAGAACCCTTGCATAATAGGAGGTCGTCTCGACGCTGGTGGCGGCATTGATCTCGCCGCCGACGTCCTCGATCTCCGAGGCAATCTCGAAGGCGCTTCGCCGACTGGTGCCCTTGAAAGCCATGTGCTCGAGCAAGTGCGCCATTCCGTGCTCTTCGTCACGCTCGTTGCGTGCGCCCGACTTGACCCAGGCGCCAAGGGCAACAGATTCGAGGCTTGGAAGGGTTTCGGTGGCGACTGTCAGGCCGTTCGACAGACGGCTTACCTCAACACCCATATGGCAATTACTCCCTAACGCGCCGCCCGCGTGTGGCGGCCGAGATAATCTTCCACCATTTTCAGGTCGGATGGAAGTACCGTGTATTTTTCCTCGGCACTCATCAACCCGCCTAGCCATGCAGGCAGGGCAGGCGACACGCCGCTGGCGGCTTCGACGGCGGCGGGAAACTTTGCCGGGTGCGCAGTGCCCAGCACCACCATCGGCACCTCACCCGCAGCCTTGCCGGCGGCCACATGCACGGCCGCGGCGGTATGCGGGTCGAGCAGATAGCCGCTCGCCGCAAGTGTGGTGCGGATGGTGGCGGCGACCTCGTCCATGGTGGCGCGGCCGGCGTCGAATTCGGAGCGGATCTTGGCGATTTCGCCGGCCTCGATGGTGAAGGCGCCGGACTGCTTGAGTCCGTTCATGTAGCGCCGCACGGCCGAGGCATCGCGGCCGGACGCTTCGAACAGCAAGCGTTCGAAGTTCGAAGACACCTGGATGTCCATCGAGGGGGACGTGGTCGAAAAGACCCCCTTCATGCGGTATTCGCCGGTTGCCAGCGTGCGCGCCAGAATATCGTTGTCGTTGGTGGCGATGATCAGCCGTTCGATCGGCAGCCCCATCTTCTTGGCGGCATAGCCGGCGAAGATGTCGCCGAAATTGCCGGTCGGCACGGTGAAGGAAACCGGCCTGTCGGGCGCGCCGAGCGACAGCGCGGAGGAGAAATAATAGACGATCTGGGCCATGATGCGGGCCCAGTTGATCGAGTTGACGCCGGACAGCGATACCCGGTCACGAAAACCGTGGTCGTTGAACATGTCCTTTACCAGGCTCTGGCAGTCGTCGAAATTGCCTTCGATCGCCAACGCATGGACGTTTGCGGCGGTCGAGGTCGTCATCTGCCGCTGCTGTACCGGCGAGACGCGGCCGTGCGGGAAAAGCACGAAGATGTCGGTGCGGTTGCGCCCGGCAAAGGCATCGATGGCGGCCCCTCCGGTGTCGCCGGAGGTGGCGCCGACAATGGTGGCGCGCTGGTCACGCTCGGCCAGCACATGGTCCATCAGCCGTGCAAGAAGCTGCATCGCCACGTCCTTGAAAGCGAGCGTCGGGCCGTGGAAGAGCTCGAGCACGAAGCTGTTCGGCCCGGTCTGCACCAGCGGGCAGACGGCCTCATGGCGGAAGGTTGCATAGGCTTCGCGCACCAGCCGTTCGAACACCGGCGCCGCGATCTCGCCGCCGAGGAACGGCGACAGCACGCGGATGGCAAGATCGGGATAGGCAAGGCCGCGCATGGCGCGGATCTCGGCTGCGGAAAAATGCGGCCAGGCGCTCGGCAGGTAGAGCCCGCCGTCGCGCGCCAGTCCGGCCAGCACCGCGTCGGAAAATCCAAGCGCGGGCGCTTCCCCGCGGGTACTCACATATTGCATCGTCAAGTTTCCATTGCTGCCGGGAATTTTCGCCCGCCGCGAGGTGGTGGATTTCTGCGCTGGATCAGTCGCATTTTTGCCGCGCGGTTGATATACGTCACCGGCTTTGCGAGAGGGAAGTGCAGTCCATGGCGTTTCATTCATTCAACGGTCGTTTTGTCGCGGGTGTGGCGCTCACCGGCTTTATGCTTGCCGCCGCAGGTTGCCAATCGAGCGACAATGGAATTCTCGGCTTCGGCAAAAAGGATGCGACACCGCCACCGCCACCCGATCCCAAGGTGCTTTCCAGCCAGCTGCAGGCCTATTGCCCGAAAGTGACGTTGCGTGACGGCACCGCCTTCTTCAATACCTACGCCAAGAGCGGTCCGAAGCCGAAGAAAAAAACCGATGTTGCCGCCGAGGAAGCCGCCCAGCCGGCAGCGGACGCGGCAGGCGTCGATCAGCCGGACGATTCCGCCAAGATCATCTATCAGGCTTCGATCACCGATGTGACCCGCGACTGCAGCCGCGCCAACGGCTCCTTGTCGATGAAGATAGCCGTCGCCGGCAAGGTCGTGCCTGGCCCGATGTTCACCCCCGGGACCATCACCATGCCGATCCGCATCGCGGTGATGCACGGCACCGAAGTTCTCTATTCGCAGCTTCACTCCTATCAGGTCCAGGTTACCGATCCTTCGAGTGCCACGCAGTTCGTCTTCACCGATTCCAACGTCGTCGTTCCGGAGCCGACGGCGAAGGACTACCAGGCATATGCCGGGTATGACGAGGGCGCTCCGAAAGTAGCGACAGACAAGCCGAGGAAGAAGAAAGCCGCCGCGACCAACTAAGCCGCTGCATTCGTGCCACGGCGGTTGGAGGCGGCCTCTCAGGCGTCCGCCGACCATTCCGACAGCGCGGCGATCACGCTTTTCAGCTCCGCCCAGCGGCGGATGACCGTTTCCGCGCCGGCCTCGGTCAGCGCATCGGCGTGGCCGGGATAGCTGTGCGCCGCGCCGGTGAAGCCGATGACGCGCATTCCCGCCGTCTTGGCGCCGGTGACGCCATGCACCGAATCCTCGATGACAAAGGTGTTCGCAGGATCGGCCTTGAGCTTTTCCGCGGCGAACCGAAACACGTCCGGCGCCGGCTTGGTTTTCCCGGTCGGAGTTTCCAGCGAGGAAAAGATACGGCCGGCAAAGAACGGCAAAAGCTGCACCTTCTCCAGCATGAATTCGATCCGCTCCGAGCGCGAATTCGAACAGACGCAGCGCGGCACTGCTACCGCGGCGACAGCCTCGTGCGCCCCGTCGATGGCACGCACGTCGCTGCGCAGCCTACGATCGACCAGCTGTTCCTCCTTGTCGATCAGCGAGGCCTGGAACGGGATCCGGGACTTTTCCTCGACCCGCATCATGATGTCCTTGAAAGTCAACCCGGCATAGACCTCGGAAATCTCCTCGGCCGATATCTCGTAGCCGGCCGAGGTCAACAGCTCGGCATCGATCCGCGCGGCGATGATTTCGGAATCGACGAGCACGCCGTCGCAATCGAAGATGACAAGGTCTGGCTGGGGCATGGTGATCCGGAAAGCGGGATGAAGGGAATGCCGAGGGCTTTTTGGTCCAAACGGCTCAGGCGGCGCGGCATACACCAACAGGCCGGGCTTCGCAAATTCGGCGGGCTGCTTCACTGAATATTTACGCTGATCGGTAACCATAACGGACAGTAAACAGTAACGCGTGCCTTGGGTGTCACAATGTCTGCCGTGCGTCTTCTCGACGAGCTTTCCGATGTTCCCCAGCAATCCGAGTGGCTGGATACGATCCTGAAGGGCGACTGCGTCGCCGCGCTCGAACGGCTGCCGGAAAAGTCGATCGACGTGATCTTCGCCGATCCGCCCTATAATTTGCAGCTCGATGGCGATCTGCACCGGCCCGATCAATCCAAGGTCGATGCCGTCGACGACCATTGGGACCAGTTCGACAGTTTTGAGGCCTACGACGCCTTCACCCGCGCCTGGCTGCTGGCGGCGCGCCGTGTGTTGAAGCCCAACGGCACGATCTGGGTTATCGGCTCCTACCACAATATTTTCAGGGTCGGCGCCAAGATGCAGGACCTGGGCTTCTGGATCCTCAACGACGTCGTCTGGCGCAAGACCAATCCAATGCCGAATTTCCGTGGCCGCCGTTTCCAGAACGCGCATGAGACGATGATCTGGGCATCGCGCGACCAGAAGGGCAAGGGTTACACATTCAACTACGAGGCGCTGAAGGCGTCGAACGACGACGTCCAGATGCGCTCGGACTGGCTGTTTCCGATCTGCACCGGCGGCGAGCGCCTGAAGAACGACAATGGTGACAAATTGCATCCGACGCAGAAGCCGGAAGCGTTGCTTGCCCGCGTCATGACGGCATCGACCAGGCCGGGCGACATCGTGCTCGACCCGTTCTTCGGTTCAGGCACCACCGGGGCTGTGGCCAAGCGGCTTGGCCGCCACTTCGTCGGCATCGAGCGCGAACAAACCTATATCGATGCCGCCATGGAACGTATCGATGCGGTCCGGCCGCTGGAAGGCGCCAATTTGACGGTACTGACCGGCAAGCGCGCCGAGCCGCGCGTCGCCTTCGTCACCCTTCTCGACAATGGCCTGGTGGCGCCAGGCGCCACGCTCTACGACGCCAAGAAGCGCTGGGCGGCAAAAGTGCGCGCCGACGGCACGCTGGCCATCGGCGACAGTGCCGGGTCGATCCACAAGATCGGCGCCGAGGTGCAGGGGCTGGACGCCTGCAACGGATGGACCTTCTGGCATTATGAGCGCAGCGGCGGCCTGACCCCGATCGACGAGCTTCGCCGCATTGCTCGGCTAGGCATGGAGCGGGCGGGCGCCTGACGGCTTCCGAGTTGCGGCAGATCGGTTAATGCGAAGGCTCAACCAACTCCTGGAACCGATTCAAATCACACTTTGATCCCAAGACTCTCAAGGTCCGCCCTGAGCGTCTTTGCATCGGTGAACAGCACCGACTGCCAGCCCGCCGCCTTGGCGCCGTCGACGTTCTTCTGGCTGTCGTCGATGAACAGCGTCGCTGACGGCTCGAGGCTGAACGCGGCGACGTGGTGGTCATAGATGGCGCGATCCGGCTTGATCTGGCGGATGTCGCCGGAAACGGTGACGCCGCGCGGCCGATTGAGGAAATCGAAGCGCTCGCGGGCCTCGGCGAGCGTATCTGCAGCGAAATTGGTGAGCATCGTCACGTCATGGCCGCTGTCGATCAGGCCGATCATGATGGCGACGCTGTCCTCATAGGCGTGAGGCACCATCTCGTGCCAGTGCCGGCGGAAATTGCGGATATTTTCGGCGTGCTCGGGATATTGCGCGATCGCCAGCGCTTCGGCCTCTTCCCAACTGCGGCCGCGATCCTGCTCGATGTTCCAATCATGCGTGCAGACATTGTCGAAGAACCATTTCCGTTCGTCGGGATCGGGGATCAAGCGACTGAAGGGCAGGTCCGGATCATAGTGGATCAGCACTTTGCCGATGTCGAAAACGATGTGGCGGATTTCAGTCATTCTTCTCTCTTTCAACGCGGCCGCTGCTTTTTCGTCGCGCCCGGTATCGCCGCTTCGATTACCTTTTTCATGACGCTCGGCAGCGCTTCCCCGGAAATTTCATGGGCCAGCGACCAGAAATGCCCGACCGGGGCGGCAACGTCGGTCTCCGCCTTGAACACGTCGAGTTCAAGCGCAAAATGGGTAAAGATATGGCCGATGCGTCCGGCCTGCTGCCAGTTGCCGGGGAGCGGGGCCGCCGCTTCCGTGGTAGCGCCGTCTATGCGCGCCGTCCAGCCGGTCGTCGGCACCTCAGTCATGCCGCCGAGCAGGCCTTTGTCCGCGCGCTTGCGCAGAAGGATGGCGCCGTCGCACCTGACGGCAACGAAGGCGGCACCGCGGCGTAAGGGTCTTTCGGCCTTGGGCAGGCGGACCGGAAAGCGTTCGGGGTCGCCCGAGATCGTGGCGCTGCAATTCTCGCGAACGGGGCAGAGCATGCAGCGGGGCCGTCGCGGCGTGCAGATCGTCGCGCCCAGGTCCATCATCGCCTGCGCGAAGTCGCCGGGCCTTGTCGGGGGAACCATGCGTTCGACCTGGCCGCGTATCTCGCCCTTGGCCTCGCCCAGCGGCGTGGCGATCGAAAACAGCCGTGAGACGACCCGTTCGACATTGCCGTCGACGACCGCGGCTGGTCGGTCGAAGGCGATCGCTGCGATCGCCGCCGCCGTATAGGCGCCGATGCCGGGCAGTTCCTTCAAGGCGGACTCGCTGTCCGGAAAGCGGCCGCCTTGCCGCGCGACGAGATCGGCACAGGCTTTGAGGTTACGGGCGCGGGAATAATAGCCGAGCCCGGCCCAGGCCTTCATGACGTCTTCGGTCGGTGCCGCCGCCAGCGCCTGGACCGTTGGCCATTTCTGCACGAACGCCCGAAAATAGGATTTTACCGCCTCGACCGTGGTTTGCTGCAGCATCACCTCGGAAAGCCAGACCAGATAGGGATCGGGCCGCGCCCCGCCCGCCAGCGCGCGCGGTGAAACGCGCCAGGGCAAGTCGCGGTGATGCGCGTCGTACCAGGCAAGCAGCCGGGAGGCGATCTCGACATTGTCTCCGGATACGGCCTTGCGGGTCTGGTCGTGCAGTGCCATTGATCGAGGGTCGGCCCTAATCCATTAGTGCTGAAGCTGGAGAACGCAAATGGCAGGGAAAAGGCCCTTCGGCAATCCCGTTCCGGTGAGCGATCTCGCAACCGAGATCCTCGACCCAGTGCTGCGCAAACGGGCCGGTATGTCGATCGGACTGGTCCAGTCATGGGAAGAAATTGCTGGGCCGCGGCTTGCCGGCCGCTCGCGCCCGGAAAAGATCCAGTGGCCGCGCCGCATGCACGAGGACGATCCTTTCGAACCGGCGGTGCTGGTGGTTGCCTGCGAGGGCGTGGCGGCGCTGCATCTGCAGCACGAGACCGGCGAGATCATCAACCGGGTCAATGCCTTCCTCGGTTTCAATGCGATCGGCCGGATCAGGATCGTGCAGAAGCCGGTAATGGCGGGCAAGGACAAGCCGAAACCCAGTTTGCGGCCATTGACTGCGGCCGAGAAAGCGAAGCTGTCGGGCACCGTTGGTTTGATCGAGGACGGCGGGCTGCGCGCCTCGCTAGAGCGGCTTGGCGCCACCATTCTCGGTCAAAAGAAACCGTGATCTCGCGCTATCGTGATGGTATGCCCGGATTTGGCGATTGGAATAGGGGCGGTAATGCCTTAATTCGCGCCAACTCTCGCTTTTTGTAGACTTTGCATTGCAAAATCCAACTATTGCCAGGTGATTCGTATGATCCGTTCCTTGTCCCGCAGAAACCTTTTGACTTCGCTGGTCGCAATACCAGCGGTGGCGCTGCTTGCCGCCTGCAGCGACTCGGGCGAGAAAGCCGAGGCGCAGGATGTGAAGCCTGCGGCTCCGGAACCTGCGAAGCCGGCCGCTCCGGCCGCTCCGGCCGCCGCGGCGGCGCCGGAGGCTCAGGGCACGGTCGATATGGCAGCACTGCTGAAGCCCGGCGCATTGCCCGACATGCAACTCGGCAAGGACGATGCAAAGGTCACCATAGTCGAATATGCATCGATGACCTGCCCGCATTGCGCGCATTTCGCCGAGACCACTTTTCCGGAGCTGAAGACGAAATATATCGACACCGGCAAGGCCCGTTACATACTGCGCGAGTTTCCGTTCGATCCCAGCGCGGAGGCCGGTTTCATGCTGGCGCGATGCTCCAAGGACAACTATTTCCCGATGGTCGATGTGCTGTTCAGGCAGCAGGCGAACTGGGTTGGTGTGAACAATACCAAGGACGCGCTGCTGCAAATCGCCAAGCTTGCCGGTTTTACACAGGAGTCCTTCGAGGCCTGCTTGACGGACCAGAAACTTCTGGACGATGTGAGATCCGTCCAGAAGCGCGGCGCCGACGAATTCAAGGTCGATTCCACACCGACCTTTTTCATCAACGGAAAGACCTACAAAGGGGCGATGTCGATTGCGGAAATGTCGGCCATCATCGACCCTCTGCTCTGACGTTTCGGCAGCGCCGAAGCGGCGTCGCTTCGGCGTACGCACTTCTTTGTCTTGCCGCGGGGTCTCCTTGCAAAACCGCGGAACAGCGTTGCGAAACTTGGCTATGGGCCGGCGCGAATGAAGTTCTCGCGCCTTCGCCTGCTCGGCTTCAAATCCTTCGTCGAACCCGGCGAGTTCGTCATCGAACGCGGCCTGACCGGCATCGTCGGGCCGAACGGCTGCGGCAAGTCGAACCTGGTCGAGGCGCTGCGCTGGGTTATGGGCGAAAGCTCCTACAAGAACATGCGTGCGTCCGGCATGGACGACGTCATCTTTTCCGGCTCGGGAACGCGTCCGGCCCGCAACACCGCCGAAGTCACGCTGTTCCTCGACAATAGCGACCGCACCGCGCCGTCCGCCTTCAACGACGCCGATGAGTTGCAGGTCTCGCGCCGCATCGAGCGCGAGGCCGGCTCGCTCTACCGCATCAACGGCAAGGAGGCTCGCGCCAAGGACGTGCAGCTGCTGTTCGCCGACCAGTCGACCGGCGCCCGCTCGCCCTCGATGGTCGGCCAGGGCCGCATCGGCGAGCTGATCCAGGCAAAGCCGCAAGCGCGCCGCGCGCTGCTGGAAGAGGCGGCCGGAATTTCCGGCCTGCATACGCGCCGCCACGAAGCCGAGCTGCGGCTGAAGGCGGCGGAACAGAACCTCGAAAGGCTGGACGACGTCGTCGGCGAGCTGGAAAGCCAGATTGAAAGCCTGAAACGCCAGGCTCGCCAGGCCTCGCGCTTCAAGAACCTGTCGGCCGACATCCGCAAGGCCGAAGCGACGCTGCTGCATCTGCGCTGGACGCTGGCCAAGACGCAGGAAGGGGAAGCGCGTTCGGCGCTGGCGATTGCCACCGCGCTGGTCGGCGACCGTGCCGCCGCCCAGATGGCTGCCGCCAGGGAACAAGGTATCAACGCCCACCGGCTGCCGGACTTGCGCGATGCGGAAGCCGCTGCCGCCGCCGCCTTCCAGCGTCTGTCGATCGCCAAGGCGCAGATCGAGGAAGAGGCGGGCCGCATCCGCGCCCGCCAGGCAGAGCTCGACCGCCGACTGCAACAGCTCGATGGCGACCTTGCCCGTGAGGAGCGCATGGTCCGCGATAATGCGGATATCCTCGAACGCCTCGCCGCCGAAGAAGCCGCGCTCAATGCCGAAAACGCCGGCGCCGCCGAGCGCGAGGCCAGCACCCGCGCGGCTTTCGAGCAGGCGGCATCGACGCTTGCCTCGAGCGAGGTCAGGCTCGCCGCGCTGACCGCCGAACGGGCGGAGGCTGCCGCCTCGCGCAACCAGATCGAACGGACGCTGCGCGACACCGCTGAGCGCCGCGACCGCTTTGCCCGCCAGCTTGCCGATGTCGACCGCGAACTGTCGGAGATCGTCTCCAGGGTCGCCGGCCTGCCCGATCCCGCCGAGAAGCGGCTACTGGTCGATCAGGCGCTGGCGCTGCTCGAAAAGGCCGAGGCAGCCGCCATTGCCGCCGAACAGGCGGTCGCCGAGGCGCGTGCAGACGAAAGTGCTGCCCGCCCACCGGTTCAGGACACAAAGGCCGAGCTGGCGCGGATCGAAACCGAGGCCCGCACGCTGGCCAAGATCCTCAACGCCGCCAGCGGCGATCTATTTCCCTCGGTGCTGGAGCAGATCAGCGTCGAGCGTGGCTACGAGACGGCGCTGGGTGCCGCGCTTGGCGAAGATCTCGACGTGCCGCTCGACCGCAGTGCGCCGGTGCATTGGGGCCAGAGCGAAATCCAGCCTGCCGACGCCGCATTGCCCGAAGGCATAAGGAGCCTCGCCAGCGTTGTGCGTGCGCCGGCACAGCTGGCCCGCAGGCTGGCCCAGATCGGCATTGTCGAAGCCGCCGACGGAAGACGGCTGCAGACGCTGCTTGCTCCCGGTCAACGGCTGGTCAGCCGCGAAGGCGCGCTCTGGCGTTGGGACGGCTTCACCGCCAGCGCCGATGCCCCGACCGCCGCCGCGCAGCGGCTGGCGCAGAAAAACCGGCTGGCCGAGCTCGATGCCGAAGTAGTCCATGCCACGCGCGCCCTGCGCGAAGCTGAACAAGCCCTTGCCCGGGCCGAACAGGCGCGTGCCCAGGCGAGCGAGGCCGAACGCAACGCCCGACAGGCCGGACGCGATGCCCAGCACGGGCTCGATGCTGCCCGCAATACGCTGGCCGAGGCCGAAAGAGCCGGCGGCGAGCTGTCGAGCCGGCGTGCAGCACTTGACGAGGCGCGCGCACGCATTGTCGACAGCCATGAGGAAACGGCGGCGGCATTCGTCGAGGCGGAAATGCTGCTGCAGGACGCGCCCGATCTCGGCGATCTGCAATTGCAGCTCGAGCAGTCGGCGGCCAACGTCGCCCGCGACCGCGCCGCCCTTGCCGATGCGCGTGCCGTTCACGAGGGCCTGAGGCGGGAAGCCGAGGCACGTGCGCGTCGGCTCGATGCCATCGGCGCGGAACGGTGCAACTGGGTGGAGCGAGCCGAAAACGCCTCGACACAGATCGCGGCGCTCGGCGAACGCAAGGCGGAGGCCGAGGCCGAGCGCGAGCAACTGGCCGACGCCCCCGACGAGATCGACGCCAAGCGGCGCGCCCTGCTGTCGCAACTCGCCGAGGCCGAAAGCCTGCGCAAGGCGGCGGGCGACCGCTTGCAGGAAGCGGAGAACCGCCAGTCCGAGCTGGACAAGGCTGCGACTGCTGCCATCCAGTCGCTGGCCGAGGCGCGCGAATCCCGCGTTCGCGCCGAAGAGCGGCTGACCGCCGCCGACGAGCGTCGGCTGGAAGTCGAGGCGCGCATCCAGGAAACGCTGAACACGCCGCCGCATCTGGTTATCCGCCACACCGGCCTCGAACCCGACAGCCCGATGCCCGAAATGGCCGAGATCGAGCGTCAGCTCGACCGGCTGAAGGTCGAACGCGAACGGCTCGGGGCCGTCAATCTGCGCGCCGAGGAGGAGCAGAAGGAACTGTCGGACCGGCTGGAGACCATCGTCTCCGAGCGCGACGACATCATCGAGGCGATCCGGAAGCTGCGACAGGCGATCCATAGCCTGAACCGCGAAGGCCGCGAGCGGCTGCTCGCCGCCTTCGAGGTGGTCAACGGCCATTTTCAACGGCTGTTTTCGCATCTGTTCGGCGGCGGCACCGCCGAGCTGCAACTGATCGAGTCCGACGATCCGCTCGAAGCGGGGCTCGAGATCCTGGCGCGTCCGCCCGGCAAGAAGCCGCAGACGATGACGCTGCTGTCCGGCGGCGAGCAGGCGTTGACGGCGATGTCGCTGATCTTCGCCGTGTTCCTGACCAACCCGGCGCCGATCTGCGTGCTCGACGAAGTCGACGCGCCGCTCGATGACCACAATGTCGAGCGTTTCTGCAATCTGATGGACGAAATGGCCGCAACCACCGAAACGCGCTTCGTCATCATCACACACAACCCGATCACCATGGCGCGCATGGACCGGCTGTTTGGGGTGACCATGGCCGAGCAAGGCGTCAGCCAACTGGTGTCGGTTGACCTGCAGGCGGCCGAAGCCATGCGCGAGGCAAGCTGACGCATCAGCTTAATGGTGGTCTCCACCTCGGCTTTCGACTATAGCACGACAAAATGGGCCGGATCTGCCGCTCCAGATACCGGCCCGGCTATGCGCGTGGAGAAGCTTGTTGCCTATACTTGTCACCGGAGCCGCGGGGTTCATTGGCAGCCACGTTTGCCACCATCTGCTCGACCGGGGAGAAGCGGTCGTCGGCGTCGACAACATGAACGACTATTACGACCTGGCGCTCAAAAAGGGGCGGCTTGCCGGCCTTCTGCCCCATAAGGATTTTTCGTTCCACCAGATCGATATTGCCGAACAGGGCGCGCTTGCAGCCGCTTTGGCCGGGCAAGGCATCGTTAGGATCGTGCACCTTGCCGCGCAGGCGGGCGTGCGCCACTCACTCGACAATCCGCGGCTCTATATCCGCTCCAATGTCATGGGCCACCTCGAAGTGCTCGAATTCTGTCGCGCCGAACCGGCATTCGAGCATCTGGTCTATGCCTCGTCGAGCTCGGTGTATGGCGGCAACCGCAGCGTGCCGTTCAGCGAAGCCGATCAGGTCGACAAGCCCGTTTCGCTTTACGCCGCCACCAAGAAAACCGATGAGTTGATGAGCCACACCTACGCCCATCTGTTCGGCATACCGCAGACCGGCCTGCGGTTTTTCACGGTCTACGGTCCCTGGGGCCGTCCCGACATGGCCTATTGGATGTTCACCCAGGCGATGCTCAAGGGCAAGCCGATCCGGGTCTTCAACAATGGCGAAATGTGGCGCGATTTCACCTACATAGACGATGTTGTGAAGGCGGTTGTCGCCGTGCTCGACAAGCCGCCGGCGGCTGACGTTCCGCCGAACAGGCTCTACAATGTCGGCAACAACCGGCCGGTGCGTCTGGGCGACTTCATCGACATTCTGGAAAGGCTGCTCAAGGTCAAGGCAATCCGCCACAACGAGCCGATGCAGGCGAGCGACGTCGAGAAGACCTACGCCGACATGACCGCGCTGGAGCGGGATTTCGGCTTCAGGCCTAGCGTTTCGATAGAGGACGGGCTGAAGAAGTTTGTCGACTGGTACCGGCCGTACTCGAAGCAGTGATTTGCACCGCTCGCCGTGATGCCTTCAAGCTGACATCTGAAGTGGGGCGCAAGTCGGTCCGCAAAAAGCATCATTTTGTCCTAACATCCTGTTAACCACATGCTCGCTGAAACGTATCCGATTAACCTTTGAGGCGCTTATGACCGCTATGTTTCGTGGCTTGCTGTTCAGTATGAGCTGGGTGGATGTGCGGATTCGGGGGCTATTTCGGTTCAGTCCGGGATGCGGAAGCTTTGCTTGCGCGCATGACGTCTGCGATCGCCCATCGCGGGCCGGATGAACAAGGGAAATTCGTAGCGCCCGAGGCTGGACTTGGGCATGCGCGGCTGTCGGTGATTGGGATTGGTGATGGCCAGCAGCCGATGTCCGACGAAACCGGCGATTTGACGGTTGCGTTCAACGGCGAGATCTTCAACTACGTGGAATTGCGCGAAGGGCTGCTGGCCAAGGGCCGACGCTTCCGCACGTCGAGCGACACAGAGGTTCTCCTGCAGCTGTATGACGAGATGGGCGAAGACTGTCTGTCGCTCCTGAACGGTGATTTCGCCTTCGCGATTTGGGATAACCGGCGGCGGCGGATGGTGCTTGCAAGAGACCGCATGGGTGTTCGGCCGCTGTTCTACACCAGCAAGGACGGGGTGCTCTACTTTGCGTCGGAGATAAAGGCCCTGCTGACGGTACCCGGCGTCTCGGCCGAAATCGATCCAATTGCACTCGACCAGATCTTTACGCTGTGGGCGCCGATCGCTCCACGCACGGCTTTCCGCAACATCCACGAGCTGGAGCCGGCAAGCGTGATGATCGCGACACAGGGGCAAGTCACGGTCAAACCATATTGGCACCTAGACTACCCGTATCCGGATAGGCCATCGAAGATCACCAATGAGGACGACGCGGCCGAGGAACTGCAGGCCCTGTTGACCGACGCGGTGAGGCTTCGGATGCGCGCCGACGTGCCGGTCGGTTCTTACCTTTCGGGCGGGCTCGATTCATCCCTCGTTTCGGCACTCGCGGCCGGCATGACTCCTCTTAAGCTGCAGACATTTTCCGTGACGTTCGACAGCGGCGAGCATGACGAAAGCGCCTTCCAGACCGAAATGGCGTCAGCACTTGGCACACGCCATCGAACCATTGCGTGTCGTGCCGGCGATATCGCCGGTGCGTTTCCCGAAGTCATCCGCTTTACCGAGCGGCCGATCATCCGCACGGCCCCAGCCCCCCTCTATCAACTGTCCGGCCTCGTTCGCCAGGCCGGTTTGAAAGTAGTGCTGACAGGCGAAGGCGCCGACGAGGTCTTTGCCGGCTATGATGTCTTCAAGGAAGCGCGGGTTCGCCGTTTCTGCGCGCGACAGCCGGCATCGCGCATAAGGCCACAACTGTTCCGCAAGCTTTATCCCTATCTGCCGGGCCTGCAACAGCAGTCCGTGGAGTACCTGGCTGCGTTCTTCGGAACCGGCAGCGCTGCCCTGGACGATCCGCTGTTCTCGCATCGGCCGCGTTTCAAGACCACATCAGCGGCGAAGATGTTCTTTTCCGGTGACCTGCGCGCGACATTGAAGGGGTATGACGCAGCCGAGGACCTGGCCAGCCGGTTGCCTGAGGCGTTTTCCCGGTGGCATCCGCTGCATCAGGCGCAATATCTAGAAACCCGCTTCCTCCTGCCGGGCTACATCCTCTCCAGCCAGGGCGATCGCATGGCCATGGCGCACGGTATCGAAGGGCGGTTCCCCTTCCTTGACCATCGCTTGGTGGAGTTTGCGGCAAGACTTCCGCCGGAGATGAAGCTGAAGGGACTGGTGGAAAAACACATATTGCGCAAAGCTGCCAAGCACCTGCTTCCGACGGCCATCCGCGAGCGCACCAAACAGCCTTACCGGGCGCCGGAAGCCCGCTCCTTCGTGGGAGCCGGAGAATTGGACTACGTACGCGACTCGCTGAGCGAGGCGAGTATCGCCTCCGGAGGACTATTCAACGCCAAGGCGGTGGCGAACCTGCACGAGAAATGCCGCTTGCAGCCAGCGTCCGGATTCCG
Source organism: Mesorhizobium sp. M0018 (assembly GCF_040323955.1). Lineage (NCBI taxonomy): Bacteria > Pseudomonadati > Pseudomonadota > Alphaproteobacteria > Hyphomicrobiales > Phyllobacteriaceae > Mesorhizobium > Mesorhizobium sp. M0018. Next base: position 200,153 of record NZ_JAMYVL010000004.1, on the reverse strand, counting down.
CGACAATGCGGCTTTCGTCGGCATTTTGTCGGCGCAACTGTGGCAGAAGATTTTCACCGGCGAAAAGGTCGGTGAAGCACGAGCGGCCTGAGAAATCGAGGGAATGAAAAATCATGGTAGCAATCAAGGACAAGGTCAAAACCTTTATCGTCGACAACTTCCTGTTCGGCGACACGTCCTACGAGCTTGCAGACACCGCATCACTGATCGAGAACGGCATCATCGACTCGACGGCCGTGTTGGAGCTAGTGGCATTCATAGAGGATGATTTTGGCATAGCGATGGTCGATGCCGACATCGTACCGGCCAATCTGGATTCGATTGACCGTATCTCAGCCTTCGTCAAGGCAAAAGCAGAAGCGCTGGCAGCATAGGCGCCATCGGTGAGGAGCGTCCGTGCGGATCGAACATTTTCTGACGGCGAAGGCCGCTGCCCATCCAGCCAAAACGGCATTGATCACCGAGCACAAAAGGCTGTGCTACAAAGAGCTGGACGATCTCTCGAGCCGCTTGGCCGCCGCCCTTTTTTTGAATGGCGTCAGGCGCGACGACCGGGTGCTGATCTTCATGGACAATTGCTGGGAGGCTGCGGTTTCGATTTTCGCAGTTCTTAAAGCAGGCGCGACTTTCAGTCCGATCAACGCATCCACCAAGGCCGAAAAGCTAGCCTACATCATCGCCGATTGCGATGCCGCCGCGATCCTCACGCAAGCAAGACTGATGCCCGTGGTCGCCGAGGCGTCCGGATCCTCCGGCGAGACGTCCTCCGGCAAGACCGGCATCTTCGTGGCTTCCACCGTTGCTGCCGATAGCCAATGCCCGGCAGGGGCCACATCCCTGGCGGAGTGCTTGACGGTCCAAGTCAGGGAGATTGACCATCGCGGCGTTGACGTCGATCTTGCGATGTTGATCTACACCTCGGGCTCGACCGGCCGGCCCAAGGGTGTGATGATGACGCACCGCAATTGCGACGCGGCGGCCGACTCCATCACCAACTACCTGCGCAACTCGCCCGACGACATCATCTTGAATGTTCTGCCCCTCGCTTTCGACTACGGCCTCTATCAATTGCTGATGGCCGTCAGGCTCGGCGCCACGCTCGTGCTCGAGAAGTCCTTCGCTTTTCCCCAGGCGGTCTTTGAACGCATCCGCCAGGAAGGCGTCACCGGGCTTCCGCTCGTGCCCACGATGGCAGCGATGATCCTGCAGTTGAGGGACCTGGCGCCGGGCTTCCTGCCCAGCCTTCGCTATATTTCCAACACGGCGGCTGCCTTGCCGCCGCCTCACATAGAACGCCTTCGGTTCCTTTTCCCCGGTGTCAGGCTCTATTCGATGTATGGCCTGACGGAATGCAAGCGCTGCACCTATCTGCCGCCCGAGGAGCTCGACCGCCGGCCGGGCTCGGTCGGAATAGCCATTCCGAACACCGAAGCCTTTGTCGTCGACGACGAGGGGCAACGGGTGCCGCCGGGCGTAGCGGGTGAGCTGGTCATTCGCGGGCCGCACGTCATGCAGGGTTATTGGCGAAACGAAGCTGCGACGGCACGAGCCCTGCGCCGGGGTCCGAACCCTTGGGAGAAGGTTCTCTACACCGGCGATCTTTTCAGGGCCGATGAGGAAGGCTTTCTTTATTTCGTCGGCCGCAAGGACGACATCATAAAGTCGCGGGGAGAGAAGGTGGCGCCCAAGGAAGTGGAAGCCGTGCTTCACGCTCATCCGGGCATCGCGGAAGCGGTGGTTGTCGGTGTGCCGGATCCCGTGCTCGGGCATGCGATCGGCGCAGTTATAGTACGGTCCGACCCGGCGCTTACCGAAAAGGATATCATACGTCACTGTGCACGCCACCTTGAGGACTTCATGGTCCCCAAGGTCGTCGAGTTCCGCCGCGAGCTGCCGAAGACCGATACCGGCAAGGTCAGCCGTCGGCTTGCGGCAGAAACCATGGAGGCCGCGCAATGAATGTTCGCCCGACCGAGGATGCGCGGACCTTTCTGGCGCAGGCTCTGGCAATCGACCTGATCACCGAAACGGACCGTATCGTAACGGCCTTGCGCCAGCAGTTGCGCGGGCTTCGCAAGCGGGGCCTTGTGCTCGGTCTTTCGGGCGGGATCGATTCGAGCGTGTCGGTCGCGTTGGCGGTACGAGCCGTTGGCCCCAAGAATGTGCTTTGCCTGTTCATGCCGGAAAGCGATTCCGATCCTGAAAGTCTGCGGCTCGGCCGCCTCGTCGCCGAAACTTTCGGTGTCGAGGCTGTGACGGAGGATATCGGGCCGATCCTGCGCGCAATGGGCTGCTACAGGCGTCGCGACGCCTTCATCCGCGAATTGGTCCCGGAATACGGCGAAGGCTGGGCTTCGAAGATCGTGATCGCGAACGCCCTTGAGGGCGGGGGCTACAATATCTCGTCCCTGGTGGTGCAAGACCCGGAGGGCAAGCAGACGAAACGGAGAATGCCGCTGCCTGTCTATCTCGGCGTCGTCGCCGCTACCAATATGAAGCAGCGCACCCGCAAGCAGATTGAATACTATCATGCGGATCGCCTGAACTTCGCCGTTCTTGGAACCCCGAACCGGCTGGAATACGATCAGGGTTTCTTCGTGAAGAACGGTGACGGCGCCGCGGACGTCAAGCCGATTGCCCACCTCTATAAAACACAGGTCTATGCGCTTGCGGCCCATCTCGGTATTCCGGAAGAAATCCGCAACCGGCCTCCGACCACCGATACCTACTCGCTGGCGCAGACCCAGGAGGAGTTCTACTTCTCGCTTCCCTATGACCGTATGGATCTTTGCCTTTACGGTCTCAACAACGGCGTGGCGGCTGAGGTGGTGGGGCAGGCGGCGGGGTTGGCCGCCTCACAAGTGGAACACGTCTGGGCCGATATCATCGCCAAACGCAAGGCGACGCGTTATCTGCACATGCGTCCGCAACTCGTCGAGGAAGTCGAAGAACTCGGTACCTGACCTGCTTCGAGACCGGCCACGTCCCAGGCCGCCGTCATGGCCGAGATGGGCGGGAAGTTGCCGTTCGTCTCATCTGCGAGAACGAGCACGTTGCGCCATATCCGGACCCATGCCAGTGATGCCGTGAATGTTAAGTCTCGGCTCCGATGCCGACGTTCCGCCCGAGTTCGAAGACTGACCGCGACCGTTCTGCGGCCTTCGCATCGACAGCGCCAATGAGCGGCGTCCCACATCCCACTCCTTGTGTCCATTGGGAGGGGTCGTTGTGGACCAAGCCCTACTACCCAGGCTTGTGACGAAGCCGATCCAGCGCGTCTCGAAGTGCATTGGCGGCATCGCCACGCTCGTCAGGGGACATCAGCTCCGGTTCAAGTTCCAACCTGAAGTGCGGCAGCTCGGTCCGAACAGCACGACGAGCGGCCGCCAAATTGGCCTTCAGATCGATGACGCGGTAGGTGGCGACGGGATAAGCGATCCCCTTGACCTGGACTTGCCCCAGTTCTTCACAGTCGATTGCGTCCTTCACTTGCGCAAACGTCTCGTAGGAAATGAGGATTGTCCCCGGCGGCGCCTCCTGCTCCAGGCGCGAGGCGAGATTCACGGCGCCGCCGATTATCGTGTAGTCCATCCGGTCCTCGCTGCCGAAGTTACCGACGGTGCAGTAGTCGGTATGGATGCCGATGCGACAGCGCAGCGGTGTTTCGATCCCCATGTCCCGCCAGACTTCGGCAAGCTCGCTAATCCGCTTTTGCATTGCAAGTGCCATCTGCGCGCAAGCCAGCGCGTCCTCCTTGACGCCGCGAGTCTCGGGATCGCCGAAAAACATCAGGATCGCGTCGCCGACATATTTGTCGATCGTCGCGCCGTGATCCGAAGCAATTTTCGACATTTCCGTCAAATAGTGATTGAGGAGTTGGGTGAGATCCTCGGATTCCATTTTGTCAGTGGTCTCGGTAAAGCCCGCGATATCGGAGAAGCATATTGTCAGTTTCTTCCGCTGGCTGGCGATCCTGACCTCCTGGCGGCCGGTGAATATCGAGCGATACACTTGGGGCGCCAGATACTTCGCCAGCTTGCTGGAAAGCGCCTCCAGAACCACGGATTTCTCGGCGAGGTTCTCCTCCCTTTGCTTCAGCTCAGTGATGTCCGAATAGACGGCGACCGTGCCGCCGGCGCTGATCCGCCGCTCGCTGATCATGACCCATCGCCCGTCGCCTCGCCGCTGCACCCAAGGTTCGCCAGGGTTGCGGTGCCGCGAGAGGCGCTCGGCGACCCACTCCTCGACCCGCCCCTCGGCGTCCCTGATGTAGCCGCGCTCAGCGGATCGGCGAATGATTTGCTCGAATATCGTGCCGGGCGTCAGTTCGGTCTCCAGACCGGCGTAGAGCAATTCGCGGTAGCGGCTGTTGCTGAGGACGAGCCGGTCCTCCCCGTCGTACAGAGCGAATCCTTCGGAGATGCTTTCGATGGCATCGATGAGCCGCTGACGAGCTTCCGCAACGTCGCGCAGGTTCTTTTCCTCGACCTCGACGGCAGTATCCCGGAAAAGTCTCAGCGCTTCGGCCATGCGCCCGATTTCGTCGCTGCCCGCGGCTGGCAGCGGCGCACGAAGGTTGCCCCCCGCAATCGCGAGCATGCCCTGGCTCACGGCCCCCAGTCGGGCGAGGAGGCTGCGGTCGACATAGAGCCAGACAACCAGAACCGAACTCAGGAGGCTGAGGAAGGCGGAGCCGAGCACAACCGCGGTGCCGTAGCGCTGGACGAGCGCGGCTTCGCGACCGGACGCAGCGATCTCCTGGTCTGCCGTGGCGACCAGGCGATCGACGCCAGCGGTGAGATTGCGCGACAGTCGATTGTTCTCGGCCAGAAGCCTTTCGCCCTGTGCCAGGACAGCAAACTCGTCCTCCCGCGCCTTGGGGATGCTGTCCTCGCCGTCGGTCAAGCCCTTGAACTCATCGACACGCTGCCGAAAGCGGGTCCGCAGCTTTTCGTCGATCTCCGTGGAAACCTTTTCAAGAGCAGTGAGCGAACGGCGTAGCGGAAAAAGGATCAACGCCAGGTCGCCCGGCGTCGGCGCGTTCGCGACCTTCACCAGCGCGTCGTTGACTGCCGAGATCTCCAGCTGCGCCTTCTGCTGGGGGATGTAGGCCGCAATCGCCTGGACCAGGTCGGCCATCGCCGCTGCGCGTCGATCGGGCGATAGCGACGTGTCGGCCGCGACCGCCCGCCATTGCGGCAGCCTGGAATCCATCACTAGGATGCCGGTGGCGACAAGGCGCTGGCTTCCGGTTGTCGTCGCGGCGAGGCGGTTCAGGAGCTCCTCCTTGCGGGCGACCACGTCGAGCCGGGCGACAACAAGAGAGTCGAGCTCCTTCAGGTTGCGCCTCAGAACAATCGCGGCTTCCTCAATCTCGGCCAAAGGCACTGTGCCCAACGTGGCATCCCGGAGGTCCGTGCGCAGGGCCTCGAGGCGGGACATCTCGAGCGCGACGGCAGCCGAGACCTCGCTGTGCTGAGCCCTGCTTGTCGCTGCCAGCACCGATGGCGCGGCAGCAGCGACCCGTTCGGCCTGGCGCGACAGCTGGAGGGAGGCGAGCGCCGACGGCACTCGATCCGTGGTAATTCGGTCCACGACGTCGCCAACCTGGAGGAAGGCATAAAGCGCCGCAGCCGTTGCCAGCACCGCAAGGGCGCTGATCCCGAAAAAGGCGAGCAACAGCCGGCCACGTATGCCGAGGCGTTCAAGCATCTCGGCGAGTCGGAACAGTCCGGCCACACTGGTCTGCATCAGACTAGACATCTCAGCCGGCACGCCGGCGATCAGCGAACCCTATTCAACCGGCACGTACTCTCCGCCGCGCCAGACGTACCAAACCCAGCTCTGCTTCGTGAGGTCGCCCTTGTCGTCGAAATCGACCCGGCCGATCACCGTGTCGAATTCCTGTTCGTGCAGTGCCGCAATGACGGCCTTCGGCTCCAGCGAACCTGCCTTCGAGACCGCCTGGGCCCAAACCTGGACCGCGCAGTAGCTCAACAGCGTGTAGCCCGCGGGTTCGAAATTCTCCGCACGGAACTGCTCAACGACCGCGGCCGCTTCGGGGCTTCGCCTCGCGTCCGCCGGGAACGTGAAGAGGGTCCCCTCCGCCGCGGGGCCGGCGATCAGGGCAAATTCCTCGGTCGCCAAAGCATCTCCGGATATGAGCTGAACCGTGTAGCCACTGTCGTGTGCAGCGCGAGCAATCAGCGCAACCTCGGCATGATACCCACCCACATATAAGGCGGAGACGCCGGCGGTCCGCAACGTAGCGACCTCGGCCGAATAGTCGTCCTTCCCGGGAATGTATGCGTCGTAAACGGCCTCAGTCACGCCCCGCTTGTGCAGCTGCTTCCTGGTCTCGTCGGCGAGACCCTTCCCATAGGTCGAGTTGTCGTGGAGGATCGCAATCTTCTTGTTGCCCCAGCGATCGGCAAGGTAGTTGCCAGCGATGAAACCTTGCGCGTCGTCGCGGCCAATGGTGCGAAAGACATTGGCACGGCCCTGTTCGGTCAGCTGCGGATTGGTCGAGCCTGGGGATATCTCAACGACGCCCGCCTCCTCGTACACTTTTGATGCGGGGATCGAGGCCCCGGAGCAATAATGCCCGACGACGAGCACGACCCCGTCAGCCACCAGCTTCTTGGCGGCCGCCACAGCTTGCTCGGGATCGCAGAAGTCGTCGACCGAGATGAGCCTCACCTTCTGGCCGAGCACGCCGCCCGCCGTGTTGACGTCGGCCACTGCCATCTCCGCGCCGCGCTGTCCCTGCTCGCCGATCCAGGCGAGCCGTCCCGTCATCGCAGCCGAGACGCCGATCAGCACCTCCGCCCGTGCGGAGCTGAACACGGCCGCGAGAACCAAGATCAGTATGGCGATGATGCGGTGCATGTGTGCACCCCCTTAACTGTAGCTTACGCCAATCCCGTCAAAGCCGACAGCCCCTTCGGCAAGCGCGACTGTCTCGGGCTGCTATTGCAGCGCACACCCAATTTGGCGAAGCAAGCATACACTGGAATGGCGTGTCATAACTTCGTTCGCTGAGGTCGGAATCGCGCGCCAAATCCGGACGTTACCACTGACCGGAGTGAGCGTCGTGATTGGGTCACGGAGCGTCATGCGACGCTCCCAACTGGATGACGGCAAAGGGTCGAACTCGGTCGTTCAGAGTGATTGGGTTTTGACCCAAGCATTCTGCAGCCAAGTGGAAACGCGCCTAAAATAAATAGTTAGAGCGGGATGCCCGCTTCAACTTGAACGCATCCCGCTCTAGCTGAAGCGGCTCCCGATAAGCCGGCTCCACTGCTCGCCCGCAAGGCCGTTCAGGAAGACTTGCGAGTTCTTCATCGCGTCCAAAAGCTCTGGATCGCGTGAATGTACCACCGTTGAGGCAACGGTCAGGAAAGCAATGCGTCGTCCAAGCATCGCCTCCAGAAGTGCAGGTTGAATACGTCCGCGCAGGCCGCTGACGCCGCGCGCGGCGGCGTGATCGATCAGGCAGTCAATCACCGGGCCCGCCTGGCCGGGAAGGGCGAAGATCTGCAGCACGCGACCAATTTCATACTTCCGTGCGTAGTAGGCGAAAGCGCCGACATTGGTGCCGACTGGCGACGTCACACAAACGTAGACAAGCTCCCCCAGATCCGGCTTTTGTGCCGCATCTGTCAGGATGTGGTCGAGTTGATCTTCCGTCCAGTCAGGCCGCAGGGCGAATTGAGCGGTAAACGGTTCGATGAGCCTGGCAAATGCATGGCTGTCGATTTCGGATGTACGAAATGCTCCGTGGCCTGCCCCGTCCACCGCCACACCCGACCAACGTCGTTCGCTGGACGTCATCCTTCTGCAGTAAAATCGGTCGACTGCACGCGCCAGCGGATTGAGCATTCGCGCAAGCGCCATGCGATTGGCGGAAAGGCTGAGCATGAAGGCCGCGGGGCGCATCACACGGACCCAGTCAAGGCTGTATTGCGGCAGGACCACGCCGCGCAGCCGGGTCCACAATTTCACGGAAATATCGTTGGCCGTCTCGCTGAAGGAGATGTCCTGCGGACCATCCAGGTAAGCTTTCAGCAAGCGGGCGCCGGCCAGCGGGTCGTGCTCATGGTCCTCGACCATGAGCGAGCTACAGATGGCCGCGCGTAGTTGTCGGCCGTTGAACGTCATCGGCAGGACGTGGACGCCGACAAATCCGGAGACGCGACCGGCGTCGTTGACATGGACAAGCGACCGGAGGTTGTCTGCGCAACCGGGCGCATCCAGATAAAACCGTTGCATGTATTCCACGAGAGAGGCCGGCGCTTCGGTCCTCTCCTTCAACAGCACGCGCTGAAACATGTTCGCAACTGCCGGGAGGTCGGCGCCTTGCAAGGCGCGAATGACGCTCAAGCCCGGCTCCCGCCACCAAAGTCCCATCCACCGAGCTTCCGGGCCAAGGCGACGCGAGGCACGAGAACATCGGGCGCGCGTTCCAACTCGACGCCCATGAAGCCGTGCAACCTCGGCCAGTTGGCATCGCCCCGGTGACCGAACGGAGTGCTGAATTGCTGCGGCAAGGTGGAACCCTTTGCTTGACCGACGAAAACCGGCGTCATTGCTGCTAGCAGATTCAGGTAAACCGATATTAAAGTCGTTGCTTTGAATGGTAGCGAACCGGGTTTGTCCGGGCCCCATAGCTGGACATCAGCAATTTTGGTTCCTGGCGGACTCTAAACGACCAGCGGCATGAGTTGCGTGCTGCGCGCCGAACCGTTTCGGCTGGCCAAAGTTTCGCGTGGCGGCTCTTGACTGGGAGCGCGGGCGTAATACGGTGAGGACAAATACCGGCTCCGACCGCCGGGCGGCAAGAATGCCTCGTATGCCTCGCCCTGCGGCGGTGGCTGCGGGGCATTGTCATTTTTGAGGCATTGCTTGAAACGGCATATCGACATCGGCATTCTCTATTCGCGGTCCGGCAACTACCGGCTGGTGTCCGAATCCTGCCGTGCGGGTGCGATGAACGCCATCGCCGACGTCAACGGCGATCTCGCTATCCCATTCGAATTCATCCCGATCGAGCGCGACCCGCAGGGCAACATCGATCGCTATGCAAGCGGCTGCGCGGACATTCTCGCCAACAGCGGCGCGCGTCACATCATTGGCTGCGTCACCTCGTGGAGCCGCAAGGAGGTCATTCCAATCCTGGAAAGGGCAGGCGGCACGCTGTGGTACGCCTGCCCGTACGAGGGCTTCGAAGCCAACGAGCATGTCGTCTACACACACGCCTGCCCCAATCAGCATCTCGTACCGCTGCTCGCCTATGTCGTGCCTCGTTTCGGCGCCGATGGCTTCCTGCTCGGTTCCAACTACATCTGGGGCTGGGAGACCAACCGCGTGGCGCGCGACCTGATTGCGGACGCTGGCGGCAAGGTGCTGGGCGAACGCTATCTGCCGCTCGGCGAGGTCGATGTTGCGCGGCTGATCGCGGAGATACAGGCGACGAGACCTGATTTCATTCTGAACAATCTCATCGGCCCTTCTTCTTATGCCTTCATCGCTGCCTATGCGGAGCTTGGCCGGCGCGACCCGCATTTCAGGCCGGAGCGTTGCCCGATCCTGTCCTGCAATCTCACGGAATGCGAATTGCCGGCGCTCAACGGGGCAGGCGATGGCCACCTTTCCGTTGGGCCCTATTTTCACGACATCTCGGGGGCGGATCGCGGTGCGGTTCCAGTGCCTTCCGTCATGCCGGCCTCATCCTTCGAGGCGGCGGCTTATGCCTCGGTGCGCATGCTCGCCGAGATCCTCACCCTTAACCCCGGTGCACAATGGACGGACCTTCCCAAGGTCTTTTCCGAAACATCATTTCGAACGCCGCTGGGCGACATCGCCATCGACCAGCAAACCCAGCATGCTACCTTGCCGGTGCTAATCGGACGTATCGATGGAACATCGTTCAAAACGGTCACACTGACGAAGGGCGTGGCACCCGATCCCTACCTTTCCCGCTATGACCGGACGGAGACGTTCGGGCGGCCACGCCTGCGGGTGGTGTCGTGAGCAAGATGGCGCGTATCCCGAACCTTGGAGGCGCCAGGGCTTTTGTCCTGCATCGTCCACATCCGACCGTGCAGGCGATCACAAGGCAATTGTCGGCCATCGGCCTTGAGGCGATTGGCTTCTGGCCGGAACTGCCGGCCGAAGCCTTGGCGGCGGACTTCGTCTTCTTCGACGTCGATCTCGGCTTTGACGAGCAATTTCCGTGGAAGCCGGGCGAGGCGCCGATGCCGCTGATAGCACTGATCGGCTCCGAGGCGCCGGGGCGCGTCGAATGGGCATTGTCGCACAAGGCCGATGCGCAGTTGCTGAAACCGGTCGGCAATGCCGGCGTCTATAGCGCACTTTTAATCGCAAGGCAGAGTTTCGAGGCGCGCAAGCTTCTGGCCAGCGAGATTGCCTCGCTTCGTCAGCGGGTCGCGGAGCGCCAGACCATCGTACGCGCGGTAGAGGTCTTGTCGAAGGGCGCCGAGGACGGCCGTGCCTATGCGCAGCTCCGCTCGCTGGCGATGAGCTGGCAAATCAGTGTCGAGGAAGCCGCGCGCAGGATCGTGGCGATGACACAAGAAGAAGGCGACGATGACCAATCCGATCGCGCCTGAGCTTTCGGCCGCCGGGCGTATGCCAGCCAAGCCTCGCGCCGGCGTCTGGCGACGTCTGCTAAAACGGCCTCTCGCTTTGCTCGGCCTCGGGATTATTGCCGTTGTCTTGGCCGGCGCCATTCTTGCACCGTGGCTGACAGGCTACGATCCAAACGAGCAGATGTTCGACGGGCTCACGCTTGAAGGCGCGCCACTGCCGCCGGGAGCCCAGTTCTGGCTGGGCACCGACCTGCTTGGCCGCGACCTGCTGACCCGTCTCCTATTCGGCGCGCGCACGTCGCTGATCATCGGCATCGTCGCCAATGGCGTGGCGCTTCTGATCGGCACGCTGGTCGGCATCACCGCCGGCTATTTCCGCGGCTGGATCGGCAGCGCGCTTATGCGCTTCACCGATTTGATGATGGCTTTCCCGGCGCTGCTGCTCGCCATCTGCCTGGCGGCGGTGCTCCAGCCGAGCCTGTGGATCGTCGCCATGGTGATCGCATTGGTGAACTGGGTGCAGACCGCCCGCGTCATCTACACCGAGACAAGTTCGCTCTCCGAACGCGAGTTCATCGATGCCGAGCGCACCATCGGCGCTAGCGCTCCACGCATCCTGTTCCGCCATATCCTGCCACATCTTTTGCCGACGATCATCGTCTGGGGCACGCTCGGTATTTCGACCACGGTGCTGCTCGAAGCGACGCTCAGCTATCTCGGCATCGGCGTGCAACCGCCGACCGCGTCATGGGGCAACATCATCTTCGAGAACCAGACCTATTTCCAGGCCGCGCCCTGGCTGGTCTTCTTTCCCGGTGCGGCGATCCTGGCACTGGCGCTGGCCTTCAACCTGATCGGTGACGCACTGCGCGACATCCTCGATCCGACGCAAAGGGGGCGGGCATGATCGCCTATCTCGGCCGCCGCGTTGTCCAGTCGGTGCTCATCTTGCTCGGCGTCTCTCTGATCACCTTTGCGCTGCTCTACCTGCTGCCCGCCGATCCCGTCCGCCAGATCGCCGGCCGCAGCGCCACACCCGAGACGGTCGAAAACATCCGCCGGCAGCTCGGCCTCGACCAGCCCTTCGTCGTCCAGTATTGGCACTATCTGACCAGCCTTCTCAGCGGCGATCTGGGGCGCTCCTACATTCAGCGCTCGGAGGTCACGGAGCTTATCGTCTCGCGGCTGCCGGCAAGCCTGCTGCTGATGGTCGGCGCCATTGCCTGCGAAGTCGTGATCGGGCTGACGATGGGCCTCATCGCCGCCGTCAAGCGTGGCACCGCCACCGACCAGTCGCTGATGGTCGCCTCCTTCGTTGGCGTCTCGGCGCCGCAATTCGTCGTCGGCCTGATGCTGCTTTATGTGTTCGCGGTGCGGCTCGGCTGGTTCCCGATCGGCGGTTACGGCACCTGGCGTCATCTGGTGCTGCCGTCGCTGACCATGGGAATTCTCGGCGCCGGCTGGTACGCCCGCATGATGCGCTCGTCGATGATCGACGTGCTGCGCCAGGACTACGTGCGTACCGCGCGTGCCAAGGGTCTTGCACGCAGCGCCATTATCCTCCGGCACGCGCTGCCCAACGCCATCCTGCCGGTCATCGCCATGATCGGCATCGATATCGGCATCTTCATGGGCGGCATCGTGGTTGTCGAAAGCGTGTTCGGCTGGCCAGGCATCGGCCAGCTAGCCTGGCAGGCCATTCAGCGCATCGACATTCCGATCATCATGGGGGTCACCCTGGTTTCGGCCTTTGCCATCGTGCTCGGCAATCTCCTGGCCGACACTGTCGCACCGTTCATCGATCCACGCATCAAGCTCAGATGAAAACCAAGAAAACCAGAGAAAGGGAACATGACATGAGAAAATATCTAATATCGACCGTGGCGGCATCGGCGCTTGCGCTGGTGCTTGGCATGACAAGCGTACGTGCCGAAGACGCCGTCGATCCGAATGCCAAGCAGGGCGGCGCGATCACCATCACCTACAAGGACGACGTCGCCACGCTCGATCCGGCCATCGGCTATGACTGGCAGAACTGGTCGATGATCAAGAGCCTGTTCGACGGGCTGATGGACTACGAGCCGGGCACCACCAACCTGCGGCCCGACCTTGCCGAGAGCTACGAGATTGCGCCCGACGGCAAGACCTTCACCTTCAAGCTGCGCCACGGAGTGAAGTTCCACAATGGCCGCGAGATGACCGCCGACGACGTGAAATATTCGCTCGACCGGGTCACCAATCCAAAGACACAGAGCCCGGGTGCCGGTTTCTTCGGCTCGATCAAAGGCTATGACAACGTCGCTGCCGGCAAGGCGGAGAGCCTGGCGGGCATAACCGTCGTCGATCCCTACACGATCAAGTTCGAGCTGACCCGGCCCGACGCCACCTTCCTGCATGTCATGGCGATCAACTTCTCGCATGTGGTGCCGAAGGAAGAAGTCGAAAAATACGGCGCAGACTTCGGCAAACATCCGGTCGGAACCGGCGCCTTCAAGCTCGCCGAATGGACGCTCGGCCAGCGCGTCGTATTCGAGCGCAACCCGGATTACTGGCACGAGGGTCTGCCGCATCTCGACAAGATCACCTTTGAGATCGGCCAGGAGCCGATCGTGGCGCTGCTGCGGCTCCAGAAAGGCGAGATCGACGTTCCCGGCGACGGCATTCCGCCGGCGAAATTCCAGGAGGTGATGGCCGATCCCGAGCAGAAGGCCCGTGTCGTCGAGGGCGGCCAGTTGCACACCGGCTATATCACCATGAATACCACCATGGCGCCCTTCGACAACGTGAAGGTGCGGCAGGCGGTCAACATGGCGATCAACAAGGACCGCATCGTCCAGCTGATCAACAACCGTGCGGTGCCGGCCAATCAGCCGTTGCCGCCGTCGATGCCTGGCTATGACAAGGAATTCAAGGGCTATCCCTATGACGTGGCCAAGGCCAAGGCCTTGCTTGCCGAGGCCGGGCATCCCGACGGATTTGACACGCAGCTGTTTGCCATGAACACCGATCCCAACCCGCGCATCGCGCAGGCCATTCAGCAGGATCTGGCGGCGGTCGGCATCAAGGCCAGCATCCAGTCGCTCGCGCAGGCCAACGTCATCGCCGCCGGCGGCGACAAGGCGGGTGCGCCGATGATCTGGTCCGGCGGCATGGCCTGGATCGCCGACTTCCCCGATCCGTCGAACTTCTACGGCCCGATCCTCGGCTGTGCTGGTGCCGTCCCGGGCGGCTGGAACTGGTCGTGGTATTGCAACAAGGCGCTCGACGCCAAGGCGGCCGAAGCCGACTCCATCGTCGACCCGGCCAGGGCTGGCGAACGCGCCAAGATGTGGAGCGAGATCTACGGCAAGATCATGGAAGACGCGCCCTGGGCACCGGTCTTCAACGAGCAGCGTTTCACCATGAAATCAACCCGCATGGGTGGCGCCGACAACCTCTATGTCGACCCGGTCCACATCCCGATCAACTACGACAATGTGTATGTGACCGATGTGCAATAACTGCGACTACACCATCCACGGGCGCCACCATCATTTCGGCTGGGACAATTCCTTTGTCCCGGCCGAACGGGTGGCGCCAGGGGCGACGATCGAGTTCCAGTGCTTGGACTCGTCCGGCGGGCAGCTGACGATGGAGAGCACCATCGACGACGTTGCTTTGCTCGACTTTGCCAAGGTGAACCCGGTCACTGGGCCAATCTATGTCGACGGGGCAGAACCGGGCGATGCCCTGAAAATCACCATCGAGGCGTTCAAGCCATCAGGCTTCGGTTGGACGGCGAACATCCCGGGATTCGGTCTGCTGGCGAATGACTTCTCCCAACCGGCACTGAATATCTGGAAGTACGACGCCGCCTCGCTCGAACCGGCGCTGTTCGGCAAGAGCGGCCGGGTGCCGCTCAAGCCCTTCGCCGGCACCATCGGCAATGCCCCGGCTGAGCCGGGTCTGCATTCGGTGGTTCCGCCGCGGCGCGTGGGCGGCAACCTGGATATCCGCGATCTCGCCGCCGGCACGGTGCTCTACCTGCCCGTAGAGGTCGCGGGCGCGTTGTTCTCGGTCGGCGACACGCACGCCGCGCAAGGCGATGGCGAGGTCTGCGGCACGGCGATCGAGAGCCCCATGAACGCCGTGCTGACGCTCGATCTGGTCAAGGATGCCCGGCTGCGGACGCCGCGTTTCACAACGCCCGGTCCGGTGTCGCGGCATCTCGACGCCAAGGGCTACGAGGTGACAACCGGTATCGGGCCGGATCTGATGGACGGCGCCAGGAGTGCCGTTTCCCAGATGATCGACCTGCTCTCCGGCCGCTACGGCATGGATCCGGTAGATGCCTATATGCTCGTCTCGGTTTGCGGTGACCTGCGCATCAGCGAGATCGTCGACATGCCCAACTGGGTGGTTTCGTTCTACTTCCCCCGCTGCGTCTTTGAATGAAGGTGGAGGACATCAAACGATCCAGGCAGGCCGCCGCGGAGAGTGGCTCTCTCAGGCCGGTACTCAGCGTCTCAGGCCTGAGCGTCGCCGTGCGCGGCGAGGAGGGCGAGCGCGACGTCGTTTCCGACCTGACATTCGGCCTGACGCGCGGCGAAACGCTTTGCATCGCCGGCGAGTCCGGTTCCGGCAAGTCGATGACGGCGCTGGCCATCATGGGCTTGCTGCCGCAGCCGGCGGCACGCATCGGATCAGGCTCCATCCGGCTCGGCGATCAGGACCTCGCGGCTCTCAGCGAGAGCGGCATGCGCCGCATCCGCGGCGACCGTATTGCCATGATCTTTCAGGAACCGATGACATCGCTCAATCCGGTGCTGTCCATCGGCCGTCAGCTCACGGAGGCGATCGATGCACACACCTCGATGTCGCGCTCCAACTCGCGGCTGAGGGCGCTCGAGGCGCTGAAGGCAGTCCGAATTCCGGATGCCGAACGGCGGCTCGAGCACTATCCGCACGAACTCTCAGGCGGCATGCGCCAGCGCGTGATGATTGCCATGGCTCTGGCCCTGAACCCGGACGTGCTGATCGCCGATGAGCCGACGACCGCCCTCGATGTCACGGTTCAGGGTGAGGTGCTGGAACTGCTGCGCGACCTGCAGCGCGAGCACGGCACCAGTGTTATCCTGATCACGCACGACATGGGCGTCGTCGCCGAGATGGCGGACCGCGTCATCATCATGCGTGACGGACGGATGGTCGAGCAGGGCAGCGCGGCTGACATCTTCAATCGCCCGCAGGCCGACTATACACGCGAGCTTCTGGCCGCCGTGCCGCGCATTGGCGGCGGACGGACCGTCGAAGAACGACAAGACGCCGCCAACATGCCGGCCGAGCTTGTATCTGTCAGCGATCTTCACGTCCGCTTCGACCTGCACGGCGGCTTCTTCGGCCGCGTTGACCGCAGGGTGCACGCGGTCGAAGGCGTCAGTTTCTCGATCGCGCCGCACGAAACCCTGTCGCTGGTCGGCGAATCGGGCTGCGGCAAGTCGACGACGGCCAAGGCGATCGCCGGGCTGGTGCCCTACACCGGCAGCATTTTAATCGGCGGCCAGGACTTGTCGGCGCTCAGCCGCAAGGAGCGCAAGGCTGTCCGCCGCAATGTGCAGATGATCTTTCAGGATCCCTTCGCGTCCCTCGATCCGCGCATGCGGGTCGGCGATCTCGTCGCCGAGCCTCTGCTGATCCACGGCCTCGGCGACAGAGAGCAACGGCATGCCCAGATCGCCGCCCTGTTCGAACGCGTCGGCCTCTCGGCTGACCAGATGGAGCGCTATCCCCACGAATTCTCCGGCGGGCAGCGCCAGCGAATCTGCATTGCGCGGGCGCTGGCGCTGCGACCAAAGCTGATCATTGCCGACGAGAGCGTCTCTGCTCTCGACGTGTCGGTGCAGGCGCGCGTGTTAAGATTGCTGAAGGAGCTGCAGCGCGAATTCGGCGTCGCATATCTCTTCATCTCGCACGACATGGCGGTGGTCGAGAACATCTCCGATCGCGTGGCGGTAATGTATCTGGGGCAGATCGTCGAGATGGGCACCCGCGACCAGATCTTCTCCAACCCGCGCCATCCTTACACAAAGCGGCTGATCGAAGCCGTTCCGGTTCCCGATCCAGGCCGGCGCCGCGCCCGGTTCGCCCGTTTGGACAGCGAAATTCCAAGCGCTGTGCGGCGCATCGGTGACGAGCCCCGGAAACTCAAGCTCGAAGATGTTGGCGACGGCCACCTCGTCGCCACTTGATCGAGCTTAGGCTGCCTCGTGCAGCCAATCCCGCAGAGGCTCGGGGACAGCTGCATATGTGATGTTCGAGCGGAGGAAAATGATCGGCGATGGCGCTGCCGCGGCAGCGCCGTTCGGCGATGCCGAGTTGGCAACATCACCCGTTTACACCTGACATGTTAGCGTGCTAACGCTACATCCACATTGATTTCAACGGAGATCGTATTGGCTTCCCGCTTTGGTCTTTCGGTTGCCCTGACCACACCCTTCGACCCGTCGGGGCAGATAGCGCTCGCGCCGATGATCGCGCATGCCCGAGCCTGCCTTGGCGCCGGCTGCAGCAGCGCGACGCTGTTCGGCACCACCGGCGAAGGAGCCTCGGTCGGCACCGACGAGCGACGGATCGTCACCGAGGCCATGCTGGCGGCCGGTATTCCGCCACATCAGCTCGTCGCCGCAGTGCTGGTCGATGCAGCCGAAGATGCCGCCGATCAGGCCCGGCACGCTTTGCAGCGCGGCGTTCGCAACATTCTGCTCGCTCCGCCGAGCTACTTCAAGAATGTCGGCGAGGACGGGCTGTTCGGATGGTTTTCCGCCGTCTTCGCCGCACTCGGTCCGCTGGCGCGCGACGTGCTGCTCTATAACATCCCCTCAGTCACCATGGTGCCGCTCCCGCTTGGGCTGATCGGCCGGCTGCGCGCCGCCTTTCCCGCTGTGGTGGCCGGGGTGAAGGATTCCGGCGGGGACTGGAGCTACAGTGAGGCGCTGCTTGAGGCGCACGGCGATCTGGTGATCCTCATCGGCGACGAACGGCATCTCGCGAGAAGCGTGCGCCGCGGCGGACAGGGCGCGATTTCCGGCATGGCTAATTTTGTTACCGGCGAAATCCGGGCAATGGTCGAAAACGGGGGCGACGACCCACGCGTCGAAGACTTCGTGCTCGAATTGCTCAAATACCCGGTCACGCCGGCGGTGAAGGTCATGGTCGCGCGCAAGACCGGCGACGAGCGCTGGCTGGCGGTCCGCCCGCCCCTAGAGGCGATCGATCCACAGGGACAGCGGCAGCTTGCCGCTGCCTTCGACAGGCTGTTTGCGACAGAGGCAGCCTGACCGACAAGGCCGGGCTGACCGACAAGGAAGCGAGCTGAAGTGGAAGAGGGCAGCGAACCGATCACTCTCCGGGAGAAGGCCTATGCCAGCTTCACGCGGCATTTGCTGGCCCGCGATCTGCGGCCGGGGCAGTTCGTGTCACAGCGCGAACTGGTCGCTTTCACCGGGCTGCCGCTGGGTGCCATTCGCGAGATCGTCCCGCGTCTCGAGGCCGAGGGACTGCTGACCACCATCCCGCAGCGCGGCATGCAGATCGCGCATATCGATATCAATCTGATCCGCGAGGCGTTTCAGTTTCGGTTGTTCATGGAACGCGAGGCAGTGGCGCTATTCACGACCAGCGCTTCTGATGCCGAACTTGCCCGCATGCGGCGCGAACATGAAGAGATGCTGGCCCAAGCTCTCGGGCAGGCACCGACGCCGGAAATGGAAGCCAAGGCCCAGAACATCGACTGGGCGATGCACGACACCTTCATCAATGCGCTCGGCAACGAGATTATCGCCAAGGCCTATCTGGTCAACTCGGTGAAAATCCGGCTGATCCACCAGGAGCGTTTCCGCATCGACGGTCGTGTGGTGCCGGTGATGCGCGAACATTTGGCGGTCATCGAAGCCATGGAGAGCCGCAATCCGCAAAGAGCGGTTGAAGCGATCAGTCTGCATATCGACAATGCGCGCCGGCTGGCGCTCCAGATCTGAGGAAATATAGCCGCGCCGCGGTTTGCGGCGCATCCACAACGACAGCAACCGGGAGGAAGAAATGTCGTCCAATCTGTTCAACCCAACCAGGAGGCAACTCCTTGCCGGAACCGCGGCGCTAACCGCTGCGGGCCTTGTGGGGCTTCGCCCCGGCTTTGCCGCAGGCGTTGACTGGAAACGCTTTGCCGGGACGACGCTTGACGTCAATCTGGTGAAAAGCCCGCGCAGCGACACCATCCTGAAATATCTCGCCGAGTTCGAGGAACTGACCGGCATCAAGGTCAATGCCGAGGCAACGCCCGAGCAGCAGCAGCGCCAGAAGACGGTGATCGAGTTGAGCTCGGGCAAGCCGAGCTTCGACGTCGTGCATCTGAGCTACCACGTGCAGAAGCGCCAGTTCGAGAAGGGTGGCTGGCTGGCCGACATCGCCGGCTATCTCGCCGATCCGTCGCTCACCGACCCGGCGCTGGTCGAAAGCGACTTCGCCGAAGCCGGCATGCTGTTTGCCAAGGACGGCCAGGGCGTGCTGCGCTCGCTACCGTTCTCGGTGGACTACTGGATCCTGTATTGGAACAAGGAGCTGTTCGAGGCCAAGGCCCTCAAATACCCAGAGACCTTCGAGCAACTGGTGGCAGCCGCCGAAGCGCTGACCGACCACTCGACCAATACATACGGCTTCGTCGCCCGCGGGCTCAAGAACGCAAACACGCCGGTGTGGACGTCGCTGATGCTCGGCTACGACATGACGCCGCTAGATGACAAGGGCAAGCTGCGCACCGAGGCTCCCGAGGCGATCGAGGCTGCCGCGCTCTATCAAAGATTGATGACCAAGTCCGCCCCTCCGGGCGTTACCGGGTTCAACTGGGCCGAAGCACAGTCGGCCTTCCTGCAGGGCAAGATCGGCATGTGGCTCGACGGCGTGGGTTTTGCCCCGCCGATGGAAGATCCGGAAAAATCGAGGGTGGTCGGCAAGGTCGGTTACGGCGTGATGCCCAAGGGTCCCAAGGCGCATGCCTCGGGCACCTTCGGCGACGGGATTGGCGTTACCGCCGCCAGCGAGAAGAAGGAGGCTGCCTATCTGTTCTGCCAGTGGGCGGTATCGCCAACCATGGGTGCACGGCTGTTGCAGGCCGGCGCCGGCGTTCCGTTCCGCAAATCCGTGCTGGAGGATCCCAAGGTGCGCGAAGGCGTCACCATGCCGGCAAGCTGGCTTGATGCCGTGGTCGGCTCGGGCAATATCAGTCGGCTGGCACTGCCGGTCATCATCCCCGTCACGGAATTCCGCGACATTTATGGTGTGGCGTTGACCAACATGATTGCCGGCGCCGATCCAGCCGCGGAGCTGAAGAAGGCCACCGAACAGTTCCAGCCGGTTCTCGACAGGAGCGAGCAGGGCTGATGTCGGCCACCACCCCAGAACAGACCGGGGTGACGATGCCGGTTATCGACGGGAGCCAGACGATCCGGCTGGCTCCCAACTACTGGCCATTCGTCGTCCCCGCACTCGTCGTCGTCGGCGCCGTCATCGTTTTCCCCTGGGCTTTCACCCTGTGGATGAGCGTCAATCGCTGGACGCTCGGCCAGTCGCGGAGTTTTGCCGGGATGGAAAACTATCTCCGCCTGGCCAGCGACCCACGTTTCTGGGAATCCCTTGTTCATACGTTGACCTACACCTTCCTCTCGGTTGCAGCGCCGATGCTGCTGGGCACCCTGGCCGCCCTGATCTTCGATGCCAGGTTTCCGCTGCGCGGCTTGCTGCGCGGCGTCTTCGTCATGCCGATGATGGCGACACCCGTTGCCGTCGCACTGGTTTGGACAATGATGTTCCATCCTCAGCTTGGCGTGCTCAACTACCTGCTGTCGCTGGTCGGCATCCCGGCCCAGGAATGGATATTCAACGCCAACACGGTCATCCCGTCGCTGGTTGCGGTCGAGACCTGGCAGTGGACGCCGCTCGTCATGCTGATCGTGCTTGGCGGGCTGGCCTCGGTGCCGCGCGAGCCCTTCGAAAGCGCCGAGATCGACGGCGCCAATGCCTGGCAGCAATTCCGCTATCTCACTCTGCCGATGATCGCGCCGTTCCTGATGATCGCGGTCATCATCCGCACCATCGATGCGCTGAAGAGCTTCGACATCATCTACGCGATGACCCAGGGCGGGCCGGGTACGGCGTCGGAGACCATCAACATCTATCTCTACAACACCGCCTTCTCCTACTACGATATCGGCTACGGCTCGGCCATGGCCGTGGTGTTCTTCATTGTCATCGTGGCCCTGTCGTTTGTCCTGCTGATGCTGCGCCAACGCTCGCAGTGGATCGATACGGAGGGCAAATAGATGAGTTCACGGCTGCTCAACCAGATCGGTCTGTTTTTCGCTGCCCTGGTTTTCGTCTCCCCGGCGATCCTGTTCTTCCTCTGGATGATCTCGCTGTCGCTGAAATTCGAGATCGACAACGGTGCCTATCCGCCGATCCTGATCCCCGAACGCTTCGCCTGGTCGAACTATGTAAAGGTGTTCGAGGAGAACAATTTCCTGCTCTATCTCTGGAATTCGGTGCTGGTGACCGGCACGGCGACCTTGCTGGCGCTGCTGATCGGCGTACCGGCCGGCTATGGCATCGCACGGCTCAAGGCTGAACGATCGGCGGTCGTCATCATGATCGCCCGAATGACACCTGGGCTATCCTATCTCATCCCGCTGTTTCTGCTGTTCCAATGGATCGGGATACTCGGCACGCTGTGGCCGCAGATCATCATCCATCTGGTGGTGACGGTGCCGATCGTGGTGTGGGTGATGATCGGCTATTTCGAGACCACGCCGATGGAACTGGAGGAGGCGGCCAACATCGACGGCGCCAGCTCCTGGCAGGTTTTCCGGCTGGTTGCCCTGCCCATCGCCAAGCCAGGCATCGTCGTCGCCTTCATCCTGTCCGTGATCTTCTCGTGGAACAATTTCGTCTTCGGCGTCGTGCTCGCCAGCCGTGAGACGCGCACACTGCCGGTCGCCGTCTACAACATGTTGTCCTACGAGCAGGTCAGCTGGGGGCCGCTCGCCGCGGCGGCGCTGGTGGTGACGTTGCCAGTGCTGATCCTGACCATGTTCGCGCAAAGGCAGATCGTGGCGGGGCTGACCGCCGGCGCCGTCAAGGGCGGTTGAGCGCGCGCCCGGACATCACTCTTTTTCCAGGAAAGATCCAATGGCATCGGTAACGATCAACAACGTGCAGAAGGCCTTCGGGGCCACCAAGATCATTCACGACGTCAGCGTCGACATCGCCGACGGCGAATTCGTCATCCTGGTCGGCCCGTCGGGATGCGGAAAATCGACGCTGCTGCGCATGATCGCAGGCCTTGAGACGATCTCCGGCGGGAAGATCGCCATCGGCGAACGCATGGTCAACAATCTGCGCGCGCGGGACCGGAACATCGCCATGGTGTTCCAGAATTATGCGCTCTATCCGCATATGACCGTTGCCGACAACATGGGCTTTGCCCTCAAGATCAAGAAAGCCGACCCGGCCGACACCGCTGGCCGGGTCCGGAAGGCAGCCGGCATCCTCGGCCTGGAAAAGCTGCTTGACCGCTATCCGCGCCAGCTTTCGGGCGGCCAGCGTCAGCGCGTCGCCATGGGCCGCGCGATCGTACGTGACCCGCAGGTCTTTCTGTTCGACGAGCCGCTCTCCAACCTCGACGCCAAGTTGCGCGTCCAGATGCGCGGCGAGATCAAGGCCCTGCACCAGCGGCTGGGTACCACGACGATCTATGTCACGCACGACCAGATCGAGGCCATGACGATGGCCGACAAGATCGTCGTGCTGCATGACGGCCTGGTCGAGCAGATCGGCGCGCCGCTGGACCTCTACGACCATCCGGCCAACCTCTTCGTTGCCGGTTTCATCGGCTCGCCCGCCATGAACTTCATTGCCGGCCGCATCGAGGAGGGCGTGTTCCGCAGCGCCGGCGGGTTGGTCCTGCCGTTGCCGGAAGGCGCCCAGCCCGCGGATGCCGCAGGACGCGAACTCGTCTACGGCATTCGACCGGAACATATCCGGGCGACGGGGCAAGGCGTGCCGGGTACGATCACGCTTCTCGAGGCGACAGGCTCGGAAATCTTCGCCAGGGTCGACTGCTCCGGTGAAGAAATTTCCTGCCTTTTCCGAGAAAGGCTTGCGCTCAGGCAGGGCGAAGGGGTGGGGATCGAGATCGACCGCGCATGTGCGCATCTGTTCGACGCAGCAACCGGTCGGCGCATCTGACCCAATGGTCTGGTGAATGCGTGGTCGGCCTTAGGTCGGCAACGCGAATTCATCGGCGACCTCGATGGCGCGGCCTTCGCTGGCCGATCTCTGGGCGCCGAGACCCATGACGACGGCCCACCAGCCGTCTTGCAAGGTCACTTCCACTTTGCCTTGTTCGCGCACCGCAGCGGTGAAGCGGGCGTGCTCGAAATAGTCGAACCGCTATGGTCGCCTGCCTCGAGCAGCCGGGGGTCGACGGGAATCTCCAGCAGGCGTGGTCCAGGCGGATTGCGCGGACTGACGATCAACTGGGGCACTGGCGCAGGGCCAAGCTGGGTCGGCCAGAAACGGCCTGGTCCGGGAACCAGACATTCGATCTTTCCGTCGCCGCCGACAGCGCAGAGTTGCTCCTGGTAGCGGCTGCCCTCGGCAAACATGCAGAGTTTCCAGCATGGCGCGCGCGCCGCGAGGGGCGCTCTCTGCGATCATTGCTGCCACAGGATGATCCGGAAACGCTTCAAAGTGAATTTTCTCGTGGGCGGTCTTCGGCACTACGGAGATCCGCGCCGGCATGTTCGCGCGCCTGAATCCGGCTGACTGACAATACGACCTGTGCTGAGGTTCAGTACGAACTACCGATCAGGGCAGATGGGATGTTCGTCCGCGTGATAGCGGCGAGGCGTGAAATCCGCGATCGTTCTGCAGTTCTGCTTTGCTGCAGAGCCGCAGCTCGACGGAGACGTTCTCGTGAAACTGTACTGCGCACCGTGGGTTTGCAGCCTTGCCGAACATCTCGCTCTTCGGGAGGCGGATACCTCCTTCGATAGCGAGCGCATCGACCGGGTGTCGAGGCAATCATGAGCCGAGCCCGCAAGATCGCAATCGCTATCGTCGCCCTTATGGTGATTCCAATGGCAGCTATTTGGAGCTGGCAATGGTTCACGCGGGGCCGGTTCGAGGAAACGACCGATAACGCCTATCTCCGCGGAGACATTACCAGCATCGCGCCGAAGCTCGCCGGTTACGTCGTCGAAGTCAACATAGACGACAATGCCAGTGTGTCAAAGGGTGCTGTCCTGTTTCGCATCGACGACAGCGACTACAAGGCCAAGGCCGAGCAGGCGAAAGCCAACGTCGCCGCCCGGCAGGCGGAAATCGCCAACATCAAGGCGACCCGTGAACTGCAGGACGCATTGATCGCGCAGGCTGAGGCGCAGAAGCAATCTGCCGCAGCCGACCTGCAATTCGCCCGCGCCAACCTGAACCGCTACGTCACGCTGCAGAAGAACGGGACCGCAAGCGATCAGAAGCTGCAGGATGCGCAGGCCGGCCATGACAAGGCAAAGGCATCGCTGGACGGTGCAGAGGCCAATCTGCTGGCTCAAAAATTGAAGCTCGGTGTCCTGGATGCACAGTTGTCCGGTGCGCAGGCAGCCCTGTCCCAGGCACAGGCAGCGCTCGACCTGGCAATGCTCGACCTGGCCAACACCGTCGTGAGGGCCCCGGTCGGCGGCATCGTCGGTAATCGCCAGATCCGTGTCGGCCGCTATGTCACCCCAGGGACAGCAGCCTTGGACATCGTTCCGGTTAACGATGTCTGGATCGTTGCCAACTTCAAGGAAACACAGCTGAAGCAGGTTGAGATCGGCCAACGGGTTCGCGTCATGGTTGATGAATATCCAGATCTGCAAATCGACGGCCTTGTCGACAGCTTCGCTCCCGGTAGCGGCGCGGCATTCAGCCTGCTGCCGCCGGACAACGCCACCGGAAACTTCATCCGCGTCGTCCAACGTGTGCCGGTCAAGATCAGGATGACGCGCAATCCGTTGCCCGGCCGCCTGGTTCCGGGACTCTCGGCTCGTGTTGCCATCACCGTCGGCACCAGGGATGCTCCGGCTGTAGCGCAGGAAATGCAGACAGGCGGGATTGCGGACGGGCGCTCAGCACAATGATGCACCTCGCCGAAACGGCGGCTGTGCAGCGCCATCCCGGTACATTGCGCGCTTGCTTGATAGCAACCGGCGTCGTGCTGGCCGCCTTCATGGACGCGGTCGCATCCACTGCACTGTCCATCGGCCGGATCGACATGCTCGGCGACACCTACGCAACGTTGGACGAACTGGCGATGATCGACGTTGTTTTCATCGCGGCCAAGCTGACGGCGTTCCTTGTCGCTCCGCTACTTGTGACGGCAGCCAGGCCGACCGCCTGCCTGCGCGCGGCGGTTGTCGCCCTTCTGCTGGCATCCGCGGCCTTGACGTTGTCAGTGGACCTCACCTGGATTTGCATCTGCCGCATTGTCCAAGGGCTGGCTGGCGGCACAGTTCTCGTCGCCGGCCAGACACTGCTGTTCTTTCGGTTCCCGCACCGGCATCAGCCGGTCGTTCAGGCGGTTTTTGCCGTAGGCGCCGTCATGGCTCCGACGACCGTCACGCCAGCCCTGCAGGGCTGGCTTGTCGACCATCTGACCTGGGAGTGGATATTCCTGAGCATCATTCCGCTCGGCATCGTCTCCCTTGTCCTGTTGGCGGCGGACGGCGATCGGACCTTTTGGCGGAAAACCAGGTTTCCTGCCGTCAGGATATTGTTGCTCGGCATCAGCGCCGCGCTTTTGACCTACGTCCTGCTGCAAGGCAGCAGGTTCAACTGGTTCGACGACACCGACATCACCTTCCTTGCCGCAACCGGTATGACGGCTGCCGGCCTCCTGGCCGTCTGGGAGACCCGCTTTCGTTCAGAAGGCTCACTGCTGGCCATCTCGCCCCTTGGCAATCCGGACTTTCGCTTTGGCCTTCTCGTCAGCTTCGTCGCCGGCTCTGCCCTTTCAGGCAGCGCCTATCTTATTCCGGCTTTTGCCCTCAACGTGCTCGATTTTACCGCGACGGGCGCAGGAGTGCTTCTGCTGCCCAGCGGAGCCATGCTCGCGCTTGGACTTCTGTTGTCCGGCTTCGTCATCCAAAGGACCGGGATGCGCCCGATCACGCTTGCGCCATTTGGCATTCTGCTCTTCGCAGGTGCCATGTGGCTGCTGTCCGCTTCGACGAGCGGTAGCGGATCACCGGACCTGACCCTTGCTCTGCTGCTGCGAGGATTCGGCCTCGGCCTTCTGTTCGTGGCACTGACGCTGGTTACGCTGCAGGGCCTTGCCGCCAATGCGTTGCCGTTTGGCATCGGGCTGTTCAACTTCGGCAAGCAGGTGGGCGGTCTGACCGGCACAGCCCTCTTGCAAACGTATATTGATCACCAGAATGTCCACAACCGGACGATACTGGCGTCCCACCTCGTCAATGGCGATCCAGCCGTAGACCAGCGCTTGAGAGCAACTGCGAACGCTCTGGCGAACAGTGTCGACAGCACTGCGGCGACAAAGACCGCCCTGCCGCTGCTGCAGCGCGCGCTTGAGAAGCAGGTCGCCACGATCTCGTTCGACGAAGCTTTCTTCGCGCTCGTCCTGCTGTTCGCGGTCGCTGCGCCCTGTCTCATTGTCGCCAAACAATTGCTCGGCCGCCAAGCCGCTCCGCAGAACTAAAACCGCGTCCACGCCCTATACTTTGGAGCAGATGTGTTGGTCGGGAGAGGCTTCCAGATTATCTCATGAGCCGTGTTAACCGGACGAGACAGGGATGACGAATGCAGAGGTTTTTCCGGTTTCACTCTGCAGCCGACGAAGAGGCAGCCGAGCGTCTTACCTGTCCGGCTCGTATTCCCAGTGGTAGGTGTTGATGCATCGATCCGCGTCGCTCCTCGCGCGAGGCCATCGTTAGGGCCCCCGTAGCGGCGATAACTCCGCGCAATGCATGGATTTCCATGAGATGCAGCCGAGGCATGGCGGAACTAGATTTAGGCGGTGAGTTCGCCTGTCCAGATATTGAAAACAAGTGCTATATCAAGCGCTGACCGTCCCCAGGCTTTTTTGTCCGACAGGAGAAGCCAATGACAGCAGCGTCCAACTCACTTGGCGAAATCGACCCCGAAGCAACGCTTGCGCTGCAAATCATTGAGAGCATGCCCGGCCACGCGTGGGCAGCCGATGCCGCCGGAAGATTCACCTATGTCAGCCCAAACACCCTGGCGTTCCTCGGCAACACGCATGAGGGTCTCAACACTTCCGAAGACAACGACGAGTTCGGCTGGCGTCGAGCCGTCCATCCCGACGATTATGATCCTGTAGCCGCCAGATGGCGGCATTGCCTCGAAACCGGCGATCCCTATGATACCGAGCATCGCCTGCGGCGCGCCGATGGCGTCTATCGCTGGTTTCGAAGCTCAGGACGACCATTTCGCGATAGCCAGGGGCGCATCGTTCAATGGTACGGCACGACAATAGACATTGAGGACCAGAAGCGGGCCGAGTCAGCATTGCGCGACCGGGAGCGGGAACTCTCGCAGCTCGTGGATATGGTCCCGAGTCATATCTGGCGGCTCGATCCCGATGGCGAGCCGATCTTCTTCAATGGGCGCATGGTCGACTTTCTCGGCCTCGATGTAGCGGATCTGGACCGACCGGGCATGAGCCGGCTGGCGGCGATGATACAGGCCGCCGTTCATCCGGACGACGCAGCAGCATTCGGCGATGCACTTCGTGGTTGCTTCGCTACCGGTGCGAGCTTCGCCATGCGCTATCGCCTGCGCCGTGCCGATGGCGTCTATCGCTGGATGTCGAGCCGGGCGGAGCCGATGCGCGATGGCGCTGGCCGCATCGTCCAGTGGTACGGCCTCTGTCACGACATAGACGATCAGATGCACGCCGAAGCGGCGTTGCGGCAGAGCGAGCAGCAACTTCAGCACATGATCGACGCCGTGCCGGTCCGCATCTGGAGTGTGATGCCGACCGGCGGGCCGGTCTACTTCAACAAGCGATACCAGGACCATTTCCGCTCCGTTATCGCGAACTTTGACGCGCTCGGCGAGCCGGGAATCGAAACGTTGCTGCACGAGGTGATTCATCCCGAAGATGCGCCCGAGGTGCAGCGCACGTTGCTGAGGTGTTTCGAAACTGGCGGCGGCTCCGCGATGCGGTTTCGCTGGCGCGAAAAAGACGGCACCTATCGCTGGGCTGAGTGCAGGGTCGAGCCGCGACGCGATGACGATGGAACGGTCGTGCAGTGGTACGGGGTTTCTCTCGACATCGACGATGAGGTGCGCGCGCAGGCGGCGTTGCGCAAAAGTGAGCGGCGCCTTCAGCAGCTGATCGACACCGTGCCCGCTTTGATCTGGAGTACGACACGGGAAGGGACGCCTTCCTACGTCAACAAACGGTTCACCGATGTAACCGGGGCCACGCTCCGCGACATCACCGCCCCGGACGGCTCGCCGTCGCTGAGCGTGATCCATCCAGACGATATCGACACCGCACGACAGGCGATCCGCCATTCATTCGCAACGGGCGTGCCTTACGTTCAGAGATATCGCCAGAGGCGGGCCGACGGCGGCTATCGCTGGACCGAGACTCGCGCCGAGCCGCTGCGCGACGAAGATGGCAGCATTCTCCAATGGTACGGCGTGAGCGTCGACATCCATGACCTGGTGACCACGCAAGCCGCGTTGCACGACCGGGAACGAGAGCTCTCGCAACTCGTCAACATGGTTCCGAGCTACCTCTGGCGGCTATCTCCCAACGGTGAGCCGACCTTTTTCAACAAGCGCCTGATAGATTTTCTCGGCCTGGACATAGCGGACGCGGAAAAGCCGGACACGAGCCTGCTGGCGGCCTTCATTGCCACCGTCGTCCATCCCGACGATGCAGCCAGCCTGAAGGAAGCACTCGACAGCTGCTTTGCCACCGGCGAGCGCTTCTTCATGAAGTATCGCCTGCGCCGTGCCGATGGCGTTTATCGTTGGATGGAGGGCCGCGCGGAGCCGCTGCGGGACCAGGGTGGACGCATCGTCCAATGGTACGGCCTTACGCACGACATCGACGATCAGCTGCGCGTCGAAGAGGCGCTGCGCGAGAGAGAACGGGCTCTCTGGCAGCTCGTTGAAACGCTGCCGGCAATGATCGATTGCGCCGCGCCGGATGGCGAACCGATATATCGCAGCCAGCAGCTCCGCGAATTCCTCGGATACAATCTTGAGGAATTGGACGAAGCGGGAAAGTCCCGGCTGGCTGGCACACTCGACGCCGGTGTTCATCCCGACGACCTGACAGGTGTCAAAGAGAGATATGCCCATTGTCTGTCCACAGGCGAGCCGTATGCGCGACGGCACCGTCTGCGGCGCTTCGATGGTGAATATCGCTGGGTCGAGACGCGCGCCGCGCCGATGCGCAACGCTGAAGGCGCCATAGTGCAGTGGAACGTTATCTGCCTCGACATCGAAAATGAGGTGCGGACACAAGAGGAGCTTCGGCTGGCACAAGAGAGACTTGCGCGTGCGAGCCAGGCGGCGAGCCTTGCCGAACTCTCCGCATCCATCGCTCATGAGGTGAACCAGCCGCTGGCCGCCATCGTCGCCAACTCCAACGCATGCCACCGTTGGCTGTCCGCCGAGCCCCCGAACGTCGAGCGCGCGAAGATCACGGCCGAGCGTATCATCCGCGATGCCAACTCGGCGGCGGATGTCGTCAGCCGCATCCGTGCCTTGTTCAGACCTTCGCTTGAAATGAGAACCAGCACGCCGATCCCCAGCGTCGTTGCCGAAGCACGTGACCTTATGGCCGAGGAAGCCATGCGGCGTCGCGTTCGCATGGACATCGACGTCGAAAGCGACCTTCCGCTGGTTGCGTTCGATCGCGTCCAGATCCAGCAGGTCCTGGTCAACCTCATTCGCAACGGCATGGAGGCGATGGACACCACGGCGGGCGACAAGGTTCTCGGAATGCGCGTGCGCCGGATAGAGGACACGATCCAGACCGAGGTCAGCGACCGAGGCCCGGGTATCGAACGTCCCAACAAGATATTCGAGCCGTTCTTTACAACGAAAGGGAACGGAATGGGCATGGGGCTCGCGATCTCCCGTTCGATCATCGAGTCTCACGGCGGACGCCTTTGGGCGGAGAATAGCGTGCCGCGTGGGGCGATATTCATCTTCACCCTCCCGGTTGAAGCGAAAGCTGCGCAATAACTGGCGGCGCTCAGTAAGCGCTTGGTTTTTCGGCTCTCGGTGAAGGGGCGCCGCCGCCCCATGCAATGCATGGATTTCCATGAGGTGCGGTTGGGGCGTGGCGGGATTAGGGTGGCGACGTGAGTCCGTCAGCCCAGTCCAGCTATCAAGAGCAAGTGCTACACGAAGCGCCGACAATCTCCAGAGTTTGTTTGTCCGTCAGGGGCACCCGATGACGATAGCGCCCAACTCACTTGGCGAGACCGATTCCAGCGCAACGCTCGCGTTAGCGCATGACTTGAACCGATCCGCGCCGGGAAATGGCCGACCTTTCGCGACGAATGAACCGGGCCTGATTCGCGGCAACATGGTCAGCGATCTTGAAAGAGGCAGGTTGTCGCGCGTCTGGTCGCACCGTCCCCAATTCCCGCATCTGGGGCTTTTTATTACGGCCTATGTCCTGGGCTGCGGCTTCGCCCAGTCGCTCGCAATCATACCTGGAACAGGGATTTCCATTTGGCCTCCGAGCGGGCTTTTCATCGCTACTCTTGTCTTCGCCTCCAGGTATAGCTGGCCGTGGTGGGTGCTGGGGGCCTGTGTGGCAGAACTGTTCAGCAACTTCTTGTGGTTCCACACTCCGCTGCCCGCAGCCTTCCTGATCTTTGCCGGCAACGCTCTTGAAGCGGTATCCGGCGCATGGCTTGTGAACCAGACCTGCAAGCGCCCAGTTCGGCTGGAAACGTTGCGGGACGTTCTCGCATTCGTCGTACTGGCCGCTGGAATTGCGCCAGTTGCAAGCGCAACGGTGGGAAGTGCGGCGCTTGCTTGGTTTGGCATACAATCGCAAACCTTTGTGACGGCTTGGCCGCTGTGGTGGATCGGAGACGCGACGGGAGTCCTGATCGTAGCGCCACTGGCGCTGGTCGTGTTCCAGAACTGGCGCGGCAAAGCGCAGCTCTCGGCAGCGCGATGGATGGAAGCTTGCGTCCTGGGGCTGATCTTTCTTGGTATCGCCGCCCTTTCCTTGAGCGGCTATCTGCCCTTCGCCTACATCATCATGCCGCCTCTTCTTTGGGCCGCGGTGCGTTTTGAGTTCAGAGGCGCCGCCGTAGCATTGACCGTCCTCGCTCTGATCACGGCGGTATTCACGATATCCGGCGCCAGCCAATTTGCCGGCGATCCCGAGTCCCAGAAGCACAACCAGATCATGCTGCAGCTTTTTCTGGCCATCT
This sequence comes from Mesorhizobium sp. M0018, assembly GCF_040323955.1. Lineage (NCBI taxonomy): Bacteria > Pseudomonadati > Pseudomonadota > Alphaproteobacteria > Hyphomicrobiales > Phyllobacteriaceae > Mesorhizobium > Mesorhizobium sp. M0018. The sequence continues at coordinate 169,015 of NZ_JAMYVL010000004.1, read as the reverse complement.
CTGCATTTTCGGCGCTCGTCGTGGCCGCCATTTCCAGGCAGCATCAGGCGGCGGTGCTCACTTTGCGCCAAAGTGTGGAGACCTTGCGGGAGCGGGAGCGAGAACTCTCGTTGCTGGTCGAAATGATCCCCGCTCACATCGCCCGCATGGCGCCCAACGGCGAACCAACCTTCTTCAGCAAGCGCACGACAGACTATATCGGCCTCAACGACATCGCGGACTGGGACGAGCCGGGCACGAGCCGCCTGGCGACCTTGGTCGCGGCAGCCGTCCATCCCGACGATGGACCCAGGATGAGAGAATGGCTCAGCCGCTCGCTCGCCACCGGCGAACCCTATCCCATAAGGTATCGCCTGCGTCGCGCGGACGGCGTGTACCGCTGGAGGGAGGGCCGCGCCGAGCCGCTGCGGAACCAGAGTGGGACGATCGTGCAATGGTACACGGCCAGCATCGACATCGACGATGAGGTGCGCGCGCAGGAGGCATTGCGCGACCGGGAGCGGGAGCTCTCACAGCTTGTCGACATGGTTCCGAGCCACGTTTGGCGCCTGACGCCGGACGGCGAGCCGACCTTTTTCAACAAGCGAATGGTCGACTTTCTCGGCCTTGACGTAACGGATTTGGACAAACAGGGCATCAGCCGGCTGGCGGCGATGATAGCGGCCATCGTCCATCCGGACGACGCAGCAGCATTCGGCGATACGCTCAGTCACTGCCTCGCCACCGGTGAGCGCTTCTCCATGAGGTATCGCTTGCGCCGCGCCGATGGCATCTATCACTGGATGTCGAGCCGGGCGGAGCCGATGCGCGATCACGCTGGCCTGATCGCGCAGTGGTACGGCCTCTGTCACGACATAGACGATCAGATGCAAGCCGAAGAGGCCCTGCGGCGGAGCGAATTGCAGCTTCAGCAGATGATCGACGCTGTGCCGGTCCGCATTTGGAGCGCGGTGCCGACCGGCGGGCCGGTCTACTTCAACAAGCGATACCAGGACCATTTCCGCGCCGTCATCGCCAATTTCGAAACACTCGGAGAGCCGCGCATCGAGGAATTGCTGCAAGAACTGGTTCATCCCGAAGATGCTCCCGAGGTGCTGCGCACGTTGCTGAGCTGTTTCGAAACAGGCGGCGGTTCCGCGATGCGGTTTCGCTGGCGCGAAACAGATGGCTATCGCTGGGCGGAGTGCAGGGTGGAGCCGCGGCGTGATGAAGACGGGGCGGTTGTGCAATGGTACGGGGTTTCCCTCGACATCGACGAAGAGGTGCGCGCCCAGGAAGCGCTGCGACAAGCCTCCGACAAACTCGCGCAAGCCACTCAGGCTGCAAGTCTCGCCGAGCTTTCCGCTTCGATCGCGCACGAGGTGAATCAGCCGCTGGCCGCGATCGTCGCCAATTCCCATGCATGCCACCGTTGGCTGTCCGCCGCCCCTCCGAACGTCGAACGCGCGAAGATTACGGCCGAGCGCATAATCCGGGACGCCAATTCGGCGGCGGACGTCGTCGGCCGCATCCGCGCGCTGTTCAAGCAATCCACCGAGACGAGGACCAATGCGACGCTCAGCAGTGTCATCACAGAGGCACGCGACCTCGTGGCCGAGGAAGCGATGCGGCGGGGCGTTCGCACCAGCGTTGATGTCGGAAGCGACAGTCCGCTAGTCGCGTTCGATCGCGTCCAAATCCAGCAGGTTCTGGTCAATCTCATCCGCAACGGCATGGAGGCGATGGACTCTGGTGCGGATGACGGAGTCATCAGCATCCGCGTGCGCCATATCGGGGATGTTGTCCAGACCGAAGTCAGAGATCGCGGCCGGGGCATCGAGTTTCCCGACCGGATATTCGAACCGTTCTTTACCACGAAAGAGCAAGGGATGGGCATGGGACTAGCGATCTGCCGTTCGATCATCGAGTCGCACAGCGGGCGTTTATGGGTCGAGAAGAACGAACCACGTGGAGCGACGTTTATCTTCACGTTGCCGATTGAAGCGAAAGCGGCGTCATGACGACGGACGGCCAAATTGTCTTCATCGTAGATGACGATGAACGCATTCGGGAGGCGCTCAGCGAGCTGCTGGCTGCACACGGCATGTGTGCCGTAGCGTTCGGATCGGCGGGCGATTATATCCGCGCTGACAAGCCGGACGTCCCTGCCTGCCTCATCCTCGATATCGAGTTGCCGGATATTAACGGCCTCGATCTGCAGCGGCAGATTGCCGAGGGCGATCATCCACCGATCGTTTTCCTGACGGGACATGGCGATATCCCGTCCTCGGTGCGTGCGATCAAGCACGGCGCCGTGGATTTCCTGACTAAGCCCTTCAGCGATGCAGACCTCATGGCCGCAATCCATGCGGCGATTGCCCAGGATCGGGTACAGCGATCGGAGCGCGCCGAGCTGGGCGTGTTGAAGCAACGTTATCTCGAGCTGACGCCGCGCGAACGTGAGGTGCTGCCGCTGGTGGTCAGCGGTCTGCTCAACAAGCAGGCGGCCGCTGAACTGGGGATCAGCGAAGTTACGCTGGAAATTCATAGAAGGAACGTCATGCAGAAGATGGTCGCGGCGTCGCTCGCCGACCTCGTTCGCATCGCCGAGCGATTGGGAATACCGATCACGCACTCGCGCCGGGCAGGGGGGAACTGAGGGTGAGCAAGCGGAGGCCTGTCGTGGCGATTGTCGACGATGACCCAAGGCTGCTCGAGTCGCTGGAGGACCTTCTGGAGTCCGCCGGCTATGTGGCCCGCAGCTTCTCGTCGGCAGGGTCGTTACTGGTCAGCGGCCTGTCTGGATTGGACATGCTTATCACCGACATCGGGATGCCCGGCATGGACGGCTTTGAACTTCGCGACTTGGTCAAGAAGGCGCGTCCGGATCTGCCTGTGTTCCTGATCACCGGCCGCCACGAGATAGTGGATCAGCACCGCGCCAAGGGCATTGGCAGGCTTTTCCGCAAGCCGTTCGATGGCCAGGCACTGCTTGCGGCGATCGGCGACGCTTTGCGCAACCCAGAAACGGAGGCTAAACATGAGAGTTGACCAATTGCCCTTACCGAGATCGACGCCGTCATCACAGCAGCGAAGGGCTGAAGCCGAGCAGCCGCTGGTCATTATTGTCGATGATGATGCCTCTGTTCGGGAGGCGCTGTCTGAATTGATCCTGTCGGCGGGTTTCCTGCCGGTGTGCTTTACCTCAACCCGTGAATTGCTTGACGCCGACGTGTTGGAGAGCCCCGGCTGCTTGATCCTCGACGTGCGCATGCCAGGGACGAGCGGTCTCGATCTGCAGCACCATCTTGCGAAAAACGGCAACCCCAAACCCATCATCTTCCTGACCGGGCATGGCGACATCCCGATGACTGTCCAGGCGATGAAGGCCGGCGCCGTGGACTTTCTCACCAAACCGGTGCGGGATCAGACGCTGCTTGACGCTGTGATCGCCGGCATTGCGGTGGATGCCAAGCGGCGGGCGGATGCCGTGATCGTCAAGCGCAACATCGAGCGCGTCGAGACGCTGACGCCGCGCGAGCGCGAGGTCCTGCGTGAAGTGGCGCGCGGGCGCCTCAACAAGCAGATCGCCTTCGACCTCGGCATCAGTGAAGTGACGGTCAAGCTTCACCGCGGCAATGTCATGCGCAAGATGGAAGCCGCTTCCATCGGTGAGCTGATCCGGGCGTGGGAAACGCTGCCCGCGCCGATGCGCGAGGTCTAGAATTTGGCACAAGCCGATCCATGCCCCATCCAATAGGATCGCCCGGCGCGCCGGGCCATTTCAGGTGCTTTCTCAGCGCGCCCAGGCCTTCCTGCCTGTTGATACGCTCGTCCTGCTGCGGGTGATCCTGATGTACATCGGTGGTCCTGTTTGGTGTTTCGCGGCAAGGCCCGCGCCAAACATCGGTTACTACTGAGCGGCGCTCTTTGGCAGCGCCAGCCTGACCGAAAAACGCGCAACATTTCATGCAACAGCAACTGACGCCGGCCATGCCGCGTCGGTCCCCGCGCCGCTACCCAAGCCTAATTGACGTGTGTCTATAAGAGCTTGCCTTAGCCCGGCCCTATCTTCGGCGTGCCTGCCCTGCACCTTGGCATCGTATGACAGATGCCTCCGTAGAGTAGGTTCGCGGCCCGGATCGGTGCATCCTGTTCCTCGCAAGCCATCACGACCGTCGCGTTTCTACCGCTCCTCGCTCGCTCCTCCCCGAACGCGACCGCTCAGGCCGACTCGACGGTCGTGATGGTGAGCAGGACGTTCAAAGCACATGGATGGACACGATGAACAAAGACGGACTTTTCTCCGTCGGCGGATCTCGCCGCGATGTCATGTTGGCAGGCCTGATCTCTACGGCAGCCGCCGGACTGCCCCGCGCTGCTTCGGCAACGAGCCGAAAACAAAACCTTCCCTCTTCCCCCTCAATCAAAGGAACCAAGACGATGAGCACCATCACGACCAAGGATGGCACCGAAATCTACTACAAGGATTGGGGCAAGGGTCCTGTCGTCACGTTTTCGCACGGCTGGCCGCTGAATTCCGACGCCTGGGACGGCCAGATGCTCTTTCTTGCCCATAACGGCTTTCGCGTCGTTGCGCATGACCGGCGCGGCCATGGCCGATCGAGCCAGGCCACGTCCGGCAACGACATGAACGGCTATGCGGACGATCTTGCAGCCGTGATCGAGGCGCTGGATCTCCGGAACGCCACGCTGGTCGGCCATTCGACCGGAGGAGGCGAGGTTGCTCGCTATATCGGACGGCACGGGACGAAGCGGGTGGCCAAGGCTGTTCTTATCGCCGCTGTTCCGCCGATCATGGTGAAGACGCCGGCCAATCCGGAAGGCCTGCCGATCGAGGTATTCGACGGCATAAGGGCTGGCCTCGTCAAGGATCGGTCGCAGTACTACCGGGACCTCGCACCGTTGTTTTATGGCGCGAACAGGCCAGGCGCCAAGGTTTCCCAGGGGACTCTGGATCAGTTCTGGCTCTGGAGCATGCAGGCGGGTCTCGTGAACGCGTACGAAAGCGTCAAGGCGTTCTCCGAGACCGATTTTACCGAGGACCTCAAGAAATTCGACGTACCAACCCTCGTCCTGCATGGCGAAGACGACCAGATCGTCCCCGTCAAGGACTCGGCAGTCAAGTCGGCCCGATTGATCAAAGGCGCAAAGGATATCTATTACCCCGGCGCGCCCCACGGGATCACGGCCACGCACCAAGATCAGGTCAATGCTGACCTGCTCGCCTTCATCAAAGGATAGCTTCTGTCGGCTCATGTCCCGGATTGTGGAACCGAACCACTGCGCCATCGAGCTGGAGCGCTGGCAGGGGCGCGAAACATATGCTGCGCCACGGCTGCCACTCGGGCAACTGCGCCTGTGCAGCCCGGAGGCGATCGCCGGCGTTCGACACTACGTCGCGCTGTCGGGGGTCGCCGCCGCGCGCTTGTTCTGCCTTGATGGCCAAAGCGCTCTCCAAGACGTCAAACTGGCTAAGCACCGGGAGTTTATCAATCGCTAGCCGTTTGCGATTGCCGCTCATTTTGGCGGTCTCAATTAGGCGTGAAATTTTCTTGGCCAGCAGTTGCGACTATCGCAGCAGCACCGGCGCTATTTTTCGAAGGCAGGAACGAAATGGGCGTACTCTCGGGCAAGATCGCGGTGGTCACCGGCGGGAACAGCGGGATCGGACTATCGGCTGCAAAAATCTTTGCGGCCGAGGGCGCGCAAGTCGTCATTACCGGCCGCCGGCGGCAGGCGGTCGAGGAAGCGGTCGCACAGATCGGGGCAGGCGCGCTGGGCATTCAGGGAAATGTGGCCGAGGTGTCGCACCATGACGAGGTAGCGCAACAGATCCGTCAGAGGTTCGGGGCGCTCGACATCTATATGGCGAACGCCGGCATAAACACCATCACGCACTCGGCCGACGTCTCCGAGGCGGAATATGATGCGCAATTTGCCGTCAATACGCGAGGCGTCTTCTTCGGCGTCCAGAAGCTGATTCCGATCATGCGGAATGGCGGCGCAATCATCCTCACAGGCTCGCTGGCCAGCGAGAAGGTTCTGGACGGTCATGCTGTTTACGCGGGCTCGAAGGCGGCCATAAATGCCTTTGCGCGCGCTTGGGCGATCGAACTGAAGTCTCGCGGCATCCGGGTCAACGTGCTCAGCCCAGGTCCGGTGGATACGGCTATTCTCGATAAGCTAGGCATACCGTTTGAGCAGCGCGGGCTGTTTGAAAAGGCGATGGCAGGGGCAATACCCCTGGGCCGGATGGGGCAGCCGGAAGAGCTGGCAAAAGCCGCCCTGTTCCTTGCCTCGGACGCGAGCAGTTTCGTAACGGGCATCAATCTGCGGGTCGACGGCGGGATGGCAGTGCTCTGAGCCACGACTGCGATGTCGTCGCGCCAATAGACTTCCGAATAAATGGCTGAGCAATCGGTCATCCTCAAGACGATTTTCCGGGAAGCTGCCGCACGAGTCGCGCCAAATAGGTCGGAGGCGAGACGTTTTGTCGACGTGGCGCAAATTGAGCCACGTAAGCAGCAAGTCGCATTGCAGGGATCGACGCGCAAGAGAGAAGTCGGCTCGCCGATACGGCGGAAGGACCGAGGTCTCGCCCCGGTCCTTCAATTTTCTGTAGGTCGGGATCAGTGACCCCAGATGCCCTAGCCATATTCATCGTTGGGAACAGTCGGCTTGCGTACGGTTTTCGGCACCCCGATATCATTGTTCATTTTCTTGATCGAGGATGTATACATGTTGTAAGACGCAGTCGCAGGCTGCTGGGATCCGTTTGATCCATAGTGGTCGCTTCCGGCAGTGGCGCTTCCTGCTGTAATAACAAGCACGGCGACAGCAAGGACTGTCATTTTCATTTCAGTAACTCCATTGATGGCTTGGATGGTATTCACCCATACAAATATAAATGTCGTGACGCAGCGACACGATCAGACAGTCCGGCTGTTTGATCCATACGAAGGCATTGGGCGATTCAGGCCGAAGGCCAGGGACTATGTCGTTGACGAGAGGAGGCTTTGCGGCGCGCCCTCAGTGTCTGTTCCGGCGACCGCCGACAATGCACACCCGGCATAGATACCTCAATTTGCTGCAGGGCACCTGATCTCCCCGGTGACCTACCCTGCACCTTGGCATTGTATGACAGACCCTTCCGCACAATAGGTTGGCGGGCCGCGTCGGCGCATTCTCCTGAGCATTGGTCACCACAGGCGACACGGGAGAAAGCAAATGCGAAACATAACTCGAGTCCTGGCCCTCACCGCAGCGCTTGCCGCGTCGGGCGGCGGGATGGCGCAGGCCGCGAATTCTCAGCCCAAGCCGACGATCGTACTGGTGCACGGCGCCTTCGCGGAATCGTCGAGCTGGGATGCAGTCATCACCAAGCTCAGCAAAGACGGTTATGTGGCGAAAGCCGCAGCTAATCCGCTCCGCGGCGTTGCCAGCGATGCGAAAGCAGTCTCAGCCATCGTCCGGTCGGTTTCCGGGCCGGTCGTGCTGGTGGGGCATTCCTATGGCGGGCCCGTCATCACCGAGGCCGCCAATGGCAATCCCAATGTGAAGGCGTTGGTCTACGTGGCGGGTTTCGCGCCCGATACGGGCGAATCGAGCCTTACGTTGTCCAGCATGTTTCCCGGTAGCACCTTGGGGAGCGCGCTTGCTCCAGTCGCGTTGCCGGACGGCGGACAAGATCTCTTCATCGAGCCGGCCAAGTTCCGCGCGCAGTTCGCCGCCGACGTTCCGCAAGAGCAGACTTTGCTGATGGCTGCCACTCAACGCCCTGTTGCGCAGGCGGCTCTGGCTGAAGCCTCGGGCGTCGCCTCATGGAAGACGCTGCCGTCCTACATGATCTACGGCTCGGATGACCGCAACATCCCGGCAGCCGTCATGAGCTTCATGGCCAAGCGTGCGCACGCGGTAAAGACCGTCGTCATCGAAGGTGCGTCCCACGCGCTCATGGTTTCGCATCCCGACGAGGTCACGTCACTCATCGAGGATGCTGCTGCATCGGTCAGTCAGTAGCAGGCCGGAAACGCCCAGCATCCGATCGAGCAACGAAAATAGACACGCAACACCAGGAGACCAGACATGAAGATCGTCGTCATCGGCGGAACCGGGCTGATCGGTTCAAAGACCGTGGAGAGACTGCGAAACAAAGGCCACGACGTACTTGCGGCGTCGCCGAATTCGGGCGTCAACACCGTTACGGGAGAGGGTCTGGCGGCCGCGCTTGCCGGTGCGCAGGTCGTCATCGACCTCGCGAACTCGCCGTCGTTCGAGGAAAAGGCTGCCCTGGAGTTCTTCTCGGCATCCGGGCGTAATCTTTTTGCCGCCGAAACGGCCGCCGGCGTCCGTCATCACGTGGCGCTGTCGGTCGTCGGTACCGACCGGCTGCAGGGCATGGGCTATTTCCGCGGCAAGTTGCTTCAGGAAAAGCTGATCAGGGAGTCCGGAATTCCCTACACCATCGTTCACGCCACTCAATTCTTCGAATTCACCGCCGCCATCGCAAACACGGGCGCCGTCGGGGATACCATTCATATGTCGCCGGCCTACTTCCAACCCATGGCGGCTGATAATGTTGCCGATGCGATGGCGGACGTCGCGCTTGCCGCGCCGTTGAACGGCATGATCGAAATTGCCGGCCCGGAGCGTGTTCGCATGAGCGAACTTGTCGAGCGCTTCCTGAAGGCCACCAAGGACCCGCGCAAAGTCGTCCCGGATCCCGGCGCGCTCTACTACGGCCAAGTGGCAATCGACGATCGAACGCTGGTGCCCGGCGAGAACGCGCGCATCGGCGCCGTGCGTTTCGATGATTGGCTCAGCCGATACACACCACCGAAGTAAGTAATCATCGGATAGGCCCGCCATTCGCACAACAAGGAGACCAGACATGATCAAAACACTTCTCTGCGCCGCGCTCACCGCCGCTTCCGTCACCGCAGCAATGGCCAATGACGCCGCCAGCGTGAAGCTTGTCTACGACCAGGCTCTGCCAAACGTGCCCGGCAAGAGCATGAAAGCCGTGCTCGTCGAGTACGCGCCTGGGGGTACGTCGCCGGCTCATACCCATCCCAAATCCGCGTTCATCTATGCCACGGTCCTGCAGGGGGCGATCCGAAGCCAGGTCAATGACGGGCCGGTGAAGACTTATCGCGCCGGCGAGAGTTTCTCGGAATTCCCTGGCGACCGTCATGCCGTCAGCGAAAACGCCAGCAAGACGGAAGGCGCTCGTCTGCTTGCTATTTTCGTCGTCGACACCAGCGAGACGGAACTGACGACGAACGCGAAATGAAATCGTAGCCCCCAGGACCATCGGGGCGTACGCGAAGGGACGGTCAGTGACATGAATTCGATCGCCATCCGCACACTTGCGGGGATTTTGGTCCCCCATACTCCGCTTGTTGGCCGAGCGATCGAACATGCCCGCGCTCGATGTGAACCCTACCTGTTCAACCACGTGGTCCGATCCTGGCTTTTCGCGGCCCGGATCGGACAGATTCAGAATATCCAGCACGACGCGGAGGTTGTTGCGGTTGCAACCCTGTTGCATGACGTCACGCTCAATGAGGACTTCGCCGGGCCGCGCCGTTTCGAAGTGGAAGGCGCCGATCTCGCCCGCGCCTTCGTTCGGGAGGGCGGCTTCGACGAGCGGCGCGCCCAATTGATCTGGGACAGCGTCGCCCTCAACTCGACGCCGTCGATTGGCCTCTACAAGGAGGCTGAGGTGGCGCTGTGCACAGCCGGCATCTGCCTCGATGTCGTCGGCTTGCAATACAGCCTCGTTTCGTCAGCCGAGATTGCAAAGATCGTTGGCGAATTTCCGCGCCTCGGGATGAAGCGGCGGATGACGCGATGCTTTTGCCATATCGCCGAGATCAGGCCCGAAACCACCTACGACAACTTTGCCCGGGACTTCGGCGAGCGCTTTGTTTCAGGCTACAAGGCGACTTCGGCAGTTGATCTTGTGATGAACGCTCCCTTTGAAGAGTGACCGCAGTTTCGATCCAGGTTCTATCGACACCGGTCGGTTCAGCCTTGCCCTTCAAGTGACCCAAACGCTGTGCGTCTGTCGGATGCATGCGGCAAAGCGAATTGCCGAGGGCAGCGGTCAGGTGCCAATTTCCACCTCCTATACTTCGGTTTAGGCGCCCCAACCCAATCGAGTGGCAATACATATCATCGGCACGATAGCAACAGTTCGTCTCACCGGTCATCCTTACGGTGCAATGGATTGCAAACACCTCAAGGAGATAAGTAATGAATATTGCAGCGCCACCGGTCGCTCCGAAAGGAAAAGCCGTCGCCCAACGCGCGAGTTATGCGGAGCAGTCGCCGGAACTTCTGAAGAAATTTATTGAATTTCTTGGTGCGACGCGAGAGGGGTCGATCGAAGAGCCAATCCGCGACCTTGTTGCAGTCCGAGCCGCGCAGCTGAACGGGTGCACCTTCTGCCTCGATATGCACGTCAAACAGGCGAAGATCCATGGCGAGCGCGAACTGCGCCTTTACCACCTGGCAGCCTGGCGGGATTCGACCTTGTTCGTTCCTCGCGAGCGCGCAGCCTTGGCATGGACGGAAGTCTTGACCAAGCTGCCCGAGCAGGGTGTCCCCGACGAGATCTACGATCGGGTCAGGTCGCAGCTTTCCGAGAAGGAAATCTCCGATCTGACCTTCGTTGTCATGGCGGTCAACTCTTGGAACCGTCTGAATATCGGCTTCAAACCCGTCCCGGGCTCGGGCGATGCGAAGTTTGGCCTGAGCAAAGCAGCACTGAGCTAATCTTTGGAATGGGTCAGAATGGCGCTTGTTTGCGCGCCATTCTGACCGGCCGGACGAAGGCGCCGAGCTCGGCGACCAACACTGGAACCGATCCCAGCCCCGCGGCCGCGGCCGCGAGGCGCTCTCAGGAGGGCGTCATGCGAATTGACAGTCTGCATCCAGTAATATCGGCCCGTCTCATGGTGGTCGATGTCGACGCTCCACTCCGCAGTGCGGCACTCTCACTTTCCAGGCCCGCAATAGGCCTGGTCGTGGTGTGCCTCGGCAGTGGGGAGGCGGCAGGCGTGCTGAGCAAGTCCGACCTTGTCCGCCATCTGGCGAATTCAGGGCCAACAGAAGCGCCGATTGCGGCTTTGATGAGCAGGTCCATCGTGTCCTGTGGTCCCGATGACGACCTTCATTCAGTGTGGCAGACCATGGCCGCGCGAGGCCTTCAGAATGTGCCGGTGCTCGGGGCCGACTCGAAACCGCTAGGCGTCCTCGATATCCGTGATGCGATGAAGGCGCTCTTCAAACAAGAGGAACTGCAGGAACGGCTGCTTGCCAACTACATCAGCGGGATCGGCTATCAATAGAGCATCGTCTCGCGATTGAATATACGGAAGTATGTATCGGCGTCTTCTTAGATATAATGGAAAATAAAAGCCATAAATTATAGCGTGTTGAAGCCAATAGGTGCCGACTTAGCCAGCGGGGAACGAAATGTTTCGTCCGGACATAAAAGAAGATGTCTTCGACGGCCCGCCCGATGGCCCTGGAGGTGGTATGTCCGTGCAAATGTCGACGGCCGGCATCGTCCATGACCTGGGCAATCTCATTCAGGTCGCCTCGTCGGCGTTGAACCACCTGGCCCGCGATCCGAGCATCCAAGCGGCTCCGGCGCTCGGGCCTGTAATAGCCGGCGCCAAAACGGCTTTGGAGCGGGCTGGTGGCCTTGTCCGGCAAACCATCAGCCTGGCCCGAGAGAGCCACGCGGAAATCGAATACACAAACGTAGGTGCTTGCCTGGCTGAGATCGAAACCCTCGTACGGAGCGCCTTGGATGCCAATTTCGGTCTTGAGCTTCGGGTTGGGTCCGACCTGCCTTTGGTGAGATGCGATCGCTTTGGATTGCAAAATGCGGTTCTGAATCTTCTGTTCAACGCGCGCGATGCAATGCCTGACGGCGGTTTCATCTCGATCGATGCCGGCTTGGCCTCTGAGAACTCTGCCGCCGGTCAGGTAGACATCCGCGTCGCGGACAACGGTATCGGGATGACCAGCGAGACGATGGTCTGCGCCTTCGATCCGTTCTTCACCACCAAAAGCGAAGGCCTCGGCGGCGTCGGTTTGCCGATGGTGAAGCACTTTGCCGAGCAATCAGGCGGAAGCATCGATATTCAGAGCACACTTGGGGCAGGCACGACCGTCACTCTGCGGTTGCCTGCGATGCGATAGCGGCCCGCCAATCTGCCTCCGGTGACACGTGACATACAATCGAGAGATAAAGATGGATGCACAAGTCGTTGAAAACGTCCAACAGCACCGTTTCGAGCTGCCGATCGCCGGTGATATGTTTGCGGCGGCCTGTTATCGGCTCGAGGGCGGGAAGGTTGCGCTGATACACACCGAAGTCCCGTCGGAATTTTCCGGACAAGGGATCGCGTCGCAATTGGCCCAAGGAACCTTCGAACTGCTCCGCAAGACCGGCCGTAAAGCGATCTTGAAATGTCCCTTCATGAGCCGCTTTTTCGCCAAGCACCCGGACTATGCAGATGTCGTCGGCGGCTAGTCATGGGCACGAATGTTGAGGGTTTCCCAAGGATCCATCCAAATGCCTGACGAGTATGATTTGCAGAGATTCGTCAGCGCACAGGATCCGGTCTACGACGACGCGCTGGCCATTCTACCTCGAGGGATGATGTGCACTCCCTACATGGAGTTCATCTTCCCAAGGTTGGCCACAAGGCGAAGTGGTACAGCGCCTGAGCCATATGCAATCACATCGCTCGACGAAGCCAGCGCCTATCTCTCGTTTCCGATCCTCGGAGGCCGTTATCGGGAATGCGTTGGCACCCTGCAACGGCTCTCCGGCCTAAGCGCTCGCGCTGTCTTCGGTGACGTTGATGCGAAGAAGTTGCACGCGTCCCTCACGCTGTTTTCCGAAGCAAGCAACGACGAGTTCCTGCTCGAGACAATCTTCGACGTCTGGTTCGACGGTTTGCTCGATGAGGAAACGATGAACGATCTCTACTTGATATCGTAGTGGTCTGCCTGCGCCACCCGGCGTAAAGCTGTCGCGGCGCTGAGGTCACCATCCGCTGCCTTATCCCTCACACGCTGCCATCTGGCAGAGGCATGAGCTCGTGCTCTCCCGGCACGCCGGGGAAGCGGCGTTCGCGCCAATCCGCCTTTGCCTGCTCGATCCGTTCGGCTGAAGAGGAGACGAAGTTCCAAAAGATATGACGTGGCTCGGCCAGGGGCTCACCTCCTATCAGCATCAGTCTCGCCGCATGGAAGGCAGGCGCCTGGAGCACAATCTCAGCGCCGGGCGCCAGAGCTACTAATTCGGCCTCATGAAACGTACCGAACTGGCCGACAATTCCAACCTCACCGGCGACGATGTAGATCGCACGCTCACGGTGTTCGGGTTTCACCTGGTAGCGCGCACCGCTCGTGAGCACAATTTCGGCATAGACCATGTCGGAGAACGTCCTTACCGGCGAGACCAACCGGTCGGACGCGCCGGCGATCAACGTAAACTCGACGCCGTCGGCACAGATCCTCGGTATTTCGGGAGCGCCAAAATGTGCGACGTCGGCGGCAATTTCTTCATAGCGGGAGGGGAGGGCGATCCAAGCCTGAGCGCCGAAGAGATTGCTTGCCGACGCCCGGACTTCCGGTGGCGTGCGCTCGGAATGGACGATGCCCGACCCGGCCGTCATCCAGTTGACCTCGCCAGGACGGATGGTCTGCACTTTTCCCAAATTGTCGCGATGGACGATCTCGCCATCGATCAGGTAGGTCACGGCCGCAACGCCGATATGCGGATGCGGTCCCATATCGAAACCGTGACCTGCGTCGAATATAGCGGGGCCGAAATGGTCGAACAGGATGAAGGGCCCGATCATCAGGCGATCCGAGGACGGCAATACGCGCCTTATCTTCAGTCCGTCCGCAAAATCACGGATAGCTGGCTGGATGAGTGTATCGATGCCTGTGATACCGCTTTGGCGGATGGTCATGGATCTCTGTCCTTCTGCATGCCTTGTCAGCCAGGTGCTCGAACGCGCTTGAACGAAGCGGCTCGAAAGACTGTCTGAATGGCTTTGAGGAGCGCGAATTTGGAGCTCGCGTGGTGCTGTCCGGCGATGCCGCTTTCATTAAAAGCCGACACCCTCATCGACAGGATCGCGGCAAGATCTTCGGCCATTTCGGGCCTGTCGTGCAGCAGCGGCGCAAAGCTTTCCTGGTCTATGTCGTAAACCGTGACAGGGGTCATTGCCCGCAAACTCGACATCTCGCCAATACCGGCGAGCAAGCCGGTCTCGCCGAAGAAATCGCCAGGTGCAAGCCGGGAGATCTCCTGCAGTTGATCATCGTCCTCGCCAATTTGCCGGACGATGACGCCCGTCCGAACGATCATGAGCGACGGCAGCATCTCTCCCTGTCGTGCGATGATTTCGCCCTTATGGTAGGTGCGAACCGAGGCCGCTTTGGCGAGCGAACCCTGCTCGGTATCCGTTAGCGCCGAGAATACCGGTATGGAATTGATGAGTTCGATCGGGGTGAAGCCTTGGGAGGCCGCCGTCTCGTGGCCCGGCCGGTTGGTCATGGCAATCGAGCCTGAAAATGGCTCCGCCAGCAGCATGCCGGTCGACTTTGAATGGCGATAAATGAGATCGAAGATTTCGTTCCGAGCGGCACTTCGCTGGTCGATACTTGCGACGCGAAAAAACAACTCGATCTCGATAGCTGTGGCATCCAGGCTTCTGATGGTGACCGAAGGCGAAGGGTCCTGGAGGATCGAATTGCAGCTCAGCAAGACAGTGCGCATGAGGTCTACGATGATCGCCGGCGTCTTCGTTGGCGCCACCTTGACGGTTACGGCAAGTCCATGGCTCTCGTCCGGACCGCTTAGATTTGTTACCCCGATCTTGGCGAGAAGGCTGTTTGGCAGCGCCACGACATTGTGTGTCGGGGTCAGAAGTTGGGTCGACCGCCAATTGGTCTCGATAACGCGGCCTTCGGTTCCGTCGCCCAGAATGATCCAGTTTCCAAGCACGTAAGGGCGGCCGAGGTTAAGCGCGATCGCCGAAAATACGTCACCAAGCGTATTCTGGAGCGCCAGTCCCAGGATGACGGCAAACACGCCCGACGTGGCAATGAGCGTTCCGACCGGCACTGCAAAGACAAACGCCAGGATCGACAGGAACATTCCAGCGTAGACGACACCGACCACGACGTCCTGCAGGAGACGTGCCTCGCGCGGCTTTCGCTCGAAGACGAGATAGATACGGACAAATCCGATCAGCGCCCAGGCAAGGTGAACCCACCAGAGCAGCTTGACCGAGCCGATGAGGATCGCTCCTCCGGTTGTCTCGTTGTCCCCTGCGGCCTCGTACGGCACGACGCGCAGGTGGAGAACCATGGCCGACATCGCGACGAAAAAGGCGAGTTGGACGACCAGCTTCGCATTGGCGAAGCGTCTGGGGATGAGAGACCAAACGACGATCCCGGCGAGGCCGAGCAACACGATGTAGACCAGAGGAGAGTTCCACCAGTTCATGAACGATCACCGCGATGCCCGGTTCAACGTTTGGTCTCCGGCCCGGCGATCGGGCCTCTGGCGCTGGCCTTGTCTTTTTCGAGAACTGCTTCGGTGATCGAATTCGGCAGCCGTCGCGGCTTTTCGATCAGCCCGAGCACCGGCATGGCGATGATGAAGAACGCAAAATAGTAAAGCGTCGCCAGTTGGGACATGACGACGTATGCGCCTTCCGCCGGCCGGGAGCCGAGCCAGCCGAGAAAGAGGGCATTGGCAACGAACAGCCAGAAGAGCACCCTGTACCAGGGCCGATAGACCGCCGAGCGCACCTTCGAGGTGTCGAGCCACGGCACCAGGAACAGCACGGCGATCGAGCCGAACATCGCGAGCACGCCGCCGAGCTTGGAATCGATCGGCCCGATATTGAAGGTGATGGCCCGCAGGATCGCATAAAACGGCAGGAAGTACCATTCCGGCACGATGTGGGCCGGCGTCTTCAGCGGATTGGCGATGCTGTTGTTGTCGGGATGGCCGAGGTAGTTCGGCAGGTAGAAGACGAAATAGGCGAAGAAGAACAGGAACACGAGGATGCCGAAGGCATCTTTGACGGTGGCATAGGGCGTGAAGTCCACGACATCGGTTTTCGATTTGACCTCGATGCCGGTCGGATTGTTCTGGCCGACGACGTGAAGCGCCCAGATATGCAAGGTCACCACGCCCACAAGCACAAATGGCAGCAGGTAATGCAGCGCAAAGAAGCGGTTCAGCGTCGGATTATCGACCGCGAAGCCGCCGAGCAAAAGCTGCTGGAGCCAGTCGCCGATCAGTGGGATGGCGGTGAAAAAGCTGGTGATGACAGTAGCGCCCCAGAACGACATCTGTCCCCAAGGCAGCACGTAGCCCATGAAGGCCGTCGCCATCATCAGCAGGAGGTTGGTGCAACCGAGCACCCACAGCAGCTCACGCGGCGCCTTGTACGAACCATAGTAGAGCCCGCGGCAGATGTGGAGGTAGACGGCAATGAAGAAGAACGACGCGCCGTTGGAATGGAGATAGCGCAGCAGCCAGCCCGAATTCACGTCGCGCATGATCTGCTCGACCGAGTTGAAGGCCAGCCCCGTATCAGGGGCGTAATGCATCGCCAGCACGATGCCGGTCAGGATCTGTGAAACCAGCATGATCGTGAGAATGCCGCCGAACGTATAGGCATAGTTCAGGTTGCGCGGGACGGGATAGACGATGAAGCTGTCATAGACCAGCCGCGGCAGCGGCAGGCGGGCGTCGAACCAACGTTCGATTCTGGTTTTGGGCGTATAGGTCGAGTGTTTGCCGCCGCTCATCGAAATGCCCCCTGCCTCAGCCGATACGGATCTTGGTGTCGGAAACGAATTGGAACACCGGTACCGCCATGTTCTCGGGTGCCGGCCCCTTCCGGACGCGGCCGGCAGTGTCGTATTGCGAACCATGGCAGGGGCAGAACCAGCCGTCGAAATCGCCTCCCTGACCATGCGGGATGCAGCCAAGATGGGTGCAGACCTGGATCATCACCACCCAGGCTTCCTTGCCCGGCATAGTTCGATTGGCGTCGGTTGCCGGCGCATCGGCCGGCAGGTTGGCGTTGCGGGCAATTGGATCCTTGAGCTCGGCGAGACTGACTGCCTGGCCGTCCTTCCTCTCTTTTTCGGTGCGGTTGCGCACGACAACCGGCTTGCCGTGCCAGTCGACGATCAGCGACGTTCCCGGCGTCAGCGAGGAGACGTCGACCTCGATCGCGGCGGGCGCCTCGACGCGCAATGTGTGCTCGGCTGTGGAGGTTTCGGAAAGGTCGGCCATGATGGCGACTCCTATTGTCGGAAGCTGCGTCATCGCGTTGGTGGCAATCGAGCAAAAGTCAGACCACGGCTTTCGCGTTTCCAGTCTGCTCGTGCCGCGCGGAATATGCCGGCCGTGGCCGGGTGTGAGCCATCGTGCCAACGGCACGTGCGTCCAATACTTTCGTTTAGGATTTCCTGAGCGAAGGACTGGCCGGGCCGGCGATGATGCCATTATGGAAGGTTCTGGATTCCTCCAGATAACCGTTGGCCGCTGAGCTGGCATACGTCCCGGCATTGCGCACGGCGATCCCGAACTTCAGTCCGACCATACCTCGGCATAGGCACGTCTAGCTGTCGGTGTCGTAGTCGTCGTCTCCGCCAAGTGCGAGTTTCTGGAGCGGTTGTCTCGCGTGGCGCGGGGCAGGTTTTCCGCTCGGCGACGACCAGTTGCGGGATTCAATCGGGTTCAGAAAAGGGAAAAGCGGTGAAACTCTACTACAGCCCTCTCGCCTGCAGCCTGGCGGACCACATCGCTCTGGAAGAGGCCGGTGTTTCCTTCGAGCGCGAAAGTGTGAACCTCAAGACCAAACGGACAGGCTCCGGGGATGATTTCACTACCGTCACGCGCAAGGGCTATGTTCCAGCCCTCGTGCTGGATAGCGGCGAAACGCTGACGGAAAATATCGCCGTCCTCGACTGGATTGCGTCGCAATACCCGCCACTGGCAGTGGCGGGGCCGTTGGGCCGTACCCGCCTTCTCGAAGCGCTGACCTACATCTCAACTGAAATACACCGAAGCTTCAAGCCGATGTGGCACCAAAGCAGCGATGCCGAAAAGGCCAGGGCGAGCGCGACGATTACGAGCCAACTCGAGTTCGTCGCTGACGGGCTCGAGACCGACTATCTGTTCGGCGACAAGCCGAGCGTCGCGGATTTTTATCTTTTCGTGATGCTGCTTTGGGCGGCCCGCTTCCAAGTCCCTGTTCCCGCGCCTTTGCAAGCCCTTCGCGTCCGAATGGCTGCCCGACCGGCCGTGCGCATCGCAATGGATCGTGAGGGCCTCGTCTGAAGCTGAGGGCGACTTCGAGCATAAGACCAGATGCAACATGTCCTCTCGCCCAAACAGAAGATCAGGAGTCATTCTCATGCTGCCGTTCCTGCGGATGCTACATCTACATCCAGCCGCTTCCAAGCGCGGGGACGGCCTAGGTCTCGAATTTCTGAGGAGGGAAATCGAGGAAACGCTTGACCTGACCGGCATTCAATCAGAGTTCGCCGCACTGCCTCCTGGCCGAGTGTTACAGTGGTTGGTCCGCCGCCCGCAGTCACCATCGAAATAGGCAACATTTCCTGTCGGCCGATGAGGCGGGCGGTCCGGTCGTTCCTGCTTGTTGGTCATTACAGAGGCTTCATCATGAATGCGAGTAAGGCTCCCGACACGGTCGATCATCGCCGCCGGCGCATTGTTGGTGCTGCAGCAATGACGTTCGCCGCCACCGAACTCGGCTTGAGCGAGCCGGCGGCCACTTGGACGGTCGAGGCGAGGGCATCTGCTACGCAAGCCACGCAGAAATCATTCGGCTCGCTCGGGCAGGTCAATGCCGGAAATCTGAGCGTCGGATATGCGGAGCTGGGGCCCGCCGAAGGTGCCCCAGTGATCCTGCTTCATGGCTGGCCTTATGACATTCACACCTACGCCGATGTCGCTCCCCTGCTTGCCGCAAAGGGGTACCGCGTGATTGTGCCCTACCTGCGCGGCTACGGCACTACGCGCTTCCTGTCGGACGAGACGATGCGCAACGGCCAGCAGTCGGCGCTCGCCGCGGATACGATCGCCCTGATGGATGCGCTGGGGATCGAAAAGGCCACGATCGCCGGCTGCGCCTGGGGCGCTCGAACGGCCAATGTCGTTGCCGCGCTCTGGCCTGAGCGTTGCAAGGCGATCGTCTCGGTGAGCGGCTATCTCATCGGAAATCAGCAGGTCGGCATGGTGCCGCTGGCACCGGAGGCGGAGCTTCAATGGTGGTATCAGTATTACTTCGCCACGGATCGCGGCCGCGCCGGCTACGAGAAATACACGCGCGATTTCGCCAAACTCATCTGGCAACTCGCTTCGCCGCAGTGGAATTTCGATGATGACATCTTCCAGCGCAGCGCCGCAGCACTGGACAACCCGGATCACGTCAGCATCGTCATTCACAATTACCGTTGGAGGCTCGGCCTGGCACAGGGCGAGCCGGAATATGACGTTCTGGAAAACCGGCTGGCCGAAGCTCCCGTGATCACAGTGCCGACCATTACCCTTGAGGGCGATGCCAATGGCGCACCCCATCCCGACAGCAGTTCCTACGCCAAGAAATTCTCGGGCAGATACACGCACCGGATCATCACCGGCGGTATCGGCCACAACTTGCCTCAAGAAGCCCCGCAAGCCTTTGCCCAGGCTGTCATCGACGTCGGCGAATACTGATCAAAATCCATGACGTGCCCCCGACCGCAAGGAATAAAACGGGAAGAGTCCTGGTTCTCGGCACAGCCTCCGGTCCGCTTAGGCGAGAACAGCTCTCCCGCCGACCCAGACCGACGCGATGTTGGCCCTGGAAGCGGAGTAGACGATCTTCTGAAGGATGCCGTCGCCGTCGTCGAGTTCGTCCCACAGGTGAATTGTGCCTCTGGGCGCGGCGGTGTCGACCAGGATCGCATCGAAATGGTAGCCAGGCGAGAATCGCCCCACAGGCAAGCCGAGTGCCGCGCCACCGCCTGCCGTCGCCAGGTGGAAGGACTCGCGAAAGTCGACGCGTGCTGTTCCGGCCGTGCCGCGCGTCTCGGCCGCTAGCGCCGGGTCGGTGCCGGTTTCCAGCATGCGCGACGACATGACCGTCGCGCGCATCGCATCGAACATCGAGGCGCTCGGTCCCCCGGAAATGTCGGTGCCGAGCCCGACCTTGACACCCTTCTCGAGGGCCGCCCTCAACGGGAACACGGCGCCTGCGAAGTAGGCGTTGGAGACGGCGCAGTGCGCCACGGCCGCCTTGCGCACGCGGATCGTCTCCATGTCGGCAAGCGTAATGAAATTGGCGTGCGCGAGCACGCTGCCGGCGCGCAGCAGGCCAAAGCGATCAAGGCTAGACGTGTCGCTGATCCCGTGGCGCTGCAGCACGTAGCCATGCGCCCAGTCGCTCTCCGAGCAATGCGTCTGCACATGGCAGCCGCATTCCTGCGCAAGCGTGCCGAGCCCTTTGAGGGCGGCGTCGGTACAGGAGGGGATGAAGCGCGGCGTAATGACCGGCTTTACCCGTCCCGTGGCATTGTCCGGATGCCCATGCACGTAGTCGATCAGAGCGCGCGTGCCATCGATGGCCGCGTCCGCCGAGGTATCGCGATAATAGGCCGGGCACTCGTCGGGATTGTCCATCGCCACTTTACCGACCAGCGCACGTTGCCCACGTTCGAGGCAAATGTCGACGAGCAGCCTTGTCGCGTCCTGGTGGATGGTTGCGAAATAGAGCGCTGTGGTCGTGCCGTTAGCGATCAGGTCGTCGACCAGCAGGCCGTAGCTGCGCCGCGCGAAGGCGAGATCGGCGTAGCGCGCCTCCAGGGGAAACGTGTGTTTGTGGAGCCAGGCCTCGAGCGGCACGTCCAGCGCTCTGCCGAGCTGCGGATATTGCGGCGCGTGCACGTGAAGATCGACGAAGCCGGGCAGCAGATAACTCTGCGCCGGCAAGGTCGCCAGCGAACCGGTCCGGCGCGCGGCCTCCAGCGCCTCGTCATAGCCGGCATCATGCGGATGCAGCACCGAGGCGATGATGCCTGATTGATCGATTGCGATCAGGGCATGGAGCAACTCTTCCACGAGCCCGCGCTCCGGCGCGTGAAAGCCGCTGGCCAGAAGCGTCTTGCCGCTCAGGTCGCTCACCTGTCCTCCGCCGAAGAACAGCTACGCACTGCCGTCGCGAAGCGCCAGAGCGTGATTGCCCGTCCGTCGATGCCGATGACAATATCGGAAGGGCTGCCGCTCATGCGGCTTGCGCCGTCGTGCCGTAGGTGATGCCCTTCTCCTTCAGCCAGCGGCGATAGGCGATCGACGAGCCGTCGGCCCGCGTCGGGATTTCCGCGCGCGGCTCGAGCGGCAAAAGAAGTGGCCGCTGGTTCTCCAGGATGATGCGGTCCTGCAGGAAGATGAGCTGCTGGAACTGCACAAGTTCGGTCGTGGTCGATACGTCGTCGATCAGGAACATGACGGGGTGCGCGCGGCAGCGGTCCGGATCGAGGGGCTGCATGAACAGACAGATCACGTCCCACCGGGTAGCCGAGTTGGGGCAGGTCTTGTAGAGCATCACCGCGAAAGGATTGGCGACCCGGTACATGTATTGGGTCATGATGCCGCCGGTCGCCGAGAGTGCTGCCTGCGGCTGGAAGAATTCGCAGTTGGTCGCCCACACCTCATCCACGTCGCGGCGGATTTCGGTTGTGTAATGCCGCACTTCCGTGTGCGGCTCGGCGCCCAATATGTCGGTATGGACGAAGGGGAAATGCGCCATGTCGAGGAAATTCTCGACGATGCGCAGGCCGGACGCCTTTACCGCGATCGCTCCGCAAACGACAGGCCGGCGATCGTCCTCATAGGCCTCCGGGATCGACAGCACATCGCCGGCCGGCATGCCGAGCGTGATCCATAGATAGCCGTAGCGTTCCTTGGCCGGGACTTGGCTGCCGTCGCCGGCACGCGACACATTGACCGGGCCTGCCGTATCGCGGGCTACCAACAGATCGACGCCCAGAAGCCGGTTCGGCATCGTGCCGACCGGAATCTCGTTCAGCGCGTCAATGCAATACCATTGGTCGAGGGCCGCCTGCTCCGCAGCTCGCTTAATCGTCATTGTTGCGTCCTTCCTGTGCTATCTCACTGCCGATAGATGCGGTCCATCACGGCCCGGTGGTCGGCCATCGCCGCCTCGACATCGAAAGAGGCGAAGTCGCCTCTCGCGATAATCTGCCGGCCGTTGATGTAGGAATAGTCGACCTTGAAGGGTCCGCAAAGCACCAGCGCGGCGAGCGGGTCGCGCTCGGTGCCGGAAAGGCCGAGTTGGCTGCGTTTGACCGCGATGAAGTCGGCGCACATGCCGGGCGCGAGATGGCCGATGTCATTGCGGCCGAGCAGGGCAGCGCCACCGCGCGTCGCCATTTCGAGGGCCTCGCGCGCGGACAGCGCCGTCGGCGTGCCGCCGAAACCGCCGCGGCCGCCGGGCTTTTCGGAGAGGTAGTGGTGCGGCGCGACACGCTGAAGCATCAGCGCCAGCCGCGCTTCCATGAACAGGTTCGACGTGTCGTTCGAGGCCGAGCCGTCGACGCCAAGGCCGACCTTCACGCCCTTGTCGAGCATCTCGCGGATTTTCGCGATGCCCTGGCCGCAGCGCATGTTAGCCGACGGGCAATGGGCGACCCCGGTGCCGGTTTCGGCGAAGCGGTCGATCTCGTCGCTGGTCATGAAAATCGAGTGGGCGAACCAGACGTCGTCACCGAGCCAGCCGACGGATTCGGCGAACTCGACCGGCCGTTTGCCATAGATTTCGAGGCAGTACTTCTCCTCGAAAAGCTCTTCGGCAAGGTGCGAATGCAGGTTCACGCCCTTGTGGCTGCGCGCCAGCGATGCCGCATCGCGCATCAACTCCGGAGTCACCGAGAAAGGCGAGCAAGGAGCCAGGATGATTCGGCTCATTGAATGCCGCGACGCGTCGTGATAGCCGCCGATCAGCCGTTCGGCATCCTTCAGGATATCCTCTTCCTTTTCGACGCAGCGATCCGGCGGCAAGCCGCCCTGGCTTTCGCCGCGCGACATGGCTCCACGCGCAGCGTGGAAACGCAGACCGATATCGCGGGCCGCACCGATCGTCGCGTCGAGCGTGCAGTTGTTGGGCAAGATGTAGAGGTGATCGGAGCTGGTCGTGCAGCCCGAATGGATAAGCTCGGCCATCGCTACGCGCGCCGAGACACCTATCGCATCGTCGTCGAGCTCGGCCCAGATCGGATAGAGCGTCTTCAGCCAGACAAGCAGTTCGTCGTTCTGAGCCATCACACGGGTGAGGTTCTGGTACATATGATGATGCGTGTTCACCATGCCCGGCATGACGACATGGCCCGATAGGTCGAGCACCTCGTCGGCACTGGAGGCACTGAGTTCCGCGGTGGTGCCGACCGCTTCGATGACGTTGTCGTCGATCATCAAGGCGCCGTCGGAAATCTCGCGGCGCGTATCATCGAAGGTGGCGAGCAGATCGATGTTCTTGACAAGCAGGCGGGGCATGACGGTCTCAACGCATGTCGCGGAAATAGGGTTCGCCGAGAGCAGCCGGCGCGGCCATTACCCGGCGCATGCGCTGCCAGGCAAGCACCGGCACGATGATCAGGGCGATCGTGCCGAGATAGGGCAGCATCGACAGGATCGGCGCCGCGATCGGCCAGTTGCGTGCTTGGCCGACGAAGCCGAGCGAGGTGATGAGACCGAACAGCAGAGCGGCCAGCACGGCGTTGAGGGGCCGGTAGCCTGCGAAGATGACGAGAGAGACGGCAATCCAGCCGCGGCCGGCCACGACGCCTTCCGACCAGGAGGGAACGAAGGCAAGCGTGAGGTAAGCGCCGGCGCCGGCCGCCAGCGCCGAGCCCGCGGCGACATACCAGAAGCGGATGCTTAGCACCGAAATGCCGGCGGCGTCGGCTGCCGCGGGGTTTTCGCCCACCGCGCGCATGTTCAGCCCGTGGCGCGTGCGGAACATGATGTAGTGCAGCACAACCGGCAGGACGATGTAGATCAGGTAGACAAGGATGTTCTGCGTGAAGATCGCGCGACCGAGCAGCGGGATGTCGCTAAGATAGGGAATAGCGATCGGCGCGAAGGTCGCCGGCGCCGGCATGCCGGAATAGGCGCGACCGATCGTTGCGGCCATGCCGGTGCCCATCAGCGTCAGCGCCAGGCCGCACAACACCTGGTTCGCTTTAATGACGACGGTGCCAAGAGCGAAGACGCAGCCAATGAGGAAACCGACGGCAAGCGCAAGGACGAAGCCGAGCATAGGGTGCGGCGTGGCGACGACGACCGCGATGCCAGTGATTGCACCGAGCGCCATAAGCCCTTCGACGCCAAGATTGACGACGCCGGCGCGCTCGGAGAGCGTCTCGCCCAGCGCCGCCAGCGCCAGCACGCCGCCGGCGAGAATGGAGGTCTGGATCAGTCCGGCGATCATGTCCATGGGTGTTTCCTCAGCTCGCGACCGGTTCGGTCCGCGTGATGCGGTAGTGAGCGAGTTCGTTGCCGATCGCCGTGAAGAACAGGATCAGTCCGGTGATGGCGAGCACGGCCGAGACGGTGATGCCTTGCGTCTGCAGGATGATGCCCGAATTCAGGATGACGCCCATCAAAGCCGCGCCTGCGAGCACGCCAAGTGAGGAACCGCGCGCCAGCACCGCGACCATGATGCCGAGATAGCCGAAATTGTTGGAAATGCCGCCCTGCAGGCGATGCACCGTGCCAGCTACTTCCAGCATACCGGCGATGCCGGCGATCGCTCCCGACATCAGCAGGACGACGATCAGGCGGCGGCGGAACGGCATGCCCGCATAAAGCGCCGCGCTCGGGTTCGACCCAGCGACCCGCACCTCGTAACCCCAGCGCGTGTAGTTGAGCAGTCCTGCGATGACAAAGGTGAGCAGGATCGCCAGCGGGAAACCGTAGTGCACGATACCCCAGAATTCAGGCACGTCATGCGGCAGACGTGCAGTGGTCGCGAGCGCATGGCCGCTCGGGTCGAGCCATGGTCCGGTGGCGACGTAGTAGACCATCAGCGTCGCCACGAAATTCAGAAGCAGGGTGGTGATGAGTTCGCTGACATCGGCGTAGGCGCGCGCCAGCGTCGGCACCAGTATCCAGAGCAGCCCGCCGAGCGCGCCAGCGATGAACATAACAGGCAGGATCAGCCAGGTCGGGCCGGGAATGAACAGCGCGACTGCCGTGGCGCTGAAGGCGCCGGCATAGAATTGGCCCTCCGCGCCGATGTTCCAGGCGCCGATTCTCAGCGCTACCCAGACCGACAGGCCGGTCAGGATCAGGGGAGTGACCAGAAGTCCGACATCTTCCAGCCCGAAGCTCGAGCCAAAAGTCGAGTTGAGCACCTCCCAGGCGAGTTCGACGGGAGCATTGCCGCGAGCGGCCAGAACCAGGCCGGCGACCCCCAGTGCCAGCACGATCGCCAGGGCACGTGCCGCAAAGGCAACGGAGGGCTGCGCGGATGGAACGCGCTGGAGCTTGATCGCCAAGGTCAGTGCTTCCCGGCAGCGGCCTGGGCGCCAGCACTGGACCGCATCTGCCCGCCCATCATCAGGCCGATTTCCTCGATGTCGGTGGAGGCAGTCTCCACCGCGCCCATGATCCTGCCATGGAACATTACGGCGATGCGATCCGACAGGTTGAACAGCTCTTCCAGCTCCTCGGAAATGAAGAGCACACCGACGCCGGCATCGCGCAATTCGACGAGATAGTGCATCATCGTGTTGATCGCGCCGACATCGAGGCCACGGCTCGGATAGGCGGCGATCAGAACCTTGCTTGCGATGCGCATCTCGCGGCGTGCGACGAGGCGCTGCTGATTACCGCCGGAAAGGTTGCGCATGGGCATGCCGAAATTGGGCACCGCAACGGATGCCGCTTCGGCGATCGTGCGCGCAAGAGCAGCCGCTAGGCGCGGTCGGAACGCGAAGCCCTTTGAAACAGGCGCCGACGCATATTCGCGGATTATGGCGTTGTCGGTGATTGAAAGCGCCGGCGCCAGACCGCTGTGCAGCCGGTCTTCGGGAATGTGGCCGACGCCGAACTTCGCGTAATCGACCGCGCCGGCGGTCGTGACGCCCTTTCCGCCGAGCAGTATCTGGCCCGAGTGGATCGGCCGCAAGCCGGTGACGACCTGGGTCAGCTCCTTCTGGCCGTTGCCGGCCACACCGGCGATGCCGAGAATCTCGCCGGCATGGATGTCGAGCGAAACCTCGTCGAGAAGGATGCCGCCCACGTCGTCACGCGCGACGACGGATTTGAGGCTGAGCACCGGCTCGGCGGAGATGCCGGCCGCGCCTGGCTGCCTGGCACGCAGATTGCTGAGCACGATCTCACGGCCAACCATCAGGCGCGCCAGCATCTTCTCGCCGCAGTCCGCGGTATTTTCGGTGGCCACCTTGCGGCCGCCGCGCAGCACGGTGATGCGGTCTGATATTTCCAGGACCTCGTCGAGCTTGTGGCTGATGAAGATCACCGCATTGCCCCGGGACACGAACTGCTTGAGCGCCTTGAAGAGCTCGCGCGCTTCCGCCGGAGTAAGCACTGCAGTCGGCTCGTCGAGGATCAGAACACGGGCATTGCGCGCGAGCACGCGTAGGATTTCCACGCGCTGCTGCTCGCCGGTCGAAAGATCGGCGACGCGCGCGGATGGCCGTACCGCGAGGTTCAGCTTCTCGGCCAGTGCGGCAGTCCGCGCCTCGAGCACCGACGAGCCAATACGCTTGGGCGTTTCGGACCAGCCGAGATGAATATTCTCAGCGACCGTGAAGGCGGTCACCAGCTTGAAATGCTGGTGGACCATGCCAATACCGGCGGAGATCGCATCGACTGGAGATGCGAAATGCTTGGCATAGCCGTCGACGACGATCTCACCGGCATCCGGCTGATAGATGCCGGTGAGGATGTTCATCAAGGTCGATTTGCCGGCGCCATTCTCGCCGAGCAAGGCGTGGATCTCCCCCGGCATCACGTCCAGGTCGACGTCCTGGTTGGCAACGACGCCGGGGAAATATTTGCTGATGCTCTTGAGCAGCACGAGCGGCGGTGCGCCGGAGCCAGGCTCGTAACGTCCCGGGGAGGTGGACGGCACCTCCATGCCGCCGTAGCGGTGCTCGCTCGAAGCATGATGAACTGGAACAAAATCATTCATCCCGCTTAGCTCTTTGCCTTCTGCCGCATAGTCTATCCGAAAACTCTGCAATCTTTCAGGACTACGCTTGGAGGCCGCTGACGCCTTCGATCGACCAATCCCAGTTGTAGAGTTCCTCTTCGGTCATGCGATGGCCGGCAGCCACCTTGACGTTGCCCTTGGTGTCCTTGATCTCGCCCTCGAACGGGCTCCAGCCGCCGAGAATCTTGTCGCGCACGGCATCGGCCTGCTTTGCGACCTCGGTGGGCACCGTCTCGCCCCAGGCATCGCGGTCGATACCGCCGCCCATCGGCAGGATGGTCTGCGATGGCGTCCACTTGCCTTCGAGGCGCAGGCGCACCTGGTCGACATAGAATTTCTTGAAGTCGATGGCGATCGAGGAGACGTAGGCCTTCGGCCCGTAGCGGCGGATGTCGGTATTCCACATCACGGCCTTCGCGCCGCGCTGCTCGGCCACCTGCAGATAGCCTGCTTCGTCCATGATGCCGAACAGAAGGTCGGCGCCGTTGTCGATGAGCGCGGTGCCGGCCTGGGTGGCAGCCTGCGGATCGAACCACGAGTTGATGACGATGGTCTGCATCGTGGCGTTGGGATTGACCGAACGGGCGCCCATCAGGAAGGCATTGGTGCCGGAAAAGACCGACGGAACAGGGAAGGAGGCGACGTAGCCGAGCTTGCCGCTCTTGCTCATCAGGCCCGCGGCGACACCGGTGACGTAGGTTGGGTACCAGTGGGCGAGATAGTAGGTCGAGAGATTTTCGAGCGGGTTGCGGCCATCGCATTCATAGAAGGCGACGTCCGGCGAACGCTTGGCCACGTCGTAGAGGAAGTCGCCATAGTTGGAGGTGGCAAACACCATGTTGGCACCTTCCGAGACGAACTGGCGGAAGGTGCGGGTCGCGTCGGCCGAATAGGGGATGCTTTCGACGAACAGCGTCTTCAGCTTCGGGAACGCTTCCTGCACGGCCTTCATGCCCTGGTCGTGGCTCCAGGTCCAGCCTTCATCGGTCACCGGACCGGTGTGGCCGAAGGCGATGACCGCGTTTTCCTCGGCGACGGCGGCGAGCGGCGTCTGTGCATTGGCGGGCGTGATAAGGCCGGATTTCGGCAGGAGCAGCGAGGCGCCGGCCGCGGCGCCCATGTTGAGGAAGCCTCGGCGGGAGAGATTGCGCAGGTCGATCATGCTTCGGTCCTTTGTTCCGTGTCGTGTTCAGTTCGGGAGAGACAGTTCGGTTTCCATGAGGCGGTCGATTTCTGCCGACCAGTCGGCCGACCATGCCTGCTTGATGTCGTCATCGAGCCATGCTGCGGACAGGCCAGCCAGCGCGATCCGCTTCAGTGCCGACGGCCCGAGCGCAAAATTTTCGGCGATCAGCGCGTATTCGCGGTCGAGCGTCGTGGCGAACATGGGCGGATCGTCGGAGTGGATCGTCACGGTAAGCCCGGCCTCGATCATGCGGCGGATCGCGTGGTCGGGCGCGGTGAGGTCACGCCAGACGGTGGTGGCCAGCGTCGTGCTCGGACAGCAGGTGAAGACGATGCCCATCTCCTTGCACTGCTCCATCAGCGCCGGATCGTCGACGACATGGTAGCCGTGGTCGACCCGTCTCAGGCCGAGGACGTCGACGGTATCGCGGACATAGTCCGCCGGGCCATCCTCGCCCGCATGGTTGGTGACATTGAGCCCGGCAGCCCGCGCTCGCTCGACGATGCGCGCAAACATCGGCGGCGGGTTCGGGCGTTCGTCGTAATCGAAGCCGATGCCGATCACCTCAGCCGGGCGCTCGGCCAGAACCATGTCCAGGAAGCGCTCGCCACCTGCCGCGCCGAGCGGCTTCGCATGCGCCGGTATCAGCTTTGCCATAAGCCCATAGCGCTCCTTTGCGCGGTGAAAGCCGTCGAGGATGCCTTCGAGCATAGTCGAATAGGCCACGCCATGAGCCAGATGCGCATGCGGGCTGAAGAACAGTTCGACGTAGCGCGCACCGGCTTTAGCGCAGCGCTCCAGTGCCTCGAAGGTGATGCGAGAGAAATCGTCCGCAGTCCTGATCGAGGCGCAAACCAGATCGTAAATCTTCAGGAAATCCAGCAGGTTACCGTAGCTGTAGAGCTCCGATGTCAGTCTGCCGTCCGGCAGCGGCACCGCGTTCAGCGCCGCCAGCTCGGCGAATGTCTCCGCGGATACGGCGCCCTCGAGGTGCAAGTGCAACTCGACCTTCGGCATGAGCTGAATGAAACTTGACAACGACATCGACGCTCACTCGCCCGGATCGGCAACCCCAAAGCCGTACCTGGTTTTCTTGGGCGACGGACGGCTGCCGAGTTGTTCGATAATCGCGGCTTTTTCCAACTGTCCGATCACCTGATACGCAACAGATGTCAGGGAAACGGGGCTTGCACAAGCCAAAAAATGATGCCTAACTAGACACATTCTAAAACTGCTTAAAAAATGTGCAGGCCGGGAGAAATATAGGCATGAAGCACCTACGGGAAGCGCAGAACCCTGCGCCTCCGCCTCAAACAACGCGCCTGCGCTTCATCGGCCGACTGGTGTCGTCGAGCTTTGGCGAGTTCGCCGACAGGCGTGCCGCTCGGCTCAATCTCGATCTGCTGGTGCACGAAGCCGCGGACGATTTTTTTGTCGTCCAGGTTTCGGGCCAGCCCGATCTCATCGATGCCTTCGAGATGGCATGTAGCTTGGGGCCAATCGACTGTCTGGTGATGGACTGCGAACGGGCCGAAATTTGGGAATATTCCAGAGGGAAAGACGCAGAATGACGATACAGGCTGGATGGCACCCAGTGGCGCTGTCGGGATCGATCGAGCCGGGCAGTTCGGCCGGAATCCGCCTTGGCGGAAACGAGCTGGTGGTCTGGCGCGACAACAGTGGCGCAGCGCATGTGTGGGAGGATCGCTGCCCGCATCGCGGTATGAAGCTGAGCTTCGGTTTTGTCCGCGGCGATCATATTGCCTGTCTTTATCACGGCTGGCAGTACGATGCGGCCGGCCAGTGCCGATACATTCCGGCCCACCCCGATCTCAGGGTGCCGGCGTCCATTACCGTGTCTGCCCACAGATCGGCCGAGGCGGCTGGGATAGTCTGGACGGCACTGGATCCGGCAGCAGCATTGCCCGAATTGCCTGCCTTGGCAGAGGAGGTGGTGCCGGTCCGCAGCCTGCATCTCGACAGTCCCGCCGCAATGGTGATCGATGTCGTGAGGGCCATGCCGCCCAGGCCCTTCTCCCGCGGATCCGGGCTCGCTGAGCTGAAGGCGCTGAGCGGGATGCTGTTCAGCCTGACGGTCGGCGAAGACACGCTGCTTCTTGGCCTGCAGGAACTGACCGACAAACGATCGGCCCTACACATCGTGATTGACGGACCGGCAGCCAAGTATGCCGGCAAGGGGCAGAAGCATTTCTTCGCTTGGACGAGCGAGCTGCGTCATCATCTCGAGACCGGGCGTACCGGCGCGACCTCGACGACGCGGGCTGCATGATGGCGAGGATCACGCTCTACAACTACGAGCTGGACGAAAACTGCTACAAGGTGCGGCTGGCGCTTTCCATGCTCGGCCTGGAATGGCAGACCGTTGCAGTCGATGCATTTCCGGGGGCGGAGCAGAAGACGCCGCCATTCCTGGCCATGAACCCGGCGGGCAGCCTGCCCATTCTCCGCGACGACGAGGTGACGATGTTCGGCGCCGAGTCCATCATCGTCCATCTGGCGCGCAGCCACGATTCAACGGGTGCATGGCTGCCGGCGGATGGTTCGGATTTCGCCAAGGTGATGCAGTGGCTTTTCTTCGCGGCCGGCGATCTCGGCGTTGCCAGCGCCGCGCGCCGCCATGCCATGTTCGGCGCCGGCGGCGACGAGGCTGCGCTGCGGGCCGGTGCCGCGCACGCACTCCGCGCCATGGACGACCATATGACCGCGCGGGGTTTCGAGAAGAAAGAATGGTTCGCTGCGGACCGCCCGACCATCGCCGACATCGCGCTTTTTCCGGCGTTTGCGCTGAGCCGCGATTTCGGCGTCGACCATGACGAGTATCCGGCGCTGCGCCGCTGGGTGCGTCGCTTCCGCGCGCTTCCGGGCTTCACGACCATGCCGGGCATCCCCGATTACCATTGACGCCCAACATTCGACGAGAACGAGGCAAGCAACAGAATGACCTCTCTCACGCGCTTTTCCGTCCAGCCGCTCTCGTCCATGACCCGGCGGCTGGCCGGCGTCGCTTCCGGGCGAGCCGATCCCGATCTGGTCATTGCCGGCGCACGCGTGTTGTCGACCTATTCGGAGCGCGTGCTTCCAGGCCGCGAGATCTGGTTGTCGGGAGGGCGGATCGCCGCTGTGAAGCCGGCCGGCACTTATAAGGGTGGCAGCGCCAGGATATATGACGCCAGGGGCGGCATCGTCGCCCCCGGCCTGGTCGATCCGCACATCCACATCGAATCCTCGATGGTGACGGCCTGCGCCTATGCCGAGGCGGCGCTGCTCAACGGCACCACGACCCTCTTCTGCGACAGCCACGAGATCGGCAACGTCATGGACGTTGCTGGCATCGAGGCGATGCTGGAGGACGCGCGCCTGGCGCCGTTGTCCATTTTCCTGACGGTTCCGAGCACCGTCCCGGCAACTTCGCCGTTGCTGGAAACGGCCGGTGGCGACCTGACAGCCGAGAAGATCGGCGCATTGTTCGACAAATGGCCGGAAGCCGTGGCGCTAGGCGAGAAGATGGATTTCGTGCCAGTGGCTATGGGCGATGAACGCAGCCATGCCATCCTCGCTGCGGCGCTGAGACGCGGCCGCCCGGTGTCGGGACACGTCTATGGACGCGAATTCGTGTCGGCCTATGCGGCCTCCGGCGTCACCGATACCCATGAGGCGATCGACCGCGAGATCGCCGACGACATGCTCGAGGCCGGCATCTGGCTGTTCCTGCGTGGCGGCCCGCCGACGACACCGTGGCACAGCCTGCCCGCAGCGATCAAGACGATTACGGAACTCGGAGCCTCGCATAAGCGCATCGCGGTCTGCACCGACGACCGCGATGCTGACGACCTGATGCTCTTCGGCCTGGACTGGGTGACGCGCGAGGCGATGAAGGCCGGCATGACGCCGGAGCAGGCCTGGTCGATGGGCTCGCTGCATGGCGCGACGCGCTTTGCAATGGAAGGCGAAATCGGAGGCCTCGGTGGTGGCCGCCGTGCCGACCTGGTGCTGCTCGACGACGGCTTCGATCCCGTTAGCACGTGGTATGGCGGCGAACTCGTCGTCGATGACGGCAAGATCATGCCGCTGCTCGACCAGGCCCTCTCGACCCGCTACCGCTATCCGGACACGGCCTACCACACAGTGAAGCTGCCGAAGCAGATCAAGCTGACGCCGGAGCTGCCAACCGGCAAGGTGGTGGCGCATACCATCCGCACCGAACTGCCGGGGATCACGCTCGGCCACCAGAAGATCACGCTCGATCCGTCCAACGATTGGCAGAACCATTTCGACCGCCACGGCCTGTGCTTCGTCACTGTGGTCGAGCGCCATGGCAAGTCGGACGGCAACGTCGCCTACGGGCTGCTCAGCAATTTCACGCTGCGACGCGGCGCCGTCGCATCGTCTGTCGGTCACGACAGCCACAACATCATCATCGCCGGCCTCAACGAGGCCGACATGCAGGTGGCGCTGCGGGCGATCGAGGAAACGCAAGGCGGCGTCTGTGTCGTCGTCGACGGCAAAGTGACTGCCATGGTTGAACTGCCGATCGCCGGCCTTTTGTCCGACAAGCGCGTCACTGAGGTCGCGGAGGAGGTGAAGATCCTCAAACGGGAATGGGAGGCGGCCGGCTGCTGCATTCCCTATATGGGCTTCAACCTCATCCCGCTCTCGGTCATCCCCGAAATCCGTATCACCGACAAAGGTCTCGTGCTGGTGCCGGAAATGGAGATCGTCCCCGCCTTTGAGGCCGCCTGAGTGGATCCCTTCCGACTTGGGCTGGTCTCACCGCGCATCCATTATTTCCAAATGGTCGCGCGGCTGGGCTCGGTTCGCCAGACCGCGCAGGCGCTCAACGTGGCGCCATCCTCCATCAGCCGCGTCATCAAGGGCCTGGAGGACGAACTGGGCACGCCGCTCTTCGAGCGTGTGCGCCAGCGACTGAAACTGACCAGCGCAGGCGAGCTTCTGCTCTACCACGCGCGTCAGAGCATCACCGAGTTGGCGCGCGCCTCGTCCGAGATCAATGATCTCAGTGGCCTCAACCGCGGCTCGTTGTCCGTGGCGATCGTGGAGAGCGCGGCGCGCGGGCTCGTGCCGAACGCGCTGAAGGAATTCTGGAAGCGCCACCCGCAGATATCGGTCGACGTGCATGTCGCCGGGTCGCAGCGCGCCTGCGATGCGGTTGCCGACGGCGAATGCGATCTGGCGCTTGCTTTCGACGTGCGCGTGCCGCGCAACGTGCGCAAGATCGCGAGCACGCCTCTGCCGCTGGGCGTCGTCGCTCATCCGGGCAGCCGCCTTGCCGGCCGCAAGGAAGTGAAGCTGTTCGATCTTGCCGGCGAACAGGTCATCGTCTCGGACAACAGCCTTGCTTTGGGCATTTCGATCGACGATGCGATCGGGCGCTCCATGATCGACATCACGCGACGGTCACGGACCAACTCGATCGGACTGATGACCGAGATGGTGCGCCTCAACCTCGGCGTGGTGCTTCGCACCAAGCTCGGCATCGAGCCGGAAGTGGCTGACGGATCGCTCGTTTTCGTGCCGTTGCGCGATTCTCGCATGAACCCGCACCGGCTGATGCTGCTCGCCCGGCTTGAACGCGAAATGTCGGATGCGGCCTCCGCATTCGCGGCGCTGCTGGCCCGCATGGTCGAGGCGTTGCATGATTAGTTGTTGCATTTTGCGCATCGATAAAGAGAGTAATTTGTCCCTATCTCGAACAACTGAGCTTTGCGAGACTTCCCGGCCGAAGGGGATGTCATGAAGCAGAGTGCGGTCGACGCGGTCATTCGGGGGCTTAAGCGGGCGGGAGTGAGCATCGTCTGCTATCTGCCCGATTCGTTGTTCAAGGAGCTCTACCCGGCCCTTGATGCCGATCCGGATATCCGCACGATCCGCGTCACCAACGAGGGTGAGGGCGCGGCGATATGTGGCGGGGTCTTCCTGTCGGGCAAGCGCGCGGCGCTGGTCATGGAAAATTCCGGCTTGCGCGCCTCGGTCGAGCCGCTGGCCCGCATGGGCCTTGGAGCCGGCATCCCGGTCATGATGCTGATGAGCTATCGCGGCGAGCTCGGCGAGAACAACTGGTGGGCAGTCCCGCATGGCATCACCATGGAGCCGGTGCTGAACGCGCTGCGCGTGCCGTACCGGATCGTCACCGAGGAGGCGAAGATCGAGCGCGCCATCCTTGACGCCTATTCCTGGTCCTATGCGTCCTATTACCATTCGGCTGTGGCGCTCGGCGGCGAGGTGGTGCGGTGAGACGCTTCGACTGCATGAAGGCACTCGCCGCGCGGCTGAAGGATGAGCTGGTGGTCCTTTCGCTCGGCGGCAGCGTCGACGAGTGGTACAACGCCGCGCCGCATATGCGCGAGGCGAGCCTGTTCCAGCAGCAACTCGGCTGCGTCACGCCGCAGGCCTTCGGGCTCGCCGCCGGCCTGCCGCACCGCCGCGTCATTTCGCTCGATACGGATGGCGGCCTGCTCTTCAACCTGGGCATCCTGGCCACGCTCGGAAACGAGCAGCCGAAGAACCTCTTCGTCGTGGTCTGGGACAATGAGTGCTACCAGTCGATCGGCGGCCCGCCGACCCATACGGCGCTGGGCCGCGTCGACCTTGCCGCGATCGCGCGCGGCGCCGGCCTCGAGAACGCCCATACGGCGCGCACGGTGGAGGAGTTCGACGCACATTGTGCAAGGGGGCTCGCTGTGGATGCGCCCTATATCGTGGTCGCCAAGGTCTCGGGAACGGTCCAGCCGGACATCAAGCGCAAACACAGCGACGGCCGCGAGGACAAGTATATCTTCGTCCGCCATGTCGAGGCGAGCGAAGGCATCGTCATCATGGGCCCGAGCGAGCACAACTGACGAGATCATGGGCACCCTCGGACCTGTCGTCCCCCGACGCGCACTGAAACGCAGCTACGATTACGTGGTGGTCGGCTCGGGTTCCGGTGGCTGTGCGGTGACGCGGCGACTGGTCGATGCCGGCGCCGACGTCCTCCTGATCGAGGCCGGCCCGACGGGTCTTGGGTTCGAAGAGATCGAGGACCCCGGCAAGTGGGTGCCGCTTGGCCGCAGCACCTATGACTGGGGCTATGATTATGCTCCGACACTGAGGGTGAATGGGCGTACCATCGGCATCCCGCGCGGGCGCCTGCTTGGCGGCTCAAGCGCCATCAACGCGATGATGTGGTATCGCGGCCATCCGCAAGATTACGATGCCTGGGAGGCTGGCGGCGCCAAGGGCTGGAGCTTCGCCGACGTGCTGCCCTATTTCCGGCGCTGCGAGGACTGGCGCGACGGTGCAAGCGAGTTTCGCGGGGCGGGCGGTCCGCTCCACATCGAGCGGCCGGCGGCACTGCACCCGGTCGCGCATGCGCTGATCGATGGCGCGGCCGAGATCGGCATCCCCGTAATCGACGATCCGAACGGCCCCAGCAACGAGGGGGCGGCGGCCGCGAATTTCAACATCTGCGACGGCAAGCGCTGGAGTTCGGCGACGGGCTATCTCGTGCCGATCCTGGATCACCCGATGCTGACGGTGCTGACCGGATCCGCGGCCATCGGCCTGACGGTCGAAGGCAGCCGATGCGTCGCGGTCAAGCACCTCGTCGGCGGCGAAATCTGCGAAACGCGCGCGCAAGAGAGCATCGTGCTCGCGGCCGGGGCCATCGACACGCCACGCCTGCTGATGCTGTCGGGCATCGGCGATCCGATCGAACTGCAGCGCCTTGGCATTGCGCTCGTTCGCGCCCTGCCGGGTGTCGGCAGGAATCTTCAGGACCATCCGCTGGCGCAGGCCTGCGTCTTCCGCGCGAAACGACCGATCGGACCGATAGTGGGCAATGGCGGTGGCTCGATGGTCAACTGGAAGTCGCGGCCGGACCTGCCGCAGCCCGACCTGCATGCCTTCCCCGTCCAGGGCAACAGCGCCGAACCGGCGATCCGCGCGCGCTACGATCTATCCGGCGATGTCTTTTCCTTCGGTGCGGGCCTGATGCGCTCGAAGAGCGTCGGGCACTTGAAGTTGCTCGACGGCAAGCCCGGCGGGCCGCTCGAAATCCAACCGAACTTTCTGGCGGAACCGGAAGACCTCGACGCCATGGTCACTGCGATCGAGATGGTGATGGAGATGGCGGCTGCAAGGGCGAACGCCGGTGTCTTCCGCAACTTTGCCGCACCTGACCGCCGACTGACCCGCACCGAGACAATCGCCTTCATCCGCGAGGCGTGCACGACGTTCTTCCACACCTGCGGAACAGCCAAGATGGGCGAGGACGCGATGGCCGTCGTCGACAGCCGTCTCGCCGTGCACGGGCTGGACGGTCTGCACGTTGCCGATGCCTCGGTGATCCCAACGATCCCGACCTGCAATACCCACGCGCCCGCCACGATGATCGGCGAGCGCGCCGCCGATTTCCTGCTCGCGGCGGCAGCTTGAGGATGTCATGACCGACGGACCGCACACGGAGTACCCGCGATGACCCAAAGCCTCATCCTTGCTGCCGACACGCTGCTCACCATGGATGAAGATAACCACGCGTTGCCTGATGGCGCCGTGCTGGTCGAGGATGGTCGTATCGCCGCGGTCAGCGCACTCGCAGCATTGCGCGCTGCGTATCCGGCCGTGGCCGTGAAGAAACTCGACAATGCGGTGCTTTTGCCTGGGCTGGTCAATGCGCATGCGCATTCCGGTTTTTTGCGCGGCACGGCGGAGCACCTGCCGGTTTGGGACTGGCTGACGCTCCATATCAATCCGATGCATCGCGTGCTGCAGCCGCACGAGGCCGAGGCGGCATCGTGGCTCTGCTACGCGGAATCCGTGCTCGGCGGCACGACCACCGTCGTCGACATGTGGCGGTTCATGGAAGGCAGCGCCAGGGCGGCCGAGGCGATCGGCAACCGCCTGGTCGCCGTGCCTTACGTCGGCGAGCATCCCGACTACAACTACTTCGACACGCTCGACATGAACGAGGCGATGATCGAGGGCTGGCATCGCAAGGCGGGCGGCCGTATCAATGTGTGGGTCGGGCTGGAGCATCTGTTTTATGCCGACGAAACCGGCCAACGCCGGGCGATCGAACTCGCAAGGAAACACGACACCGGCTTCCACACGCATTGCAGCGAGGCCGAGATCGAGATCGCGGAATTTAAGCGGCGCTACGGCAAACGCCCGATGTTCGCGCTGGACGACCTTGGCTTCTTCGAAACGCCGCGCGCCATGATCGCCCACGCCGTCTGGCTCGATCGGGAAGAGATCGAGCTTATTTCCAAGCGCCGCGTTTCGGTGGCCCACAATCCTGTTTCCAACATGAAGCTGGCAAGCGGCATCGCGTTGGTGGCCGAGATGCTGAAGGCCGGCGTGCCTGTCGGGATCGGCACCGACGGCGAGAAGGAGAACAACAATTTCGATATGTTCGAAGAGATGAAGGTGACTTCGCTGCTGGGCAAGCTGAAGGACTTCGACGCCGCCGCCATGGATAGCTGGCAGGTGCTGCGCATGGCCACCATTCTCGGCGCCAGGGCGATCGGTCTCGACCACGAGATCGGCTCGATTGAAGTCGGCAAGCGCGCCGACATCATCGCGGTCCGCACCGATACACCGCGCATGACGCCGGTCTTCCGCGACGGACCTTATTTCAACTTCCATCACAATCTTGTCCACGCCGTGCGCGGCAGCGACGTGTCTTTGACGATGGTCGATGGCGAGATCCTGGCCGAGGACGGCGCGCTGCGCACCGGCGACCTGCGCGAGATCATCGCCGAAATCCATCGCGTCGCGCCTGGCCTGTTCGCCCGGCGCGCCGCTTTCCTTGCCCAGAATTCCGGCGGCAGCCTGCAATGGACTCAATAAGGCGAGCCCCGGTCATGAAGACGACGGACAGGGCGGCACTGGACGATTGGTACGCGGTGGAGACGGTCGCCGACCTGGATGGCGCGCCGAGCCATACGCGGCTGCTCGGCCAGGACATCGAACTGGTCCGTGACATCACGGGCGAAATCACGGTTCGGGAGGTCCTGGACGACGGCAACCGCGGCCCCGCGCTGCCCGTCCGGCAGCGCTACGGCTGCGTCTGGACGACGCTGGGCCTGCCCGGGAAGGAAATCTTCGAGATCGCCGAGGCATCGGAACCCGACCGCCGCTACGTGCCCTGCGGCTGGGTGACGATGCGGGCGTCGGGTTTGCGTGTCGTAGAGAACTTCCTCGACATGGCGCATTTCCCCTTCGTGCATACCGACATTCTCGGCTCGGAGCCGCACACGGAAGTACCGGCCTATCTGAGCGAGATACGTCGCGAAGTAGACGAGGTCTGGGCGACCAACTGCACGTTTTTCCAGCCGCGCATT
This sequence comes from Mesorhizobium sp. M0018, assembly GCF_040323955.1. Lineage (NCBI taxonomy): Bacteria > Pseudomonadati > Pseudomonadota > Alphaproteobacteria > Hyphomicrobiales > Phyllobacteriaceae > Mesorhizobium > Mesorhizobium sp. M0018. Next base: position 130,133 of record NZ_JAMYVL010000004.1, on the reverse strand, counting down.
GCCGCCACGGAAAGCTCCGGCGCGTTCGTGCATCTGACCTATCGCGTGCCGAGCCCATTCGTGGTGATGCTCTATCGCGTGTGCCCCGTGGCGCCGGACCGGCTCGACGCAATCGCGCTGTTCATCCAGCCCATCGAGGAAGACCGCTGCCGCGCCCAGCCGGTCATGTATCTCGTCGACTCGGCTTCGACGCAGACGGCGTTGCTCAACTTCGAACAGGTCATCTTCCTGCAAGACCGGATCATCGTGGAGAACCAGCGGCCGCTGCGCCTTCCACTCGAGCCGCGGATGGAAATCCCGACCCGCGCCGACGGGTCCTCCATCGCCTACCGCCGCTGGCTGAAGGAAAAAGGCATCCGTTTCGGCACGACCGCGAGAGCCACATGACCGAATCGGGTCTCCAGGTGCTTCGCCCGACCTCCGTTGCCGAGGCGCTGTCATTGGCAGGCGAGGGCGCGTCGCAACTGGTCGCCGGGGGCACGGCGCTGCAGCTCGGCTGGGCGAAGGGCCTGCCAAAGCCGCGGCGCCTCATCGACATCGGCCGTATCGCCTGCCTGAAGGGCATCCAACTGGCCGGCGACGGGTTTCGGATCGGCGCACTGACGACCCTGGGTGCCTTGGAGCGTGACCGGGCGATAGGCGAGACTTTGCCTCTGCTCGCAGCCGCAGTCCGCGCCACGGCGGGACCCGCCGTCCGCAATCTCGCAACGCTGGGCGGCAACGTCGCGGGGGGCACGGGTTGCCTTCTGCCGGCCCTGCTCGCGATCGATGCGAAGCTGGAGATCGTCTCACCGGCTGGGCGCGCCGTCGTGCCGCTCGCGCAATGGTTGGCCGACGCACCGTCAGCGGGCCTCATTGAGACGGTCATCGTTCCACCGCAGCCTGCCGCTCGCTGGACCCATCGCAAAGTCGGCCTGCGCGCCGCCTTCACCCCAAGCGTGGCCGGTGTCGCCGGGTTGATCGAAACGGCGGACGATCGTGTCACGATCGCGCGGCTCGCGGCCAGCGGCGGCGGGGAAGCAGCCCGTCTCGGTCACGCCGAAGCGCTGCTCATCGGCCGGCGCCTCCAAGAGATCGATTGGGCCGAGCTGCACGCCGCAATTCTCGAAGAGGCGCCGGCGATCGATGATGCATGGCGGTCCGACCGCTATCGGCGCAGTGTCGTGGCGAATGCGCTGGTCTTCGGGCTCGGCGGAAAGTTGTCCCAAGGAGCACATTCGCCGCGCCGGCGGACCGTGCCGTCCGGAAATCCACCTGCCGAAATTCTCGTGTCGCGATCGGAGATCGGCGCACGCTGGCACCAGCGGCCGGACGTTGCGCCGAAAATCGCAGGCAGGCTCGAATACCTGACCGACCGTCGCGAGCCCGCCATGCTGGTCGGGCGCATTCGGCGTGCCGGCATTCCCCATGCAAGGATCGTTTCCATCGATACGAGCGCGGCCGAGGCGCTGCCAGGAGTCGCGGCGGTTGTAACGCACCGCGACATTGCCGGCAGCAATGCCTTCGGCATTGTCGTGCAGGATCAGCCGGCACTGTGCTTCGACAAGGTCCGCTATTTCGGCGACGCTGTTGCTGCCGTTGCCGCTGTTGACACACGGACGGCCGAACGCGCGCTTGCTCTCGTCAGCGTCGAATACGAGCCGCTGCCAATTGTGAGCGATCCCCAACAGGCACTCGCCGCTGGGGCCGAGCCGGTCCACGCCTCAGGCAATCTGCAGTGCAGCTTCGAGTTCACGCGTGGCGATGCCGCCGCGGCTTTTGCCAAGGCAGCTCATATCGTCGAGGCTGTCTACGAAACGCCGAGCCAGATGCACGGCTTTATGGAGACGGAGGGCGGCTACGCTTTCGTCGGCACGGATGGTACCCTGAACGTCTTTGCCGGTGGGCAGCATGGCCGCCGCGACCGCATGCAGCTCTCGCGCATCCTCGGTATGCCGCAAGAGCGGATACGGGTGGTCACCAGCCCGACTGGCGGCGCTTTCGGCGGCAAGGACGAGCTGACCGTGCAGCCGGCCCTGGCCCTGCTGGCGCTGAAGACCGGACGCGCCGTGCGGCTGCATCTCGACCGGGCGGAATCCGTCATCGCGGGTACCAAGCGCAATGCCATGCACATCCATATGCGCACCGCCTGCGACGCCGAGGGTCGTCTGCTCGCCCAACAGGTGGATGTGATCGCGGATGCCGGCGCCTACGCGTCGCTCGGTCCGGGCGTGCTTGAGACGGCGCTCGAACACGCCTGCGGGCCATATGTCGTTCCCAACGTCCTCAGCTCGGGCAGGCTCGCCTATACCAATAACGGCGTCTGCGGCGCGTTTCGTGGCTTCGGTGCCAACCAGATGGCCTTCGCGGTAGAGTGCCAGCTGGACCGGCTGGCCGAAGCCGCCGGCATCGACATTATCGAGATACGGCGCCGCAATTTGCGCGAGCCTGGCACGCGAGGCCATCTCGGCCAGCAGGTCGCGCCGTCCGAACGTCTGGCCGAGATGCTGCAAGCCGCCGCTGCTGACCCGATCTGGGCCAAGCCGCGTGGTCCGTCGTTCGACGGCTCTGAGACGATCGGCGTCGGGATGGCGATGAACTATCAAGGCAATGGACTAGGCACGCTGCCGCCGGACCCGGCCGGAGGCGCGTTGCGCTTGGCTCCGGATGGCATGATCGAAGCGCTCTATGGCCTGGACGAGATGGGACAAGGCCTGCTCACCTCGGTGAAGGCCGCGGTCGCCGGAGCGCTCGGCTGCGGCCGCGACGATGTCCGGCCGGTCACCGGTGATACGGCGGCGACGCCCGAATCCGGCTCCTCCACCGCCTCGCGCGGCACTCACGTGGTTTGGCGGGTCGCGGCAGTCGCCGCACCACCTTTTACGCGCGACCTGCTGGCAGCAGCGGGCCAGCTGCTTTGCCGCGAAGCCGGGACGCTGGCGCTGGCAACCGGCGGTATCGTCGAGCGACATTCCAACAGCGGCTCACTGCTCATGAGTTTCGCCGAGCTTGCCGAGGCGTTGCCTCCCGACCGGCTGCCAGCTGCTGCCGTCAGCTTCGAGTTTCCGAAATCGGACTATCTGGAAGGCAATGCACGCCTGATCTTCGCCTTCGGCGCGACACTGGCGCGCGTTGCCGTGAGCCGCATCACCGGACAGGTACGTGTGCTCGACCTCCATCAGCACACCGCGGCCGGACCGATGCTCGATCCCGCCGCCTATCTTGGCCAGATCGAAGGCGGCGGCGTCCAGGGGCTGGGCTTCACCCTCACTGAGGACGCGGCGATGCGGGATGGCCGGTATCTTGCCGGCAACCTCGACTTCTACATGCTGCCAGGCATTGCCGACACGCCGGAAAGCTTCGCGACCTTCGCATTGGAGGATCTGGACGAGGACGACCCGTTCGGCCCGCGCGGAGTTGGTGAGCTTGGCATTGGTGCCGTGTCGCCAGCCGTCGTCAACGCGATTGCGGACGCCACAGGGGCTTGGCCCGAGCGCCTCCCGGTCGATCCTGAATGGGTACTCGACGCCCTGCAGAGGAGTGCAGCGTGAGTGGCGAGATCGCGATTACCTTTAACCTCAACGGCTGCCGCCAGGCGCTGGCCGTGCCCGCCGAGTTGCGCCTGATCGACCTGCTGCGCGATCATTTCGGCATGACTGCCGCCAAGATGGCTTGCGGCATCGGCCGCTGCGGCGCTTGTTCCGTGCTGATGGACGATCGCGCGGTCAATGGCTGTCTGCTCATGTCGTGGCAACTCGACGGGGCCACCATCATCACGCCGGAGGGTTTCGACGACCTTCCCGAAGCCATTGTCCTGCGCCAGGCTCTGGCGGCCGAAAACGCCTTCCAGTGCGGCTACTGCGCACCCGGCATTACTGTTGCGCTGACCGCTCTGCTGCTGGAGAATCCGGCTCCAGACGAGTCTCAGATCCGCACTGCGCTCGAAGGCAATATCTGCCGCTGTACCGGCTATCATTCCATCATCCGCGGTGCCCTCGCGGCGGTCGAGGCGTTCGCTTGCGGAGCACGGACATGACGGTCATCATTCGAAACGGTGCAGCCAGGCACGCAGGCGTCGAGGCGTTCCTGGCCAAACCCAGAATGCGGCACCTGATCGGCGGCGGCTGGTGCGACGCCAGCGATGGCGCAACCTTGCCCGCGACCGATCCTGCGAATGGCGACACGCTCGCGCTGCTGGCGCAAGGCACAGCCGATGACGCCGGGCGCGCCGTTGCTGCGGCGCGTGCTGCTTTCGAAGGCGAGAGCTGGCGCGACATGACACCGTCGGCACGCGGCAAGCTGCTATGGCGCATCGCCGACCTGATTGAACGCCATGCCGATGAGCTTGCAGAACTCGAGACGCTTGACCAAGGAAAGTCGCTGAAGACCTCGCGCTTCGCCGAGATTCCCGCCTCGGCCGAGCAGTTCCGCTATTTTGCCGGTTTTGCCACGAAAATCCTCGGCACGACCATCCCCACCTCCATCAGCTACCAACCGGTGGGCAGCAAGATTTTCGCCTACACGGTGCGAGAGCCGATCGGTGTCGTGGCTGCCATAACGCCCTGGAATTCGCCGCTGCTTATGGCCTCGATGAAGCTCGCCCCGGCGCTTGCCGCCGGCTGTACGATCGTGCTCAAGCCAGCTGAGGAAACGTCGCTCACCGCCCTCAGGCTGGGCGAACTGATGATCGAAGCCGGCTTGCCGGACGGCGTCGTCAATATCGTGACCGGTCTCGGTGAAACCGTGGGCGCAGCATTGGCTGCACATCCCGATGTCGATAAGGTCGCCTTCACCGGCTCGACGGAAGTCGGAAAGATGATCGTCTCCGCAGCGCGCGGCAATCTGAAGAAGCTGACGCTCGAGCTGGGCGGCAAGTCGCCGGCCATCATCATGCCCGATGCGGACATGGGGCTCGCAATCCCCGGAGTGGCTCGGGGGATCTTCGCCAATGCCGGCCAGGTCTGCGTCGCCGGCTCGCGTGTCTATGCGCATCGCTCGATCTACGACCGTCTGGCGGAGGGGCTGGCGGAAGAAGCGCGAAAGCTGCGTCTCGGACACGGGCTTGACCCGGATACCGACCTTGGTCCGCTGGTCAACGGGACCCAGGCTGCGCGCGTCGCCTTCTACGTCGGCGATGGTGCTTCCAGCGGCGCCGAGATCATCGCCGGCGGCCGGCGCTTCGACAACTTCTTCGAGCCGACCGTGGTTACCGGCGTGCGCCCGGACATGCGCATGATGCGCGAGGAAATCTTCGGCCCAGTCGTTGCCGTGACACCGTTCGACGATGTCGCGGAGGCGATAAGCCTTGCGAACGACTCGCCCTACGGCCTCGCCGCAAGCGTCTGGACCCGCGACCTATCCACTGCGCATCGCCTTGCCGCAAGTATCCGGTCGGGCACCGTCTGGATCAATTGCCATTCCTACTTCTCGCCGGAACTGCCGAAGGGCGGCCACAAGCAATCCGGTTGGGGCTATGAGAACGGCGCACCGGGCCTGGAGAACTATCTCGAAACGAAAACGGTCTGCGCGGTGATTTAGCCGCGCCTTTTCCGCGATGTTCGCGGATCGGAGGCTGACAGCCCTCCATCGGCGGACAAGGATTGATCGAAAATTGCTCGGATCCTCCTGAGGACCAGTCCCTTGGCGGCGCTGGTCCACATCGACGTTGCGCTTGACTCGTCCATATTATCCGTAATAAATCATACATATTGCCATCGAAAAAAGGCGGCAGGTCTGGGAGGACCGATGAAAATCACGGCCATCAAGGCGCGCGTCTGCAATGCGGAAATGCGCAACTGGGTCTTCGTCCGGGTCGAAACCGACGAGCCCGGGCTGTTTGGCTGGGGTGAGGCAACGCTGGAATGGAAGACCCGAGCCGTCGTTGGGGCGCTTCAGGACCTTGAGGCCCTGCTCATCGGGCAGGATCCGCGCAACGTGGAGCAGTGCTACCAGATACTTACGCGCCACGGATTTTGGCGTCTTGGCGTCGAGGGAATGTCTGCCGTCAGCGGCATCGAGATCGCGCTCTGGGACATCCTGGGCAAGTCATTGGGCGTCCCCGTCTGGCGCCTTCTGGGCGGACAGGTTCGCGACTATCTGCGCACCTATACGCATCTCGGCCTCGGAGACATGAAGGCGGTCTATGAGACCGGATCCGCGGACGCGATCGTGGAACGCGGACGCATCGTGACGCAGGCAGGCTACGATGCGGTCAAGGTCGTCTGCATTCCCTACACCCACTACGCATCGCCTGCGAAAGCCGTTGATTCTGTCGCCAACATGGTTGGCTCACTTCGCGAGGCCATAGGTCCGGACATCGACATCATGGTCGATTTCCATGGACGCCCTGCATCCGTTAACGCTGCGATGGACTACCTCAGAGCAATCGAGCCGGCCCGCATCATGTTCGCGGAAGAACCCGTGCCGCCCGAAGATGTTGCCGGACTGGCGCATATCACGGCGCGATCGGCCGTGCCGATCGCTTCCGGCGAGCGGCTGATCGGGCGTCGCGAATTCACGCACTCGATCGCAGCCCGTGCCTTCAACATTGCCCAGCCTGATATTTGCCACACTGGCGGTCTGCTGGAGACAAAGAAGATCGCGGCCATGGCGGAAACGGCAGGCATCGGCCTTGCGCCGCACAACCCGCTCGGTCCGATCGCTGGCGTCGCTGCTCTTCACTTCGGCATATCGACGCCAAACGTCGTCATTCAGGAGGAGATGTCCGGTGCCGTCGCCTGGTACGACGACGTCGTTACCTGGCCAATTCGGCGTAAACCAGGCCGCTGGGACCTGCCCGATCTGCCGGGCCTTGGCGTCACCGTCAATGAGGACGTCATCGCGCGTCACCCCTTCAAGCAGGAAGTGCTGCATGCCCGCAATGCCGTCATGCCGGACGGCACCGTGGTCGACTGGTGAATGCAATGGCAGGCCGGCTGCAAGGAAAGATCGCAATCATCACGGGCGCCGGCCAAGGCATAGGTGCCGCCACCGCCCGGGCTTTTGCAACACATAGGGCAAAGACCGTCATTGCCGAACTGAATGCGGCAAGCGGCAAAGCGGTCGCCGACGAATTGCGTGCCGGAGGCGCCGACGTATTGTTCGTCGAGACGGATGTCACGGACACATCCGCGGTCGCGGACATGGTCGCCGGCACGATCACGGCCTATGGCGGCGTCGACATTCTGGTCAACAATGCCGGTGCCAACGTGTTCTACGAACCATTGCTGATGCCGGATGAGGAATGGGAGCGCTGCCTCAAGCTCGACCTCCAGGCCGCGTGGTTCTGCGCCAAGGCGGTTTTGCCGACGATGCTGGCGAAGGGCTCGGGGTCCATCGTCAACATAGCGAGTTGCCACGCCTTCCAGATCATTCCCCATACGTTCCCGTATCCGGTCGCCAAGCATGCACTTTTGGGCCTGACCCGTTCGCTGGCCATCGAATATGCCGCACGCGGTATCCGGGTGAACGCGATAGCACCCGGCTATATCGAGACGCCGATCGCGGAAGCCTACTGGAACACATTCCCGAACCCCGCCGAGGAGAAGCGGCGAGCCTACGACCTCCATCCGCCCAAGCGAATTGGCCGGCCGGACGAGGTTGCAATGACGGCGGTTTTCCTCGCTTCGGACGAAGCGCCGTTCATAAATGCCGAGACGATCACCATCGATGGTGGGCGCTCGGTTCTCTACCACGACTAGCAACCACCATTGAGCTCAGGGAGGATCTTCATGAAAACCACAACAAAGGCTTTGGCGACATTTGCGGTACTGGCTGCCGGACTGATGAGTGGCGCAGCAAGCGCAGACGACATCAAGATCGGCTACATCAACAAGATGGGAGACCACCCATGGTTCGTCGCCGAAGTCGGCGGCGCCAAGAAAGCGGCTGAGGCGGCAGGGGCCGCGTTCGTGTCGCAGGACGTTCAGTTCGACGCCAATTTGACGATCACGACCTTCGATACGATGGTCGGCGATGGCGTGAAAGGCATCGCCATCGTTGTCCCCGACAAGGCACTGGGACCGGTCATCGCGGAGAAAGCAAAGGCCGCAAAAATTCCCTTGGTGGCGGTGGACGACGATATCTACTACCAGGATGGCACCCAGGTCCCCTATGTCGGCATGAATGCTTACAATATCGGTGCGCGGGTGGGCGAAGAGCTTGCCAAGCTCTACAAGGCTGAAGGCTGGGCGGGCAAAGAGGTGCGCATCGCCTCGATCGAGGACCGCAAGGCCGATACCTGCATGCAGCGCAACAAGGGCGCGGAAGAAGCGTTCCTGAAGGCGGTGCCCGATTTCAAGCCGGGCAACATCGTTCGCGTCCCCTACGACAACACGATGGTCAACGCCATCGACGTGATGACCACCACACTGACGGCCAATCCCAGCGTCACGAACTGGATATTCTATTCATGCAACGATGACGGCGTGCTGGGTGGTGCGCGAGCACTGGAGAATGCTGGCTATTCCGCAGACCAGGGCATGGGGATCGGCATCGACGGGAGCCGCGCCTGCGATGCCTTCGGATCCGGAAAGCCCTCGGCGTTCCGTGGTACGATGTGGCTCAATTCGGAAAATCATGGCGCGCTGGCGGTGAAGATTCTCTTGGCCTCCATCAAGGACGGAACCAAGCTTCCCGTTCAATCCTTCACTGACCCGGAATACATCACCGCCGACAATTTTGCGTCGGACTACAAAGCCAAGCTCTGCCACTGAACCAGATATGCGTCATGCGCCGCAGTGCGCATGACGCTCTTTGGGCCGGCAGTTCGTCGACGGGCACACGGGATCGATCCTCGGGAGTGAGCTTTTGACGCAATCGGATTTCTTCTCGCTCGACAGGATATCGAAGCGCTTCGGCGTCGTGCAGGCGCTCGACAATGTCTCGATTGCCTTTCGGCCAGGAGAGGTGCTTGCCCTGGTTGGCGAGAATGGCGCCGGCAAGTCGACAATGATGCGAATTCTCGAGGGCGTGTTCGCACCGGACACCGGCACCGTGCTGCATGGCTCCACGCCGATCGTTTTCAGCGAACCGCGCGACAGCCACAGAGCCGGAATACGCGTCATCCATCAGGAGCCGGAGATCGTTCCGAACCTGACCGTGGCCGAGAACATTTTCGTCGGCGAACTGCCGCGGCTGGCAGGCGTCCTGCTCGACTGGCACAGGCTCGAGGACCAGACCGATAAGGTGCTTGCGACCTTCGGCATGCAGCAGGATATGCTGCCGCGTCAACTCTGCAGCACACTCGGTCCGGCACAGCGCCAGATGATCGAAATCATGCGCGCCATACGTGCCGGCGGCCGGCTGATCGCATTCGATGAGCCGAGCTCGTCACTGACCGACGACGAAGCGCGCCGTCTGTTTTCAGTAATTCGCCGGCTGCGCGGCGAGGGCACTTCGATCGTCTACATCTCTCACAGGCTGAACGAGGTCATCGACCTTGCGGATCGCATTGTCGTGTTGCGGGACGGCCGGCTGGTCGATGATTCCCCCGCTGCCGGTGCCAGCGAGCAGACCATAGCCAAGCTCATGGTGGGCCGCGACATAGCCGATCTGTTTACGCGCGAGACGTGGCAATCGGGGCAACCGTTGCTGGAGGTGGCGGGCCTGACCACCGATCACGTCACCGATGTGAGCCTCAAGGTCCGCCGTGGCGAGGTGCTCGGCATTGCCGGCCTTATGGGTGCGGGTCGATCCGAACTGGCAAAGGCGATTGTCGGCTATGATAGGCGCCTCGACGGAACCATAACGATGAATGGTGTGCCCGTTGGCCCCAACAGTCCGCATGCAGCGATCGTGGCGGGCATCGGCTTTGCCCCAGAAGACCGCAAGCACGAGGCGCTGCTGTTGTTCCGAAGCATTCTTGATAACGCCTCGCTTTGCGTGCCCGACAGAACGTCGACCTTCGGCTTCTTCAACCGGCGCAAGGCACTGGAGATCGTCTCACCGCTTGCAGCAAAGATGTCGATCAAGGCGCCTAACCTCGACGAACAGGTTTCGAAATTATCGGGTGGCAACCAACAGAAGGTCGTTCTCGCGCGCTGGCTTGCGCGGCAGCCGATGCTTCTCATCCTCGACGAGCCGACCCGCGGCATCGACATCGGCGCCAAGGCGGAAATCTATCGCCTGATCGACGAACTCGCCGCCAGCGGCATCGGCATAATCCTGATTTCCTCGGAAATGCCGGAACTGATCGGGCTGGCCGACAGGGTGCTTGTTATGGCTGGAGGCCGGATCACGGCCGAACTTTCCCGCCCTGACATCGACGAGGCCACGATCCTGAGACATGCCATGCCTCAATCTGCAGCATCGCTTGGAGGACAAATTCAGTGAACAGCCTTGAGCTCAGGACAGCAACAACGCAAACCGGCAAAAGGCGCGCTTCCTTGCGCATCGCAGAGCGCATCGGCATTCACAACATAAGCCTTCTTGTTGCTCTCGCCATTCTCGTGCTCATTTTCGGCACCCTGAGAGGCGACGTGTTCTTCTCCAGCCGAAACCTGCTGAACATCGGTCTAGGCATTACCATCCTGGGCGTTCTGGCGATGAGCCAGACCGTGGTTATTGTCGCCGGAGGGCTCGATATTGCCGTCGGCGCAATTGTCGGTCTGACCACAGTATCGACGGCAATGGCCATCCAGGCCACCGGATCACCCGCCGCGGGCATTCTTGCCGGCCTGGTCCTGGGCGGTCTTGCCGGCCTCGTGAACGGCATCATCATCACCTATGGGCGGGTCAACGCTGTCATCGCGACTCTCGGTACGATGGCGATCTTCCGCGGCATCGCGTTCATCATGTCCGACGGGCAATCGATCGCGATTTTCAGCGAGACTTTCCGCTTCATCGGGATCGGACGAATCCTCGGCCTGCCTCTGCTGATCTGGATTCTCTTGCTGACCGCGATCGTGTTCCATCTCTTCCTTGCCCGCTCGATCGTTGGCCGCAACATCTATGCCCTGGGCGGCAATCCCGTTGTCGCACGCTTCTCCGGCATCGACATCAACCGCTACCGCGTCGGCATCTATATCATGAGTGGAGTGGCGGCCGGATTGGCCGGGATTCTGTTGGCTGCCCGTACCGGCTCCGGGCAGCCCGTATCCGGATCCCAAGGCCTGGAACTCGAGGCCATCACAGCGGCCGTTCTTGGTGGCTGCGCCTTGCAGGGCGGCAAGGGCACGATCGTCGGCGCACTGCTGGGCGTCGCCATCATTGGCGTCCTCAACAACGGAATGATACTGACGTCCGTGCCAACCTTCTATCAGTTGCTTGCCAAGGGCTCGCTGCTGATACTTGCTGTGGTAATTGCCGAGTACCACTTGAACAGGACATGACGATGGACGCGGCGATCGCTTCGACTGGCCAAGGCAAGCAGGACATTCCTGCCGCAGATGGCACCACGTCATCGCTCAAGGATCGCATCGCACGCGATCTCGGACAGCGCATCCTCGCCGGCTCCTACGCCCAGCACTCCGTCCTGCCGACGGAAGCCGAGCTTTGCGTTATCTACGGGGCCAGCCGCACCGCGCTTCGCGATGCTCTTCTGACGCTTTCGGCGAAAGGATTGATCGAGGCGCGCAAGCGGGCCGGGACGCGTGTGCGCGTGTCGAGCGAATGGAACAGGCTGGATGCACAGGTTCTGGAATGGATGCGCGATATCGAGCCCGATCTCGATTTCGTCCGCGGATTGATCGAGGCGCGGCTGGTCATTGAACCCGCTGCCGCCCAACTTGCGGCCAAGATGGCGACGTCAGGCGATCTCGCGGTCATCGAAGCGGCCTATGAAGCCATGCGCATTGCTCCGCAGGATGATCTCGCTGCGTGTCTCGATGCCGACGTCAGGTTTCATACGGCCATCCTGCGTGCCAGCCGCAACCCGGTGTTCGCCAATCTCGGCAATATGCTTGCGGCCGCCCTCAGCTTCTCCTTCCGCTTGACCACATCGGCCACCGCTAATTACCAGCAGACGCTGAGCGCGCATGGCGACGTGCTGGAGGCAATCAGGATGCGGAGGGCCGACGATGCACACGATCAGATGAAGGCGCTCATCGGGATCGCGTCGAACGACCTTCTTGCAGTGGCTCGCAAAGGCCGCCATCAACAGCCGATCGCCGCTGCCAAGGCCAATACCGTCTGAAGCGGATGGTCGGGACGATCAAGATCAGAAGCGGAGACCTGTCTGCTGAAATCGTCCCATCGCTTGGGGCAGGTCTTGCGAGACTGGACCATGGACGCGTGCCGCTCTTCAGGCCTTGGCCGAACGGCGGGAGCAGCAACCCGTTCGACCTTGCCTGCAACCTGCTTTTGCCATGGTCAAATCGCATCTCGGGCGGCGGGTTCACATTCGACTCCAAATTCCACGAACTGCCTGCCAATGTTGCACGCGAGCCATTTCCCATTCACGGCAATGGATTTTCGAGCGAGTGGGACGTCGACAGCGTAACGCAGGACAACGCAAAGCTGTCGCTCATCAGCAACGGGCCTGGCCCATACCGATATCGCGCCGAGGTGAGCTACGCGCTGGCCGGACAGGGGCTCGAGCTGAAACTTCGCATCGTCAATCGGGCATCGATCAGATTGCCGTTCGGGCTTGGCATCCATCCATGGTTCCCGAGAACAGCGTTGACCACGCTTCACGCCGCGGCATCACAGGTTTGCCTCGAACGGCCCAACCACCTCCCTGAACGGTTTGTGGATATCAAAACCCATCCCGATTGGAATTTCGGCGCCCCGGCCGCCTTGCCGAGCGGATGGATAAACAATGTGTTCGCTGGCTGGGATGGTGTCGCCTCCATATCTTGGCCAGAGCACAGTTGCAGCCTGCGGATTGAAGCTTCATCGCCCTTGAATTTGTACCTGGTCTATTCGCCATCGGACGAGAGCGACTTCTTCTGTTTTGAACCGGTCAGTCATGTTGTCGATGCTCATAATCGGGGTTCGATCGACAAATGGAATGGACTGTCGGTGCTTGGGCCCGGCGAGAGCCTGGCAGCACGTTGCAGCTTTGCCGTCAGTTAGGCGGACCTCTGCGGCGCCCTCGAATTGGCGGATGTCGGCCTGCATGTCCGGTGACAACGAAGCCGTCTTTTCGTCCAAACGGAGCTTGGGAAGAGGGAACTCCGGCGACCGGGAACCCGCGAGCCAGTTCGACGTTTGCCGGATGTCGCTGCGCAGCTCGTCTGCTTGACGGCCCACCAAATGTGCCTGGCAGGATTGGATCAATGACGGATGTTGAACCAAAAGAATTCGTGCTCGCGGGCATCGTCATGAAGCGACTGGTCTCCGGCGAACAGACGGGAGGCTTGTTGAGTCTGTTCGAAAACAGAAGCGACGGGCACACCAAAACGCCAATCCATGTTCATGCGAATGACGACGAGACGGTCTACGTCATCGAAGGGCACTTGACCGCAATTGTGGACGGTGTGGTCCGAACGCTCTCGCCCGGCGAGAGCATGTTTTTGAAGCGGGGCATCCCGCACCAGCTTATGAATCCCGGCAACCAGCTCGTTCGCTATATCCTGATAGACACGCCAAGTGTGTTCGAGCAGTTTCTTGCCGAAGGTGGCCATGAACGCAGCAAGGGAGAGGTGGTCGGGCCGCCGACGCCTGCCGATATCGAGCGGCTCAAAGTAGCCGCGCCGAAGTTTGGGATTACGCTCCTGCAGGACTGGCCGGCAAGAGAGTAGATGGCTTCGTGATGGCGGCTTGGATCGCCGCTAAAGCCGGCCCTTGCCCGAAGAACCGGTATTGGCTAGCCGTCGGCAATCCAATCCGAGAGGCTTCGCGAAAAACTTCGCGGCACGATGAGTTCGCACGCGGTCTCGCCGGTGCGCAGGAAGAGCACGGGCACGTGATGGAAGGATGTTTGCACGGCGCGGCCCGGAGCGGCGGTCGGCGCGTGCCAGTTGACGGCAATGCAGCCGGACAGAAGCCTTGCGATACCAGGGCCGGCCATTTTCAAACGAACACGACCTTCCCCAAGGGGCACGGAACAGCCGAGATCGGGGTCGACGACAAGGGCTGGCGCTTCTGTGCCTTCGTCGAGAGCCAGCCAAAGGCGGCGAGGTGCAACGCGGATGGTCAAAAGGCCCTTGTGGCGAACCGTCTCTCCCACCGAAGCGGGAAGTTTCGTGTTGAGCGACGCCGAGACGCTCTTTTCGAATTGTCTCAGTGTCGCGTCCCAGCCCTCGATCTGGATAAGCGGACAATCCGCCACGGACAGACTGAAATCCCGAGAAGAGGTCAAGCTAGCCATGCAGCCGTTCTCCCTGCGGATCGATGAATACCGGCGAGACAACGCGGGCGCGAACCGTTTCGGCCTTCATCGGATAGACCGCCACGACCTCGCTTCCTTCTGCCGCGACATCACCGGCAAGCAGGGCCAATCCGACATAGCGGTCGAGTTCTGGGCTAAAGGTGATCGAGGTCACCCGGCCGCGGCCATGGCCCTCGATCTTGTCGTCGGGCAGGAACAGGATCGCCCCGCCGCGGAGGCGCTTGCCGTCTTCGGCGCATTCCAGTCCGACCAGCCGCTGGCGCTCAGGCGCCTGATAGGCCTGGCGGCGGCGCAGTACATCGCCGACGAAGCCGCTGCGCTTGCCGGCCATGCGGCCGAGGCCGAGATCGTCGAGCGTCGTGCGCCCATCGATCTCCGGTCCGGCGACATGGCCCTTTTCGACCCGCAGCGCGCCGAGCGCCTCGACACCGTAAGGCTTCAGGTCGAAGGGTCTGCCGGCTTCGAGCAAGCGGCTCCAGAGCTGTTCACCGGCAGTGGCGCCGACATAGACTTCGTAAGCGCGCTCGCCGGAATAACTGAGGCGCAGGATGCGGAGCCCACGGACCTGCCACTCGCTTTCGAGTAGCCCCATATGCGGAAGCGCCGCGTCGGAAACGTCGAGACCAGGAAAAGCAACACCGAGGATTGCGCGGCTGTTGGGCCCGGCAACCGACATCGCCGCCCATTCATCGCTGACCGAGGTAACGGCCACGCGCAAATCCGGCCAGGCCGTGTCGAGCAGGAATTCGAGACGCGACAGCACATCGGCGGCCTTGGCGGTCGACGTGGTCATGAAGAACCGGTTTTCCGCTAGCCGCGTCGTGGTGCCGTCGTCGAAGACGATGCCGTCGTCGCGCAGCATGACGCCGTAGCGGGCGCGGCCTATCGCCAGTTTGGCAAAGCCGTTGGCATAGACGCGGTCGAGGAAGATTGCCGCATCCGGGCCCTGGACATCGATCTTGCCGAGCGTGGAGATGTCCATCAGCCCCGCGGCCTGACGCACGGTACGCATTTCGGCAACATAGGCCTCGTTCACGTCGCGGCCCGACTGCCGGTAGAAATAGGGCCGCATCCAGAGCCCGACCTCGAGCATCTCGGCGCCATTCGCCATGTGCCAGTCGTGCATCGGCGTGCGGCGGATCGGCTTGAAATGATGGCCGACGGCGCGTCCGGCAAGCGCGCCGATCGCCACCGGCGTATAGGGCGGGCGGAAGGTCGTGGTGCCGGTCTCGGGAATCGTTGCGCCGCGCAGCGCTGCCATGGCGGCAAGTGCGGGAAAATTGCTGGTCTTGCCCTGATCGGTGCCCATGCCGAGCGTGGTGTAGCGCTTCAGATGCTCGACCGATTCATAGCCCTCACGATGGGCGAGCTCGATATCCCCGGTCGTCACGTCCATCTGGAAATCGACGAAGGCCTTTCCGCGTCCAGCGGGCAGGGCTTCGCGAAGCACGGTCGAGGCGGTCTCATCGAGATCGAGTTTCGATGGAGCGGGCACCGGCGCCGACTTGCCGCAGGAGGCTGCCGCTTCGATGCCGGCCCGATGGCCGTGCTCGACGGCAGCGGCGGTCGCATAAGCTCCTATCATTGCGCCGGCGCCGAACTGGCTGGCTGAAAAGACGCCCGGCACGAAGCCGTCAATGTCGTCGCGATAGACAGGTTTGACACCGAGGTGGGAGGTGAGATGCACGGTTGGCGACCAGCCGCCGGAGATGCAGACCAGGTCGCAGGCGGCCGAGGATTGTCCCTCCGGTCCATTGAGCGTTACGCGCCTGACGGTATGGCGGCCGTGCAGGTCGACGATGCGCGTTGCGGCCCGCACCACCACGCCGAGCCGTGCGGCTTCCGCGGCAAGTGCTGCGGGCGGGACGGCGCGCAGATCAGCAACCGTCACCTCCGCGCCGGCTGCGGCATAGTCGAAGGCGGTGCGCCAGGCACCGTCATTGCTAGTGGCGACGACGATTTTCCTGCCCGGCAGGACGGCGAAACGGTTGAGATAGGTCCGGGCGGCCGAGGCAAGCATCACGCCGGGCCGGTCATTGTTCGAGAACACGATCGGCCGCTCGATGGCGCCGGTGGCGAAAACAATCGAGCGGGCGCGCAGCATAGTGACCGTTTGCCGGGCCTCGCCGGCCGGCTTCGGATCGGTCGGATCGCGCTGTTCGACCAGTCCAAGGACATTGCCGTCATAGCTGCCGAAAGCCGTCGTCCGCTTCATCAGCGTGATGGTTTCGAAGCCCTCCAACTCGGCCGCGGCCTGCCTCAGCCATGCGGCCGCTGCGCTGTCGGACGGTTCCGCCAGAAGCTGGCCGCCAAGCAGGAAATCCTGCTCGATCAGCGCGACCCGCGCGCCGGCCGCGGCGGCCGCCCGCGCCGCCGACAATCCCGCCGGGCCGCCGCCGACGATAGCGACATCGGCGAAGGCATGATGAACCTCGTAGCGGTCGGGATCGGGGCCGGTGGCGGCTCTGCCCAGGCCGGCCGCCTTGCGGATGAAATGTTCGTAAAACATCCAGGCGCGGCGCGTCGGGCCCATGAAGGTCTTGTAGTAGAAGCCGGCGGACAGAAACGGCGCGAAAAGGCCGTTGACGCTTTGCACGTCGAAGGCAAGCGACGGCCAGCGGTTCTGGCTCTCCACGACCATGCCGTCGGCGAGTTCCAGCGTCGCCGCCGGCAGGTTCGGCTCGCGCCTGCCGGCGCTCCCGAGCGTAACCAGCGCATTCGGCTCTTCGGGCCCGGCGGAAAAAATGCCGCGCGGGCGATGATATTTGAAGCTGCGACCGACCAGGGTGACGCCATTGGCGAGCAGCGCGGAGGCGAGCGTGTCGCCGCGATACCCAATCAGCTTGCGGCCATCGAAGGTGAAATCTACCGGCACCTCGCGACTGATGCGGCCACCCGCTGGCAGGCGTTTGCGGTTCGAACTCATGCCGGTTGTTTCCTGACAGTCGATTTCCTGGCGAAGTCGACGGATGCGATCGCGTGGTTGCGGGTGTCGCGTTCGACCACCAGCCATTGCCGGCAGCCGGTCACGTGCTGCCAGAATTCACGGTGCGGGCCGGCCGGGTTTGTCCTGATATAGACGTAGCGGTACCAGGCCTCCGGATCGGCATCGTCATGGGTTGGACGCGTGACCGAGGCATCGCCGCCATAGCGGAACTCGTCATGGTCGCGCGGGCCGCAGCAGGGGCATTCGATGCGCAGCATTTTGTCCCGCCTCCTATTGCAGCCAGGCGGAAGGGCCGACACCGGCCTCATCGAGCGTGTGGCCGGTGCGGAAACGATCGAGTCCGTAGGCCGCGATCAGGGGATGCGGCTTGCCGGTGGCGATCGTGTGGGCGAAGCACCAGCCGGAAGCCGGCGTCGCCTTGAAGCCGCCATAGCACCAGCCGCCATTGAGATAGAGGCCGTCGATCGGCGTCGGGCAGATGATCGGGCTGGCATCGGGAGTCATGTCCATGACGCCGCCCCAGTGGCGCAGCAGACGGACGCGCGAAATGCACGGCATCAAAGCAATCGCCGCCTCCGCCACCTCGCGCACGACGCCGAGATTGCCGCGCTGGGCGTATGAATTGTAGCCGTCGAGATTGCCGCCGAAGACCAGTCCGCCCTTGTCGGACTGGCTGACGTAGAAATGGTCGGCGCCGTAAGCGACGACGTGATCTACCAGCGGCTTCAGCGGTTCGGTGACAAAGGCTTGCAGGACGTGGCTTTCGATCGGCAGGTCAAGGCCGGCCTTGGCACCGAGCACGGATGTATGACCGGCAACAGCGAGGCCGACCTTGCCGGCGCCGATCCGGCCTTTCGTCGTTTCGACGCCGACGATACTGTCGCGGTCGCGGAGGAAGCCTGTCACTTCGCAGTTCTGGATTATGTCGACGCCATGGCTGTCGGCGGCGCGCGCATAGCCCCAGGCGACGGCGTCGTGGCGCGCCGTGCCCGCCCGGCCCTGGAAGATGGCACCATGGATCGGAAAGCGGGCGGTGTCGGAAAAATCGAGATAGGGCACGAGACGGCGCACCTCGTCGCGGTCGAGGATATCGGCATCAATGCCATTCAGCCGCATGACATTGGCGCGGTGGCTGAAGCCGTCGAGCTGATCGGCCGAATGCGCCGTGACGAGCTGGCCGCGCTGCGAGAACATGACGTTGAAGTTCAGCGCGCGCGACATGCCCTCCCAGAGCTTCATCGAGAATTCGTAGAACTGGGTGTTGCCGTCGAGCAGGTAGTTGGAGCGGATGACGGTGGTGTTGCGGCCGACATTGCCGCCGCCGACATAGCCCTTTTCGAGTACGGCGACGTTACGGATGCCGTGGTTCTCGGCGAGGTAAAAGGCGGTGGCGAGGCCGTGTCCGCCGCCGCCGATGACGATCACATCATAGGACGGTTTTGGCTCCGCCGCACGCCAGGCGCGCTGCCAATTCTTCTGGCCGGCGAGCGCGTTGCGGAAAATCGAGAGTGCCGAGTAGCGCGCCATGCGTGCGGGCCTATCGAACGATCGGGCCGGCCGGCGTGCGGGTGAGCACTTCGGCGCCCGCGTCGGTCAAAAGCACCGTGTTGGAGACGAAGTCATTGCCGTGACCCGTTCCCATCAGCCATGACAGGATGTGGAAGCTCATCCCCGTTTCGATCTCGAGGTCGGAATCGTGTCGCAAGCCGGTCACCGAATTGCCGCCGGTCCATGACGGCGGCTGGCCGGCGCCGACAAGGTAGCCGCAGTGATGGCGGCGATAGTGGGAAAGGCCGGCCTCGTCGGCGACGGCCTGCCAGGCGGCGTAAACATCACGCGCCTTGGCGCCCGGGCGCAGCGCCTCGACGACCGCGTTGAAGGCCTTGGCGGTCACCTCCGCCATTGCGGCGTCTTCATCGCTGATGTGGCCGATGCGAACGAGCCGGCCGAGCGGGGCATGGTAGCGCGAGATGCACCCGGACAGTTCGACAAAGACCGGCTCGCCCTTGCGGTAGATTCCGTCGCCCCAGGTCGTGTGCTCTTCACCCAGGCGCGCGGCCGGGCGGATGAACGGTCCGAAGCCCGGCGCATGACCGCCGGCGCGGATCATTGCCGAAACACATTGGGCGGCGACCTCCTGTTCGGAAGCGCCATCGGAGATCGCGGCGATCGCGGCACCGGCGGCGGCGTCCGTCACCTTTGCGGCACGCCGCATCAGCGCCTGTTCTTCGGCGCTCTTCACCCGCCGCATCTCGTCGATCAGACCGGAGACATCGCTCCACGTTGCATCGGCTTGCGTCTGGAGCGCCACGGCAAGTCCATGGCTAAGGCCGGCCGTCCAGTATTCGAGGCCGATCCGCTTGCCCGACAGGCCGAGCTCCGCAAGCACCCGCGCGGCAAGGTCGGCCGCCGTTTCGCTGTCGGAGTGGCCGCGGAATTCCGCTGCCTTCACCTGCTTCTCGATCGTCACCTTCTCCATCGAGCGGGTGACCAGGACGGGGTTTCCCTGGAGTGGAACGATCAGCAGGTGAGGGGCAAAATACCCCCAGTGATCAAGCCCGGTGAGATAGAAGACGTTCTCCGGCGAGGCAAACACCGCCGCGTCGAGCTCCCGCTCGATCAGTGCAGTACGGACCTTTGCCAGGCGGCCGGCGATTTCGGCTTCGGAAAACGGATTGCGGTCCATCGGGCGTCCTCGTGCTTGTTGCCGGCTTGCTGGCGGGCATGGTCTTTTCGGCAGCCGGTTTCCCGGCCGCCATGTCAGTCGATGACGATGAGGTCGCGCGCCACGTCGCAGAGGCGTTCGCCGCCGCGTTCCGTGACGACGAACGACTCCGAGATGGCGATGCCGAAATCGTCGAGCCAGACGCCGGCCATGAAATGGAAGCACATCCCGGACTGCATCTCGGTAGTATCGCCGGGACGAAGGCTTGCGGTGCGTTCACCCCAATCGGGCGGGTATGCGAGCCCGACCGGATAGCCGACCCGGCTTTCCTTCTTCAGCCCGTTCCGTCGCAGGACTGCCTGCCAGGCGGCTTCCACCTGTTCGGCGGTGTAGCCGGGGCGCGCCTTCTCGAGGCCGGCGTCGACACCCTCGACGATTGCCTTGGCCATGTCGAGGATGGCTAGCGGCGGCTTGCCGAAATGTATGGTCCGCGTCAGCGCCGCGTGATAGCGGCGCCTCACGCCGGCAATCTCCAGAATGGCGGGGCCGCTGTCCGGCAGCGGCGCGTCGGACCACGTCAGATGCGGCGTGCTGGTGCCCTCGCCGACGGGCATCAGCGGACAGATCGCGGCATAGTCGCCGCCCGCTCCGGGCACCCCCATGATCTGCGCGTGATAGATTTCCGCAATGACATGGTTCTGAGGCACACCGGGCCGCATTTTCCCGATGGCGCGGTTCATGGCATGCGTGCAGATCGCACCCGCCTCGCGGATCAGCACCAGCTCGGCTTCGGATTTGACCAGCCGCGCCCAGTTAACGAGATCGTGGTTGTTGGCGAAATGCGCGTCGGGCAGCCCCTCGACAAGGTGGGCGTGGCAGCGCGCAGTGTAATAATGCGCGTCCATCTCGACGCCGATACGGGCCTTTCCCCAGCCGCGCGACCGGATCAGTTGGGCGAGTTCGTCATAAGGGTGTTCGACGGGCTGCTGCACCAGCCGTTCCGAGAACGGCACGATGTTTGTCTCGGGCAGGCCGGTGGTCAGGCGTGCGCTCTTGGCATCCTGCGCCCTGCCGAACCAGATCGGCCGGTCCTCCTCCAGATGGACGAGCACGCACTGCGGAACGTAGAACGACCATCCGTCATAGCCGGTCAGCCAGCACATGTTGGCTGGATCCTGACAGACGATGAGATCGAAGCCGGCTTGTTGCATGCGTGTCTTCACGCCGGCGAGGCGCTGCCCATACTCCGCTTGCGTGAATGTCCCGAAGCCCTTCGCGGTCGCCACCGAAATCCTGCCTTCCAGTACGCCGCTTGCCCTTTGATAAAATATGGGCAAGCAGGCCCAAATTGTGCACAACTCGACGTCAATTTGTTGGCTAACTGCGAATTATCGCCGAATTTCCATGGTTTCTATATCTCTGCTTGCGAAATGTCTAGGGCAGTTGTATACGTCTGATCAAGCAGGCGTCGACCTCGAAGAAGGCCGCGCCCTGGGAACCATCCACAGTTGTCCAATGGGAGAAAAGCATGTTCAATTCATCGATATCGCGCCGCATGGTCGTGAAAGCGGCTGCCTGCATCGCGCTCGCCGCGACGTCATTGACCTCGCTGTCCGCTCACGCGGAAACCACCCTCGAACGGGCCAAGAAGGACGGCTACATCCGCGTCGGTTTCGCCAACGAGGCGCCGTTCGGTTACGCCACGCCAGACGGCAAGCTGACCGGCGAGGCGCCGGAAGTCGCCAAGGCGGTGCTCGCCAAGATGGGCATACCGCAGGTCGACGGTGTTTTGACCGAATTCGGCTCGCTCATTCCAGGTCTCAAGGCCGGCCGCTTCGATATCATCGCCGCCGGCATGTTCATCACCCCGAAGCGCTGCGCCGAGATCAACTACTCCGAGCCGTCCTACGGCATCGGCGAGGCTATGCTGGTGGCAAAAGGCAATCCGAAAGGCATCAAGGATTTTTCCAGCATCAAGGACAATCCGGATCTCAAGCTTGCCGTGATGGCCGGCGCCGTCGAAGGCGGCTTCGCCAAGGAAGCGGGCGTTGCCGATGGGCAGATCGTCTCCTTGCCCGACCAGTCCAGCCTGGTCGCCGCCGTCCAGTCGGGCCGCGCCGATGCTGCCGCGCTTACCGCCCTTTCGATCGCCGACATGGCCAAGAAGGCCGACGGTGTCGAATCGACCAAGCCCTTCGGCGAGGTCGCCGGCAAGTCGGTGAAAGGCCATGGCGGCTTCGGCTTCCGCAAGGAAGACACCGACCTGCAGCAGGCTTTCAACGCCGAGCTGAAGAAGTTCATCGGTTCGCCGGAGCATATCGCGCTGGTCGAGCCACTCGGCTTCGGCAAGGATTATCTGCCCAACAAGACCACCGCAGAGCTCTGCGCTGGCAAATAGGTTCCCAACTGCTGGCGGCGCGAAAGCGCCGCCCTTTTTTCCCGGGGGAATCGCATGGGAATCCGTACGCTCATTGCCATGCTGGTCATCGCGCTAGTCGTGATCGGCGCGTTGGCAACACAGGAAAGCTATAGAGTGTTCATGCCGGGGCTGCTGCAAGGCGCGGTCCTGACGGTCGAGATCGCCGTCCTCGGCAGCCTGCTGGCAATTATCATGGGCGTGCTTGCGGCACTTGCAAGGATGTATGGCCCGACGCCGCTCAGATGGCTGGCCACGGTTTACGTCGAGATCTTCCGCGGAACGTCGGCACTGGTGCAATTGTTCTGGCTGTTTTTCGTGCTCCCGCAATTCGGCGTCACGATCAACGCATTCGTTGTGGCAGTGCTGGCGCTCGGCCTCAATGTCGGCGCTTACGGATCGGAGTGCGTGCGCGGCGCGATCCAGTCCGTCGCCCGCGGCCAGTGGGAAGCGTGTACTGCATTGAACATGAGCCGCCCGCAGATGCTGCGCCGGATCATCCTGCCGCAGGCCTTTGTCGCGATGATCCCGCCCTGGGGCAATCTGTTCATCGAGCTTCTGAAATCGACGGCGCTGGTCTCGCTGATCACGCTTTCGGATCTCGCCTTCAAGGCGCAGCAAATGAACCAGAACACGTTCAAGACCATTCCGATCTTCACCCTCGTTCTTTTGATGTACCTGGCAATGTCGCTGGTTGTGACCATCGGCATGCGGCTTCTTGAAAGGCGAGCGTCGCTCGGACTGGCGCGGGGGAAGGCGGCATGATCTGGGATTGGGGATTTGCCCTGGAAATCCTGCCGGTGCTTGCCCGCGCCGCCGTCATTTCCATCGAAGCGACGCTGATCGGCTTTGCGCTTGCCGCCTCGCTCGGCCTGGTGCTGGCCGTTGTCCGCATCGCCGTGCCATGGACCAGCTGGACGATTTCGGTGCTGGTCGAGCTGATCCGCTCGACCCCGCTGCTCATCCAGATATTCTTTCTCTATTTCGTCTTTCCGAAATTCGGTGTCGTGCTCGACGCTTTCACCGCCGGGGTGCTGGCCATCGGCATCCACTACGCCGCCTATTGCTCCGAGGTCTATCGCGCCGGTTTCGACAACATCCATCGCGGCCAGTGGGAAGCTTCGATCGCGCTCAATCTCTCGTCCTGGACGACGTTCCGCGACATCATCATTCCGCAGGCGATCCCGCCGATCGTTCCGGCGCTCGGCAATTATCTGGTGGCCTTGTTCAAGGAAACGCCGTTGCTTTCCGCAATCGCCGTGATGGAACTGATGCAGACCGCCAAGATCATCGGCTCCGAAACGTTCCGCTACACCGAGCCGATCACGCTGGTCGGCCTGTTTTTCCTTGCCATGAGCCTGGTTTCGGCGGCGCTCATCCGCTCCCTCGAAGGGCTGCTCAACCGGAGGACCACCCGATGACTGAACAACCGATGGTCCGCTTCGACAATGTATCGAAACGCTACGGCACGTTAACCGTTCTCGACGGGCTCAATCTCGAAATAGCGCGCGGCGAAAAAGTCTCCGTCATCGGTCCGTCGGGTTCGGGCAAGACGACGGTGCTGCGCATGCTGATGACGCTGGAGACGATCAATGACGGCGTCATCTGGGTCGAAGGCGAGCCGCTGACCCATATGGAGAGGAACGGCAAGCTTGTTCCCGCCGATCTCGCCCACATCCGCAAGATCCGCGCCAAAATCGGCATGGTGTTCCAGTCGTTCAACCTGTTTCCGCATATGACAGCGATGCAGAACTGCATCGAGGCGCCGATAACGGTGCTCGGAATGAAGCGGGCGGACGCCGAGGCAAGAGCGGCCGAACTGCTGGAGCTGGTCGGTCTGGCCCAGAAGAAGGACCACTATCCGTCACAGCTTTCTGGCGGCCAGCAGCAGCGCGTCGCCATCGCCAGGGCGCTGGCAATGCGGCCCAAGATCATGCTGTTCGACGAGGTGACGTCGGCGCTCGACCCGGAGCTTGTCGGCGAAGTGCTGCAGGTGATAAGGCAAATCGGGCGCGAGCATGATCTCACCATGCTGATGGTCACCCATCAGATGGGCTTCGCCAAGGAGTTTTCCGACCGCGTTTGTTTCTTCTATCAAGGCAAGATCTGCGAGCAGGGGCCGCCAAGCGAACTGTTTGGTGCTCCCAAGAACGAGCGGACACGGCAATTCCTGCATGCTGTCCTGGAGGCTGGGTGACGATCGAGACAGAGGCCAAGCCGCCCACGACGGTGACCGCCGCGCCGCCGCGCCCGCTCTCCGCGCGGGAGCGGTTCGAGCGCATCTACCGGATATTGCGCGACCGCATCTGCCTGCTCGATTATGCGCCGGGAAGCCACCTGTCCGAGGAAGAACTTGCCCAGGAATTCCAGATCAGCCGCACGCCGGTCCGGCGCGTGCTGGCGCGCCTTGAATCCGAGGGTCTGGTTCAATCCGTCCACGGCGTCGGCACGATCGTCACCGACGTCGACATCGAGGAATTGCAGCAGGTCTATCATTTGCGCCTGGAGCTGGCGCTCCTCGTCGGCAAGCTTTCGCCGATTCCGCGCACGGCGGACGATCTTGACCGGATACGGGCGCTCATCGCGCGCTGCGATGCCGATATACTCAATCCCGACCAGCGCGCTTTCCTGCGCCTCAACATGGATTTTTTCTACGAGCTCACGGCGATGACCGGCAACCAGCCACTGCGCGAGATCAGCGAGCGCCTGTATTTTCAGGTCGCGCGCGTCGTCCTGAAGCTGATGCCGCAATTGGGCCTCGTCGAGGAATTCACCGCATTCCGCCGCGAAATGGAAGAGGTCCTTGCCGCGGCCGAAATCGGCGACTGGGAGTCCATCGGGCACATAAGGCGGGCGCATATCTCAATGAGCTTCCGCCGCATGATGCGCCATGCAGGCGAGGCGAATCTGGATAGAGCTACATAATCAGCCCCGTAAGATTATGCTGGTGGACTGCCGTCGAACTGGCTTCGTTTGCCAGGGAAAGCAGGCCGCCCGCCCCGATGCCGATAGAATTTGCCAGCACCGGGAATGACCGGAACGGCCCGATCCTACAGGGCCATACCTGCCCTCAGAGAGCGTCCTCATTCGGTATGTTGGCGGGGTTCCAGACGACCTCCCACAGGTGTCCGTTCGGATCGCGGAAGTATCCGGCATATCCGCCAAAGAACGTGTCCCGGGCAGGCTTGATGATCTCGGCTCCGGCGCGAGCGGCCTCATCCATCACTTGATCGACTTCTTCGCGGCGCACAACGTTGTGTCCGACTGTGAACGAGGTCGAGCTGATCGGCGCCTTGGGCAGGCCAGTGTCGTAGGCGAGGTCGTCCTGCGCCCAGATCGCGAGCTTCAACCCGCCGGACAGCGTGAAGAACGCGACGGCGCCATGCTCGAACTCGCGGCCGATGATCCCTTCCGTCGGCAAGCCGAGACCGTCGCGGTAGAACGCCAGAGAACTCTCGAGGTTGGCGACAGCGATAGTCAAAACCGAAATGCGCGGTTTCATGGCGATCTCCTCTGGTTGTCGGAGACACCAGGATAAAGTCGGGCGACAGTGACGAATTGAACAAAACGGCCAATGAAGAGCGCGACGTGGTTTCACCCGTTCTGCAGCAGGTGATGAATCTGTCGCGGGGTGCTTCCCGTCAGGCGTCGGCTCTCGCGGACAAGATGCGCCTGATCGGAATAGCCCGCCTCGGCTGCCAGGATGGCCGTGGCGCTGTTTGATTGGCTCGAAAGCCGCAGAAAGCGCTGGTAGCGGAGGATACGGTCAAGCGTCTTGGGGCCATAGCCGAAGCTCTCGTCGAAGCGCCGGCGCAACGTCCTTTCGCTCATCTCGAGTGCGCGCATCAACCAAGGGACGAGCGGCGCGTCGGGTGGCGGCCCGCGCTCGATCAGGCGATATGCCGCCTGCATGGGAACGTCTGGCGCGCGGGAGGCCGCCTCCTCGGCGACGACCTGTTCGAGCGAACAGGCCAGATCCTCGAGATTGTCGCCTGCGCGCACGCGGCTGGCGAGGCGCCGGGCTCGCGCGCCCCATAAATCGTCGAGCAACAGCCTCTGGCCGACAAGCTCGATTTGTGGCACGCCGAGCCATGCCGCCGCCGTGGCAGGATGAAAGCGCAAGCCGATCACGATCTCGCCTGCCGCCAGGACCTCGGTCTGCGGCTCCTTGTCGGGGCCGGCAATTCGGAAGCTGCCTCCGATCCATTGCAGGTCGATCGTTGCATCGGGCATGACGACGATTGGCGGTGCGCCCGCCGGGTCCATTCGATGCGCCCACACCGAAGCAAAGCTCCCGTGAAGCCGCGCCGACGCTGGACGTTGCTGAAATGAACCCGTTGCCTGCGCTGGGACGGGATCGCTCATCTCGCTCCTCTTCGGATTACCGGCGGTGAACCGACGCAGTGGCTGCGCCCGCCGTCGCTCGAGACAACAATCTGCACGACCGACAACGTCTGCCAATCGAAAACGGTTGCAAGAATCGGTTGTTTCTTCCGGCCGGAAGGAAGAGGGTAGGTGAATAATCATGTCAGATGCATCGCCTCGGCGGCGCCGTGTGAAGCCATACGTCGATGGCCGTTTTGTTCAATCCGGCAGGCGAGATGCGTGCTTATCTTTCGCCGTCGTACACCACACGAGAGGTATGCATCATGAGCAACAACAACGATCAACGGATCGACTACGTCGAATTCAACGTGAAAGACATTCAGCGGTCACGCGACTTCTACGGAAAGGCCTTCGGCTGGACCTTCACTGACTACGGCACGCAATATTGCGAGTTCAACGACGGGCGCTTGTCAGGTGGCTTCGCCGCTGGCCCAGCGAGGTCCGGAGGAGGCCCGCTCGTCATTCTCTATGCCGATGATTTGCCGGCAACGGTCAAGCGGGTCGAGGAAGCGGGAGGCACGATCGTCAGGCCGATTTATGGGTTCCCCGGCGGCCGGCGCTTTCATTTCGCGGATCCGGATGGTTACGAGCTAGCGGTTTACACCGAGGACGGCAGCAAGGAATGATCGCGTTCCTCCACCACCTTGGATTGGTTTTGCTCGGCGGCGTCTTTATCTGGGCGGGCGCCGAGCATTTCCTCAGGTTCCGGGCAGTTACAGCGTCCCTGGCCGAGCGGGGCTTTCCTGCTCCCAGGCCTCTTCTCGCGGCCGGATCGGTGCTGGAGATCGCAGGCGGCTTTTGCCTAGCAGCGGGCCTTGGTGGACCCTTTCCCGCCGCGACCTTGGCCGTATTCACCATTGCGGCGTCGTTCATGGCGCTCAACTTCTGGCGCTACAGCGGCGATGAACGCGAAGCGCTTCGTACCGGCTTCACCATCAATGTCGCCGTCTTGGGCGGGTTGATTGTCGCCGCGACCACTAGCCTGTGATCATCGTTTCGAGGCGGCGGGCCACTGGACCACGACAGAGCCATTCCACGACGCTGCGCTGCTTGGGCATTTCGTTGATGGCTTCCGCAAGGCCGATCTTCCGGCGTGACCTCCTAAACGGCCAGCTTTGAACGCGGCGCTCTGTACAAAGCCTGCGTCAGGATCGCGACGATGAATCCCATCCCCTGCGATCCTCCTCTAAGGTCCGGCGCCTTGGCTGTCACGGGTCGCCTTAGGCGCTCACGAATGCCCATGGGGCAATGTGGATGAAGGCAGCGCACCTTGTAAGCATGCAAGTTCACATTTTAGCGGCGTGAGCAGGCGGCCTGTGAAAATCCATGTTCTGATGTCGTTGCCTCCTCGGCACCGTTCCTGCGACCTATTCCTCAAAGCGACCCGTGGCGTCACGATCGCGCTCGTACCGTCTGGTGAGCGGAAACGGCGGCAACCAGGACTCGCGTCGGATGATCCAGCTTTCGTAGGTTGGCATCAGCTGGTCAGGCGCATCCAGGGACCCCAGGTTTACTTCGATTTCGTCTGCGGTGCGTCCGAAAACGGAGGAGCCGCAGCGGGGACAGAAAAACCGCCCGGCGTAGTCGCGTGTTTCGCCGTCGATCGTCACCGCATCCTCAGGAAAAATCGCGGAAGCGTGAAAAAGGGCGCCATGATGCTTGCGGCAGTCGAGACAGTGACAAAGGCCGACCCGGTATGGGCGCCCTGACGCGACAATTCGGACGTTGCCGCACAGGCAACCGCCGGTGAATCGGTCCATGCTGCGTCTCCTCCAATATCAAGCGGCCGGAATGGTTACAACGACCGGCACTGTTGTTGCAATCGCCGCGCCGCGGGCGGGGACACGTCGTTCTTCCGTGGCGATGACATTGCAGCCGCCTCTCTATGTCTTGCGCGAGCTTGCCGCCGAAAATAGGCTTTGGTTTGTCATATGGAACGAAACGGCGCGTTCCATTGAGCCGCCAACTCGGCGGCCGAGGCGATCTTGACGCCGCAGTCGGCGAGTATGCGTGCGACGGTCGCTACCAGTTCGGCGTTGGACGAGGCTATGCTGCCGTCCGGAAGGAAAAGATTGTTTTCGAAGCCGACCCGGACATGGCCGCCAAGCAACGCGGCGGCGGTCACGCACGCCGCTTCGTTGCGGCCGAAGGCGCAGACGCTCCAATGGTCGAAGCGCGGCATGTTCGCCGCGAGGAATGGCAGGAGATCGGCAGGAACGGACGCCTGTCCCGGCGTGTATCGGCCCAGCACGTAGA
The DNA here is from genome assembly GCF_040323955.1 of Mesorhizobium sp. M0018. Lineage (NCBI taxonomy): Bacteria > Pseudomonadati > Pseudomonadota > Alphaproteobacteria > Hyphomicrobiales > Phyllobacteriaceae > Mesorhizobium > Mesorhizobium sp. M0018. The sequence goes on along the minus strand of NZ_JAMYVL010000004.1, from coordinate 101,212 downwards.
GAACCGGTATGCTTGCCCAGGGGATCAGTCCGCGCTGCTGCATGTCCGAAAGCCTGACGGCCTCCTCGGGCGAATAGAGGATGATCTGCGGCGCAACCCCCTCGGTGTGCAGCCAGGCCATGAAGCGCACACAGGCGAGTTCCGATCCGGCATCAGGAACGATTTCGCGAAGCGCCAACGAGACAGCTTGCGGCTTCACATCTTGTACGACGGCCATCTGTTGGGCCGGCGAATAGATACCGAGCGCTTCGGAGGTGATCTGAATTATCAAGCGGTCGCCGGCAGCACCGCGGATGGCGGCGATCGTCTGGCGGTAGGCGTCGGGGTCGAGCAGATGATTGCCGCTTCTGTCGCGGACATGGACGTGGATCATAGCCGCACCGGCATCGGCGCATTCCGCGGCCGTCCTCGCAAGTTCGGCTGGTGTCAGTGGAATCGCCGGATGGTCGGCCTTGCTGCGACGTCCCCCATTCGGGGCGACGGCTATGGCGATGCGGTCGAGACCAGTGGCCGGCTTCATGGGGACGTTCTGTGAGCGACAAGATTCATATGAATCAATCTTTGATCACACTGAAACAGACGTTGCAATCGCTGGGCTGGCGAGCTAGCAATATCCATGGACCAGGGAGAGCTTGCTGGACAGATCGTCACTGCCTTCGACGGCATGTCGGCGCAGCTTCGGTCCGCTGCGCGCTATGTCCTTGACAAGCCGTATGATGTCGCGCTGTTGTCCATGCGCGAGCAGGCCCGGCACGCAGGAGTGCAGCCGGCGACGATGACGCGGCTGGCCCAGCATCTCGGCCTTGATGGCTACGAGGCGGTACGCGATATCTACGCCGCCGCGATCCGGGACGGCGAAATCGGTTTCGCCGGCAAGGCGGGCCTTCAGGTGGCCAGCCAAAAGCTCAAGGGCGACCACGCGCTGGCGGCCGATATTCTGGATTCGATTTCCAGCCAGCTTGCCCATCTCGCCGAAAGCAGGTCGATCCACCGTCTGGTCGAGACGGCCAGGGCGCTGAGTGCGGCAAGGCGCGTCTATTGCCTCGGCCTGCGCTCGAGCCATGCGGTGGCCTGGCATCTGCATTACATCCTGTCGCTGATCGGCGAGAAGTCGGTGCTGTTGCACGGCATCGGCGGAACCGATGGCGACGCTCTGGCCCATGCGACCAAGGACGACGTGCTGATCGCCGCCAGCGTCCTGCCCTACACGCGCTTCACCATCGAGCTTGTCGAGTATGCTGCCGGCCGCGGCGTACCGGTCATTGCGATCACCGACAGCGGGGTAGCCCCCTTGGCGCTGCTTGCCGATCACCTGGTCGTCGTGCCGACCGGCAGCCCGTCCTTTTTCCACACCATGACGCCAGCTTTCATCGTTGCTGAGATCCTCGGTGCTCTTGTCGCAGGACAGGCAGGCGAGGGCGCCGTTGAATCGCTGCGACGCTTCGATGAGCAGGGCGCCGCCCTCAAGACCCACCTGAACCAGCGTGCGCCGAAGAAAATGCCCCTGAGGGACCGTCGATGACACACATTCTTCATCGAACCATCCACTCGACGCTGCCGGTCGCCGTTCGCGGCCAAGGCATCGAACTGTTCGACGCAGAGGGCAAGTCCTACATCGACGCATCGGGCGGCGCGGCCGTGTCCTGTCTCGGCCACGGCCATCCCGACGTGATTGCCGCGCTGCACGCCCAGCTTGACCGCATCGCCTACGCCCATACCAGCTTCTTCACCACCGAGGTGGCGGAGCGCTTGGCGGACCGGCTGGTCGAGGACGCGCCGAAAGGGTTGGACCACGTCTATCTGGTCAGCGGCGGCTCGGAGGCGGTCGAGGCCGCGCTCAAGATGGCCAGGCAATATTTTGTCGAGAAAGGCGAGCCGCAACGGCGCCATCTCATCGCACGCCGGCAGAGCTATCACGGCAATACGCTCGGCGCTCTCGCCACCGGCGGCAACGAATGGCGGCGCGCCCAGTTCAGGCCGTTGCTGATCGAGACCCACCATATCGACCCCTGTTACGCCTATCGCTATCAAAAGCATGGCGAAAGCGACGAAGCCTATGCGGCGCGCGCCGCCCAGCAGCTCGAAGACAAGATCCTCGAACTCGGCCCGGACGAGGTCATCGCCTTTGTCGCCGAGCCGGTGGTGGGTGCCACGCTCGGCGCGGTGCCGCCGGTCGCGGACTACTTCAAGCACATTCGCGCGATTTGCGACCGCTACGGCGTGCTGCTCATTCTCGACGAGGTGATGTGCGGCATGGGCCGTACCGGCACGCTGCATGCGTGCGAGCAGGACGGCATCGCTCCCGACCTGCTGACCATCGCCAAGGGACTCGGCGGTGGCTACCAGCCGATTGGCGCGGTGCTGCTCGGCCGGCATATATTCGATGCCTTTGCCCAAGGCTCGGGCTTCTTCCAGCATGGACATACCTATATGGGCCATCCAATGGCAGCGGCGGCCGGCCTTGCCGTGCAGGAGGTCATCCGGCGTGACGGTTTGCTCGACAACGTCAGCGCAATGGGCGCGCAGCTGGACGAACGCCTGCACCAACGCTTCGATAACCACCATCACGTCGGCGACATTCGCGGGCGGGGTCTATTCAGGGGAATCGAGCTGGTGGTTGATCGCGCCAGCAAGGAACCATTCGACCAGAGGCTTGAACTCAACGCCCGCATCAAGCGCGAAGCAATGGCCCGCGGCCTGATGATTTATCCGATGGCCGGGACGATTGATGGTGTGCGGGGCGTTCATGTGCTTGTGGCGCCGCCATTCATCATTTCCAAACAGGATATCGATCGGATCGTCGAACGGCTCGGTGAGGCGATCGACGCTGCGATCGCTTCAGCGGCCTGAGCCGCACGACGCGGACCGCCTCAACCAGTTCCAACGCGTCATCGGCGACGGGCCGGGACACCCACCAGAGAGGTAGCAACCATGTACAGTTCAATGAAAACCCTGATCGGCGCGGCGGCCTGCATGCTGCTGGCGCTGCCATCCGTCGGAGCCGAGCAGCGCTTCGTCACGGTCGGCACCGGCGGGGTCACCGGCGTCTACTACGCCGTCGGCGGCGCCATTTGCCGACTGATGAACAAGGACCGGCAGAAAACCGGCATCCGATGCTCGACGGAGTCGACCGGCGGTTCGGTCTTCAACGTCAACTCCATCCAGACGGGCGACCTCGATTTCGGCTTGACCCAATCGGACGTTCAGTACCAGGCCTATGAGGGGACCGGAAATTTCGACGGCAAGCCGTTCAAGGATCTGCGGGCCGTGTTCTCTGTCCATCCCGAGCCGTTTACCGTGCTGGCGCGGCCAGACGCCGGCGTCACCAAATTCGAGGACTTCAAAGGCAAACGCTTCAACGTCGGCAATCCCGGGTCAGGCACCCGCTCGTCCATGGAGGAGTTGCTCAAGCAGATGGGCTGGACGCTCGGCGATTTCTCGCTTGCCGCGGAGCTGAAGGCGGACGAGCAGGGCAGCGCGCTGTGCGACAACAAGATCGACGGTTTCTTCTATGGCGTTGGTCATCCTTCCGCGGCGATCCAGGATCCGACCACGGCCTGTGGTGCCAAACTCATCGCGCTGACCGGTCCGGCAGTGGACGCGCTGCTGGCAGCTCATCCGTACTATTCAGTCGCCACCATCAAGGGCGGCATGTACGCCAACAATCCGGACGACGTGACGACATTCGGCGTCCGCGCGACCGTGGTGACGAATGCCAGCACGCCCGATGAGGTGGTCTACGAACTGGTGAAGTCGGTCTTCGAAAATTTCGACGACTTCAAGAAACTGCATCCGGCTTTCGCCAATCTCGATCCCAAGGAGATGATCAAGACCGGTCTGTCGGCGCCAATGCATCCGGGCGCGGAGCGCTATTACAAGGAGAAGGGGTGGCTCTAGGCCTTCAATGCGAGGCGCCACAGGCGCCTCGCATTGCAAATAATTGTGGGGAACGATGACAGATCAAAGCCAGCGGGCGGCAGGGCCTGACCAACCCGTTATCGACATTGACAAGCTTAGCGAGATCGTCGCCGAGGCCGACACCGGTGGGCGCAAGCCGACCGGCCGCACCGCGAAGCTGATCCTCGGCGTATCGCTGGCATGGTCGCTGTTCCAGCTCTGGTATGCCTCGCCCCTTCCGTTCATGCTCAATTTTGGTGTCGTCAGCGACGGCATCGCCCGCTCCATCCATCTGGCCTTCGCCCTGTTTCTGGCGATGCTGACGTTTCCGGCCTTCAAGACCTCGTCGCGCAGCCGGGTGCCGCTGTCCGACTGGGTGCTAGGCATCGCCGGGGCGGCGTCCGCCCTCTATCTGTTGGTCTTTTACAGCGATATCGCCCATCGGCCGGGTCTTCCTACTACGGCTGACCTGGTCGTCTCGATCGCCGGCGTCCTCATCCTGCTCGAGGCCGCCCGTCGCGCCGTCGGGCCTGCCATCACCGTCATCGCGGCGAGCATGCTGATCTATATCTTTGCCGGGCCTCACCTACCTGGCCTGCTCGGCCATAAGGGCGCGACGTTATCGCGCGCAGCCTCGCAGATGTGGCTGACGTCGGAGGGGGTCTTCGGTGTTGCCCTCGGTGTGTCCACCAACGTCGTCTTCATGTTCGTTCTGTTCGGAACATTGCTGGAGCGCGCCGGCGCCGGCGGCTTTTTCATCCAGCTTGCCTTCTCGCTGCTCGGCAGATACCGCGGCGGTCCGGCCAAGGCCGGTGTCGTGGCTTCCGGCCTGACCGGCATGATTTCCGGGTCGTCGATCGCTAATGTCGTGACCACCGGAACCTTCACCATCCCGCTGATGCGCCGGGTCGGATATTCTGCGGTGAAGGCGGGCGCCATCGAATGCGCGGCCGGCGTCAATGGTCAGCTGATGCCTCCGGTGATGGGCGCCGCCGCGTTCTTGATCGCGGAATATGTCGGCATTTCCTATGCCGAGGTGGTCAAGCACGCCTTCTATCCGGCGCTGCTGACCTACGGCTCGTTGTTCTACATCGTCGATATCGAGGCGATGAAGACCGGGATGAAGGGCCTGCCGTCACGCAGCACGCACTCCGCATTTCAGGGCGCGCTGCGCGGGCTGATGGGCGTATGCGGTTTCATCATCCTCGCAGGGCTTGTCTATTACGGCATTGGCTGGACGAAGATCGTTTTCGGCACGGCCGCGACCTGGATGATCACTGCCGCGCTGATCGCCGTTTACATCGGCCTTGTCGCCTACCGGGCGCGTTATCCCGACCTGCCGCTGGAGGATCTGGAGGGCGAGATCGTCAGGATTCCCCACTTCGGCGAGACGGCACGCACCGGCCTGCATTTTCTGCTGCCTGTGATCCTGCTGATCTGGTGCCTGATGGTGGAGGAGTTGTCGCCCGGCCTGTCGGCATTCTGGGGCGCTGTCGCCCTTATGGCGCTGATCGTCACGCAGCGGCCGCTCACCGCCTTTTTCCGCAAGGACCGCGCGCTGGCGCAGCATTGGCTTCACGGTTTCGACGATCTGGTCGGTGGTCTGTCCGCCGCCGCACGCAACATGACGACGGTCGGCATTGCCACTGCGACGGCCGGCATCATCGTCGGCACGGTTCTGCTCACGGGCATCGGGCTGGTAATGACCGAGCTGGTCGAATTCATCTCGGGCGGCAGCTTCATCGTCATGCTTTTGTTCACCGCGGTGATCTGCATCATTCTCGGCATGGGCATGCCGACCACTGCAAGCTATGTCGTCGTCGCCACCTTGATGGCGCCGGTCATCGTCGATTTGGCGGCGCAGAACGATCTTGCCGTGCCGCTGGTCGCCGTCCACATGTTCGTTTTCTATTTCGGGCTGATGGCGGACGTGACGCCGCCAGTGGGCCTGGCGGCTTATGCAGCTGCGGCAATTTCCGGCGCCGATCCGGTGAAGACCGGCATTCAGGGCTTCAAGTACGAGATCCGTACCGGCCTGCTGCCGTTCATCTTCATCTTCAACACCGGACTGCTGATGATCGATCTCGAAGGTCCGTTCGATTTCGTCGCGATGGTGGTGACATCGACGCTGGCCATGGTCTCGTTTGTAGCAGCGACGCAGAATTGGATGCTCGTGCGCAACCGCTGGTACGAGACGATTGCGTTGCTTGTGGCCTGTTTCATCTTGTTCAGGCCGGGATTGTTGCTCGATCAGATGAGTGAACCGTATCGGGCAGTACCCGCCACCGAACTCAGCCGTATCGTCGACGAGACGGCCGAGGGAGGCGCGGTTCGCTTGCGCCTGACGACACTGAACCTCAACGGCGATGAGATATCGAAGCTGGTTCGGCTGCAGCTCGGGCCTGCAAATTCATCGGCCGAACGCCTGAAGGCTGCGGGCCTGGACGTCAGTGCGCTTGGCGATAGCGTGACGGTCGGCGTGGTGCGACTGGGCAGTCAGGCGGCCAAATTCGGCCTGCAGCCCGGCGACGAGATCAACCAGGTGCTAGTCCCTGCGGAACGGCCATCGCGCTATTGGTTTACCATCCCGGCCCTGTTGTTGGTCGGTCTCGTCTTCTGGGTTCAGAAGCGGCGAAGGAGGACAATCGCTCCGTAAGCGTCTTGTGAGCGGAAGAGTCTTGGCCAGCATGTCAGTAACAAGAGAACCAAACGGCGCCGCGGAACCGGCTAGCGTGGAAATGCGCTTGACGACGCACGACCGCCCCTTCGAACCGGTCGACTACGGGCTTTACGCGCTGACGGTCATTGCCTGGAGCGCATCGTGGTTCGCGATCGAACTTCAGGTCGGCAGCGGCGTGTCGAACGAGGTCAATCTGGTCTGGCGCTTCGCCATCGCCACGCTGCTGATGTTTGCCTGGGCGGGCTTTTCCGGTCGGCGGCTCCGCTTTCCGATCACCGATCATTTGCGCTTTGCTGTGCTCGGCATCCTCATCTTCTCGTCGAACTTCCTGTTTTTCTATTACGGCGCCGGCTATCTCGTCAGCGGCTTGCTCTCGGTCGTCTTCTCGCTCGCCTCGGTCATCAACATGCTGCTCGCTGCCTTGGTCGTCGGCGAGCGCCCGGCGCCGCGCATTCTCGCCGGCGGCCTCATCGGCTTCGCCGGCATAGCGCTGATGTTCTTTCCCGAAATCGCCGCCAACGGGCTTTCCGGCGGCACGTTGGTAGGCCTTCTTCTGTGCCTCTGTGGCACGCTGAGCTTCTGCGCCGGCAATCTCGTCTCCGTCGCAAACCAGCGCCGCGGCCTGCCGCTCGTTTCAACGAGCGCCTGGGGCATGCTTTATGGCACTCTGTGGTCGACGTTCCTGGCCTTCCTGCTTGGTGAGCCGTTCGTGTTCGCGACGACCGCCTCTTATATTGGCTCGCTGGTCTTCCTCGCCGTCATATCGACCGTCGTCGCTTTCGCCGCCTACCTGACGCTGCTCGGACGCATTGGCGGCGCCCGCGCCGGCTATGCGACCGTCATATTTCCCGTCTTTGCGCTTTTGATCTCCACGGCGCTGGAAGGCTATGCCTGGACCGCTTACGCGGTTGCCGGGCTCGCCCTCGTCGCCGCCGGGAACGTCCTGGTCATTCGCGGGGGACGGCGCTGACGCATGGAATGCTTGCGCAATGCCGCCGCGTTCCGGTTGTGCGGGCCGCGGTTCCATCGAGCTTGACTCTCCGCGTCCTCTGTCTAAGCTGCGGTCAATGGGTCAGACCAATGTACCAGGGTTGGCCCGGGAGGGAACTAAACGCACATGCCGATCCAGGCCGTTGAACCACGCCGGCTTTACCGACAGGTCGCCGATCAGCTCAGGCAGCTGATCGATGCCGGCGAGTTTTCCGTCGGCGACCGCCTGCCGACCGAGCGGGATCTGGCCGACCAGCTCGGAATTTCCCGCCCGACAGTCCGTGAAGCGCTGATAGCGCTGGAGGTCGAAGGCCGCATACGCATCCGCGTCGGCTCGGGTATCTACGTCACCGATCCGCCGAGCGCCGCCGCCTCCGAACCCGAAGTCGAGGAAGGCCCGTTCGAGCTGTTGCGCGCGCGCGAATTTGTCGAAGGCGCGATCGCCGCCGAAGCGGCCCTCCATGTCCGGCCTGCAGATATCGAACGGCTCGACGACGTGCTGCGACGGATGGAGGCCATGCGTCACCCCAACAAGATGACCATTGCGCTCGACCGGGAATTTCACACCGCTGTCGCCGGCATTCTCGAGAACGCGGTGCTGGTGCGCTTCATCGGCGAGCTTTTCGACCAGCGCATGAACCCGTACTTCGAACGCCTGTCGATCCATTTCGAGACCAGCGATTCCTGGCAGGTCGCGGCAAAGGAACATCGTGCTGTGCGCGATGCAATTGCCGCGCGCGACCCCGAGCGGGCCAAGGCCGCCATGCAACAGCATCTGCGCCAGTCGCAAATCAGATTCTCACGCAATTTCGATGAGAGAGCCGCGGCCAAGGAGGTTGCGGAATAGCAGTTGGCCGGGGGGAGATCCGGCCGTCAAGTTCAACCAGGGAGGAATTAGATGCTGAGAAAATACGCAGTTCTGCTCGGTGCGATCGCCGCAATTGCCATACCCATGGCGTCGGCCTCGGCGGAAACGGTCCTGAAATGGGCGCATGTCTACGAGACGACGGAGCCCTTCCACACCGAATCCGTGTGGGCGGCCGACGAAATCAAGAAGCGCACCCAGGGCCGCTACGCCATCGACGTCTATCCGGCCTCGCAGCTTGGCAAGGAAGCAGACATCAACCAGGGCCTGATGCTCGGTACCGTCGATATCATCATTTCCGGATCGAGCTTCGCGGCGCGCGAATATCCACCGATCGGCGTCACCTATTTCCCATACACTTTCCGCGATGCCGACCATTTGCTGAAATACACCAAGAGCGACGTCTACAAGGCCCTGACCAAGGGCTATGAGGACAAGACCGGCAATCACATCGCCGCCACCACCTATTACGGGACGCGGCAGACCACCTCGAACCGTCCGATCGCCAAGTGCTCCGACATGCAGGGCCTGAAGATGCGGGTTCCCGACGTGCCGGCCTATCTGGCCATGCCGCGTGCCTGCGGCGCCAACACCGCGCCGATTGCCTTCGCCGAGGTGTATCTGGCCCTGCAGAACGGCACGGTCGAGGCCCAGGAGAATCCGCTGACCACCATCGAGGCGAAGAAATTCTACGAGGTGCAGAAGAACATCGTGCTCACTGGCCATATCGTCGATCATCTCAACACCATCATATCGGCGTCGCGCTGGGCCTCGCTTTCCGACGAAGACAAGAAGATCTTCACCGAGGTGATGCAGGAGGCTGCCGCCCGCGCCACGGCAAAGATCGTCGCCCGCGAAAAGGAACTGGTGCAGGTATTCAAGGACCGCGGCATCAGCGTAACCGATGTCGACCGTGCCGACTTCGAGAAGAATGTGCTGGAGAAGGTCACCTTCGAGGAGTTCGGCTACAACAAGGCCGATTGGGAAGCGATCCGCGCCATCAAGTAGGCCATCGGCAAATCGAATGCTTAATCAAGAGGATAGAGCGGCAATCGGATTTGCTGCTTTAACCTGCTCTTCGGTCCGGCTCCAAATTGCGCCGGACGGCCTTTTCAATCCTTGACGACCCACCAGCTTCGGGAGCCCGCGCCGATGGCCGAGGAACACCACATCGAGATCACCGTCGGAGAGATCGCGCACGCCTTCGAGGAGGTGCCGGTACACGTCGACCTGTCGGACCACGGCATCGAGGACTGGATCACGCTTGCCGTATTCTGGGGCATGGTCGTGTGTGTCTTCCTGCAGTTTTTCACCCGCTATGCGCTGAACAACAGCCTTGCGTGGACCGAGGAGATCGCCATCAACGCGCTCGTCGTCGTCGTTTTTCTGGGCGCCGCCATGTGCGTGCGCCTTTCGCGCCATATCCATGTCGACGTGCTTTACCACTATCTGCCGGAGCGCGTCGGCCGCTGGCTGGCGCTCGCCGTCGATGTTATCCGCATTGCATTCTTCGGCTACGGGTCCTGGCTGATGTGGCGCTACGTCACGATCGTGGCGCATGAGCGCATGGTCACCGTCAACCTGCCGCGGCGCTGGTTTTTCTACGCCGTACTGGCCGGGTTCGTGCTGATGCTACTGCGCTCGATCCAGGTCTTCATCGGCAATTACAGGCGCGGCTATTCGGTGCTCGAGCGTCCTGGCGCGTTCGAGACGGCGGGGGTCTGAGCGATGCTGCTTCTGGTCGGGGGCTTTCTTGTCCTGATGCTCATCGGCGTGCCGGTCGCCGTTTCGATGGCGGCCGCGTCGATCCTTTACCTCGTCATCTACGGCGTCGCGCCCGATATCATCGCGGCCCAGCGCATGATCGCCGGGGTGGAGAGCTTTCCGCTGCTCGCCGTTCCGTTCTTCATCCTGGCCGGCAACCTCATGAACATCGCCGGCGTGACCGGGCGCATCTATTCCTTCGCCCTTGCCCTGGTCGGCTGGATGAAAGGCGGCCTGGCGCAGGTCAACATCATCGGATCGGTGATCTTTTCCGGCATGTCGGGCACCGCTCTCGCCGACGCCGCCGGCATCGGCACCATCGAGATCAAGGCGATGAAGGACCACGGCTATCCTATCGACGCCGCGGTCGGGGTTACCGCCGCTTCCGCCACGCTCGGGCCGATCTTTCCGCCCTCGCTGCCCTTCGTCATCTACGGCATGATGGCCAATGTCTCGATTGGCGCGCTGTTCATGGCCGGCATCCTGCCCGGCGTGGTCATGACCGTGCTGATGATGATCACGGTCGCCATCTTCGCCCACAGGCGCGGCTGGGGCTCCGACACATCCTTCGAGCTTCGGCGGCTGGCCGAAGCTGCGGGCGAGGTGCTGGTGGTGGCTGCCTTTCCGATTGGCTGCTATGTGCTGGTGCAGCTTGGCCTGTCGATCAATATCGCGGTCGGCATAGCGCTGCTGGTGCTGATCGTGGCGGACTGGTATTTCGATTTCTCCGCGGTCATGGCGCTGATGACGCCGGTTATCCTGATCGGCGGCATGACGATGGGCTGGTTCACGCCGACCGAGGCGGCGATGGCGGCTGTGATCTGGTCGCTTTTCCTCGGGCTGGTGCGCTACCGCACGATGACGCTGCGTTTGCTTGCCAAGGCCAGCTTTGACACGATCGAGACGACCGCCTCGGTGCTTTTCATCGTCACCGCCGCATCGATCTTCGCCTGGCTGCTCACCGTCAGCCAGGCAGCACAGCTGTTCTCGAACTTCATTTTCGCGCTCACCGAAAACAAGTGGGTCTTCCTGATCCTGGTCAACATCCTGATGCTGGTGGTCGGCTGCTTCCTCGATACGATCGCCGCGATCACGATTCTCGTGCCGATCCTGCTGCCGGTCGCCGCCGTCTACGGCATCAACCCTGTGCATTTCGGGCTGATCATGACGCTCAACCTGATGATCGGGCTTTTGCACCCGCCGCTCGGCATGGTGCTCTTTGTGTTGTCGCGCGTTGCCAAGCTCTCGGTTGAGCGCACCACCATGGCGATCCTGCCGTGGCTGGTGCCGCTTATCGTGGCGCTGCTTCTGATCACCTTCATACCCGCCATCACGCTTTGGCTGCCGACCGAGATGGGCTTGATCCGGTGAGTGGCCAGGCGATTGCCGCGACGCTGTTCGGCCCGCAGGACCTGCGCGTCGTGGAGCGTCCGCTTGAACCGCTGGCACCAGGTATGGTGCGGGTGCGCTTTGGGGCAGGGGGCATCTGCGGCTCCGACCTGCATTATTTCCGCCATGCCCGTACCGGCGACTTCGTCGTCACTTCGCCGCTTGTCCTCGGCCACGAAATCTCAGGCGAAATCGTCGAGATCAACGGCGCCGCGCCCGGCCTCGGCATCGGCGACCATGTCGCGGTCAATCCGTCGCGCTGGTGCGGGCGTTGCGCGCGATGCCTGGAAGGCCGCGCCAATCTCTGCGAGAACATCTATTTCATGGGCTCGGCATCGAAGACGCCGCATATGCAGGGCGGATTCGCCAGTCTGTTCGACGCCACGCCCGCGCAATGTTTCAAGGTTCCATCTGACGTGGCCTACCAGGCGGCCGCACTTGCCGAGCCGTTGGCGGTCAGTCTGCACGCCGTCGCGCGGGTGGGCGACGTCAGGGGCCGCAACGTCGTCCTGTTCGGTGCCGGCCCCATCGGTCTCTTGACCATGCTCGCGGCCAGGCTTGCCGGCTGCGCTGAACTGACCGTCGTCGATATCGCCGCCGCGCCGCTCGCCTTCGCCCGCCGGCTTGGCGCCGACAGGACGATCGACCTTTCCGGCGGCGACGCCGAACTCCAGGCGCTTGCTGCCGGGGATTCGCTTGATGTCGCGTTCGAGATTTCAGGCACTGCCGCCGGCCTTGCCGCGGCGATCGCCAGTGTCCGGCGCGGCGGCACGGTGGTCCAGGTCGGCAATCTTCCCGGTGGCCACATCCCGCTGCCTGCCAATGCAGTAATGGCCAAGGAGATCGACCTCAAAGGCACATTCCGCTTCGGCACGGAGTTCGGCCGGGCGGTCGATCTCATCGTGTCGGGGGAGGTGGACGTCCTGAAGCTGATGACAGCGGAGCGCACGCTTTCTTGCGCTACCGATGCCTTCCGACTTGCCGCCGACCGTTCACAGAGTGTCAAGGTCGTGCTGACCGCGGACTGAATCGTGGTTCTTGCCAGATCGTTAGCAGCCATAACTCATTGCGAACGGACGAAACTCAGAACGTGCTCGACGTATATGCTCCCACCCAGGTCTCCGGTTAAACTCGGGAGCAATACCCGGCAGCTTGCTGTCAAAATTGTTGGCAGCAAATCCGCTCGCGATTAAAGCCCCTTCGTCGCGAGATTTCGTTCAGTTCGGCCATTCCTCGTCCTGCCAATCGCGCGCTGCGTGGATCACCCGCAAAATTGAAATGCTTTCTCGGCCGCCCTTGGCGGTCACGGCATAAGCGATGATGTAGGGCAGGCGACTCATAGGCTTTTCATAGGTGCCGGATACACGGCCGGGCCGCCCGGTTGCCATTTCCCCAAGCGCGGCCCCTGCGTCCAGAATCCGGTCTGCTGCCAGGCGCGCAGCGCGCGGATTATCCTGCGAAATATAGGCGATCTGTTCCTTGATGTCGTCCAGCTCACCGCGAGACCACTGAACGGCTCGCGTCACACCTTGCGGCCCGTGCCGGCATCAATCGCGGCATACAATTTCTGCCATAGCCCTATCATGGGACACGATGCGCCCAGCTTCGACATCAGCAAGGCCGCGCTTGATACCTTCAATGATTTCAAGCTCGCGATCGACTTACGCTGCGACGGCTTCACCTGCGAGGAATGACTTGCTACGCCGGGTGTCGGTTTGCGATCCGGTCGAGCTTTTCCTTTACATCGGGACTGACGCGAATTGTCATAGTGGTGCTAGCGGCCATAGCGGTGTCCTGTGTTGATCGGTGTACACCTTAGCACAGAGCGCCGCGCTGGTTCATTATCCCCTGACCGCCGAGCCGACGATCGAATCCACAAAGAAGCGCTGCAGCAAGACGAAGAGCACCAGTGGCGGGAGCACGGCAAGCGTGGCGCCAGCCATCACCAGTCCCGTGTTTAGAGCGCCTCTGTTGTAGCTGAGCAGGCGACTAAGGCCGATGACGATCGGATATTCGTGTGCATTGCCCTGTAGAACGGTCAGCGGCCAGACATAGCTATTCCAGTGATAGACGAAGGCAAACAGCGCCAGTGCCGCGATTGCCGGCGCCAGACTGAATCGAGGATGCGCAAAGTCCCTGTTTTTTGCGAGGCAATCGGCGCTTCACTGTGCAGGTACAAATAGAATGTGCGACCGTGCTGGCTTCCCAGCATCAGGATAGAGCATACGCCTGGAACCTTCATAGCCCGATGCCGCGCTTCTTTCCCAGGTTCCAATCCACGCCCCCCATATCCGAGCACACGACCCCGATGACTTGATTACCCAATCGCTTTTCGAGCGACGGCGACCAGGGCACGAGCTTGAATTCGAGTCCATTGTCGATCATCGCGAGCCGGCCTGAAGCCAGCGAGAAACGCCGCCGGTAAATCCCAGCCACATGATCGCCGTTGGCAGCCTTCGAGAACGAGAGGCCCGTCTGGGCGGCGAGGCGGGCACCGAGCGATTCCACCTCATGATCGTGTAAAGTATCGATCAGATTGCGCACAAGAATGACGCGCTGTCCCTCGCGCTTGGCCAGATCGCGGCTGACAAGGTGGTCGACCCGATCTTGCAGTGCCTGTCTTACGTCCCTACCAAAGCCGCCGTCACCGAATTCGGCAGGCTCGCGTGCAACGAGTTGGCGATCGAGCCAAGTCGCGCCGGAAGCATGGACCTGCTGTTCGATTGACAGGTCGGAGCGGACCGCGAGCGTGACCCGGCCACCGCCATTTGCACTCGCATCGCGGCACAACTCCACGACCGAGCCCGGGTCGGAGTCTCCGGCCGCATCAGGGTCATCGAAGCGAATGTGGTGCGTGCGTCCATCAATGCCATCGACGATGGCATAGGCCGCGCCGCGCCGTTCGTCATAAAGACCGCGTTCGAGCAGTCGGCCGATCACGGGCGCATCAATCCTTTCGGCGGCTAGCACATAGTCGGCCGTCCCTTTTTCTAGCCCATGCACAGTGAGGCTGCGGTGCATGCGCTTGATGATGTCGCCGCGTTCACCGAGGGCGCGCAAAGTGGGCTCGGCCTGTTCGACCACTATCCACTGGCCGGGACGGATCTCGTTCGCGAGGCCCAGGCTTTCCAGTTGCCGCAGCCGGCCGACTTTGAGCCCCAGGAACTCGTCGGGCCGGCGATCAGGATGTGGCGCGAGATCAATGATACCATGACGGTCGGCGTCACGAACAAGCTGGCGATCGAGCTGCGTCCAGCGCTCAGTGTCGACCTGGCGCTCGATGGCCCGGCGGATGTCGAGGTCCATGCGGAGCCCAAGCGTCTGGGTGAGAATGTCGCTCGCCCGATCGCGCATGCCCTGGCGGATGTAGTCCCGCGAGATGACAAGGCTCTCGCCATCGTCGGCAACGCCGCGAACGAGGATGTGAACGTGCGGATGTTCGGTGTTCCAGTGATCGACGGCTATCCAGTCGAGCCTCGTGCCGAGGTCGCGCGCCATGTCGGCCATCAGGTCACAAGCGAAGTTCTTGAGGTCGCCGAGCTCCATTGCATCGTCTGGCGAAACGATGAAACGGAAGTGATGCCGATCATCCTTGCAGCGGTCGCAGAAGGCGTCATGATCTGCATCTTTGGTGTCGGGACCGAACATCCTCGCCTTCTCACCATCACGTGTAACACCTTCGCGGCGAAGATATTTGAGATGGGTGGCGAGTGGCCCAGACCCTCTGAACTGCCGTACCACACGGGTCTTGACGACGGCGCCGCGTGACCGGTCAGAGATGAGGCGACTGGCGCGGATGCTCGCTGACCTGCCGCGGCCAAACGTTGAAGCTCGCGGGGAGGTGATCCGACCCTGGCGTGTAAGGTGACCGCCGGCGCGCTGTGTGGCCGCAAGAGCCTGGAAGATGAAGGGTCGTGCGCGCTGGCCGGCGCGGGAGCGGATGCGACCAGGGCGGACGCGAAAGCTATCGTCACGCTTCATGCTAGACGGCCACGAGGTGCGGTTTCCATTGAAACACTGAAAAATTGGGAATAGCGCACATCGCTGATTGTGCCAGCACATTGCGAAATGAGACGAAAATTGTAAGGAAAACAATCGGCCGAACCGAGCCGCACCTCGCGGCCCTTTATCCTGCCAATCTCTCTGTTCTCATCCACAGCCAACCCTTCCGCCGGAATTTCCGCGACGGAACAGGCCGGAATGCAATTGAGGAGGAACGTGGCGATCATTGCGATATGGCTAAAGAGGGCTGAGCGAATAGGCCGGAACCAGCGTGGTTCGATTGGAAATCGGTTTCACCCGGCTGTGGCTCGATCGCGGTCAGGTCCGCAACAGGATTGCCCATTGGCGACCGCATTGCAGACGAATGAATCGCCGCAAAGATCGTCTCGGCATAACCATTGCCATCCGATGCAGCGGCGTTCCGAATGTCATGGGGATGCGGAAAGATCGTTGCACGGAGTGAGCTGGCTCTGCCCCTTCCGTGCCGCGCGCGCCGCGGAGTGAGAACTGCACCATCGAGCAGCGGCGCAAGTTTCCTGACGTAGTCGACCGTCTCGCGTGGCAGCGGACGGCCGGTTAAGAGATGTTCCGTGTACCGACCAGGACCGGCATTGTAAGCGGCAAGAAAGCCGCTGCGCCCGAAGCTGTCGAGCATTTCGCGAAGATATGCTGCACCTGCAAGAATGTTGTCACGCGGTTGATACGGATCGTCACCGAGACGGTATTTGATGCGCAGTTCTTGCCACGTCGCCGGCATGATCTGCATCAAGCCCATTGCGCCCTTGCTTGAAAGCGCACGAACATCGCCGACGCTCTCAACATGCATGACGCCGCGCAGCAACTGCTCTGGAATGGCGAAGCGTTTTGACGCTTCCCGGATATGCCGCGACCACGGGCCAGCCGACAAGATCGTCGACTCGGAGTGCGCCGGCCGTTCACCACCAGAGGAAGCCGCTGCACCAGTTTCGGGCGCCACGAAGCCGAGCATCACACATGCGGCAAACGTCGTCATGCCTCTGTGGGCTGCGTCCCGCAGACCGCAGAACCGATGCGCCGCCAGCCTGCGACGGTGTTCGCTTCCGTTAAGGGCAGGGGCTCGCCAATCGAACCGGCTTTGCCAAAATTGTGATGAAATCGGCGTCCGCAGCCACAAGCAAGTGTCCGGCCCCCTCTGGGCTGCCTCGCGGGCGGTCGGGTCGAAGGGTTTGACCGGCGCGCAATGGATCAAAAGGGTTGGCGAGAAAGATTCGTCGAAGGGCTCCAGAAGCATCTGTTCAGCCTCGCCCGTCGCGCTTCGATGATCGGTTCCAGTGCAGGCTCCAGACGCTGTTCTCTGCATCGGACCGGAACAGCTTGGCGCGGATCGGCTGCGTAAAGGACGGGTCGTCAATTGAGACGGAGAGGTAATCCCCAGCCTTGTCTCCGGCGCGGTCCCAAGCCGCACCGACCGCCATCCCTTCGCAATAGATCAGATGGTCGGGCGCGTTTTCGGTTTTGGATTTCTCGGCAGGCAGGATGGCAATCTTCGCCTCGATTGTTAGCGTGGAGAGATTGCCGAAGAAGCCGTCATCATTGCGCGTGAAGGTTCCGATCTGGGTCATTGCAGTGCTCCTTTCTGAGTGTTAGTGCGCGTCGAGCCGAGCCCTCACGGCTCGCTAGCGAGGGGATCGTTGGTGATATCCAGTACCGGAGTGGTGCGCTCCGTGGTCCAGACTGGAACCGCGCGGCCAACTATCGATGAGAGCGGGAGCGGGCCGAAATAGCGGCTGTCAAAACTGTCGGCTGCACCCGGGTTCATAAGGAAGACGTCGGCCTCGGCAACGTCGCGGCAGCCCTGCCAGATGGGCAGGGATCGACCACGACTGTCACGCTCGCGCGCATGTCCATACGTCTTGCCGTTGACGATGATCATTGTGCCTTGGCGACAGACGGTTGCGCCCCCGAGTGCCAAAACATGCTTGAGGAGCGGCACATTTTTCGGCAGATAGCCGCGTCTTGCCATGAAGGCCGCCAATGGCTCGGGCGGCATGATGACGGCGATATTGGCAATACCGATTTTGTCGGCCGGCTGGACGCGATAGAGCCCGACGGGGATGCTCGCCGATGCGTTCCAGATGGACAGCGGCGGATGGCTAATCCATGCCGGCGCCGCGGCGAGCACTGCGCCGCCAACCATGGTGGCGATGATCTTTGTGCGTTTGCTCATGACTCGATCCCGGGGCGCAGCAGGAAAGCTTTACGACGCTTGCCGGTGTATGGACTCGGCTGCTCGCGTGCGGCTATCCGGCTGTGGACGTGCCGCCGTTGACGCGGCGACATGAAGGTCAGGATTTGCTGCTGTTTCGCCGCTACCAAGCGGCGCGGTTGCAATCTCCTGGCTTGCGCGTGGATGGTTTGCGACGCAGCCCAGACCAGGATGGCAGCGTTCCAAATCGTTCCCATGCCGTGCACACTTGCCGCCTCAACGCAGGTCGATTCTTCGCCCGCATGAGGGTGGATCGGTGTCAGGCGGCGGGATTTCACCAATAAGACGAGCTGCCGCGCCACGACGTCCCGCGTGCCGCGTGGAGGGAAGCCGGTTGAGGGGACATAAGACAGCGCAAATTGCTGCTGAACGGTCTCGCGATACTGCATTTTCGGTGCGCCACAGATCAGGAGCTGCGGTCGCGCCGGCCGACATAGGCGGGCGCGCGGGCTGCATGGGGTTTTGCCGGCGGAACATAGGTCGCGTTGGCATCGCTGGTGGAGGTGCGTGCGCCCAGCTCTATCCAGGCGTGCAGGTCGTTGATGTCGTAGAGAACGCGCCCGCCGACCTTCCGGTATTTTGGGCCGGTGCCGTAGGTCCGGTGCTTTTCGAGTGTGCGGACGCAGAGCCCGACGATGGGTGCTGCCTCCTTCGTGCGCAAATACTTTTGGGGCGCGTCCGCGGGACCCTTCGACATCGCTCGATCTCCATTCGGTTCTGCTGTCGTCCTGGCCTGCCGGGACGCGCGAAGTGGACCATGATCGAAATGAGGAAAGGCGAGGGAGGGCAAAGATTGGGGGGCGCGTTTTTGCTACCCCTTTGCTATCCCGAAGAAGGACTTCGGCGGCCGGACTTTTCGCTGCGGTTGTGGGGATAGAAGAGAAGATCGCGATAGCCGCCGGCGACTAAAAAAGCTGCACGGCGTAAGATAGCTCGGACCTTGTGGCGGAGATGATGATCACGCCAATCTCGCGGCACAATCGGCTCTTGCGAAAACAGCACCTCCGCGAGCTGACGATAGGTTGCACCCATGCGGTGACCATCATGTGCGCGCAAATTGAGGATATGCCTGGTCTTGGTCTGTTGCGGCAGCGCGCCGTAAGATGAACTTCCTGCCCGGCCGTTCAGTGCGCGCCAGAACCGGCGCGCTGCATCGAGCCGCGTCTCGAATGCAGCGTCGAGCGGCAGAAGGGTAGCGTTGAATTCACCGGCGCGGTCATCAGCGACGAGATGACTTTTCCCAATTAAGGTAGACCAAATAATGTGAAGGCCTTCGTCCTGCGGCCAAACGCTGGCTCCGGCAAGGCTGGAAGGTCGAACTGTTTGATGGGATGTAGATACCCGCATGACCCGGAGCACGCGCGGCGAGGCCTGTTCCGTCCAGATGATATTGTCAGCTTTCGGAAGTCCGGCACCGGCAGTTTTGAAATCGCGCGCCCCAACGGGCGGCGAGATCGGGCTGACCGGCAGGTTCTCCAGAACCAGCGAGTTGCGATGCAAGCTGGCTGCACTCTGCCACGAATTCGTCATTCCGGATCAGATACTCGGCAGCGAATTCCGTAGCCTGGTAGCTGCACATGTGTGCATACGCCGCCGGATCGGTCCAATCGCCTTGCACTGTTCCTGTCCTCTCCGCGTACCCGGATGTGAGGCGTCGGCGTCAACATTCCCGGCGGATAAGGAAGTTGAATAGTTGGAGAGTCGACAAACCATTATGCCGACTCAGCAAAGTGGAGCGCCGGCCGCGTCAGTGCGGAGCGCCGCCAGCGAGAAGATATCGGTAGCCGCTGGTCGTTATCCATCGCGCGCGGGCAAGATGGGTTTCCCAGGACCGGAACGCTCGTTCCGGCTCCTGCTCCGGGTCTATATGCAAGACGATCCTGGCCACCTCTCGCCAATCGGCATCTTCCGCCGCCGCGTCAAGCAGGCGAATGTAGGTGAGCAGACGCTCCTCGTCATAGCCGGTCAGGACCGAGGCATCCGGCGCAATGTCGGCGACATCAGGATCGAGCAGCGGTTTAAGCATGGTATTTGACCGTTCATATTTCGATCGCGATCTCGAAGGAGCCGTCCTTTAGATCGAGCACCAATCATAGCGAATAGGAACGATCATTCCTAGAACGATAGTTCCCTTTCTGGTCCCTAATCCGCCATGAATCTCAAGGAGATCATGGCGGCCAACATGCGTCGCCTGCGCCATGACCAGAACGTGACGCAGGAGGAACTGGCCGCCCGCTCTGGACTGAGCATGCGTTACGTCGGATCGATCGAGCGCGCTCGGGTCTCGGCCAGCATCAGTGTTCTTGGGAGGATCGCAACTGCGCTGAATGTGGACCCATGCGAGTTGATCAGAAAATCGGCACCGTGAGTTGACGCGGGAAACACCTCGAATTTTCGATGATCGGCGAGGCGACATGCAGGAATGAAGTCTCCAGTCGCGAACACGACAGGTAGTCGCCCCGAAGTCCGACGGAGCTCGTTGCGCAGCGACTGCGCTCATCTTGTCGTGAAAAGGAGGACGGCCCCGCCCTGTTCGTCCGGGCGGAGCCTTGGTCGGGGCTTTACTCCGCGTTGCGGCGGCCGTTGGGGCGGGACCAGATGAGGCTGTAGTCTTCGCCTTGCTCATCGTTGAAGAGGTTGGCGTAGATCGGAGCGGTGAAGCTCGGATCGTCCAGCTTCAGGCCGAGAAAGTCGCGGCCTTCATTGGAGCGCTTGGACCAGGCGGCGCCGATCTCGACCCGCCCGACGAAGACACGGTGACTGGGGGCGTTGTCGCCAGAGCGGTTGGCCTCGGGGACGATGCGGACGTTCTTGGCCTGGAGCGAGAGGGTGACGATTTCGCCGGTGAACTCGTTGTTGCCGGTCCTCTTGAAGCTTCCGATTATCGCCATGAGTTTTCTCCTTGAACTCTGTTTCGAGCCCGCACCATTGCGGCCTCAATGGCGATCGGCGGGCCGCAGGCGATCGACGCCGCATCGCTTGCGACCGCAGCGCCAGCGGAGGATGGCAGCCAAGCGACTTTGTTGTTTGGCGAGGAATGACGGCGCAGCTGGCAGGGGAAGAAAGTCGATTGGCGCCATTGCGGCTTAGGCGATCGAGGCGCAGCCGACCTTCGGCCAGATCAGCCCATTAGAGAGGCCGTTTGGAGCGGCCCACCAGATAGAGACATCAACGGAGAACCTGGCGATACCGTCGCTGGCGAAATCCTGGCTACGATGGTCACCGGCGTCGATGCTCCTCTGTACAGGCATCGCGAAGTCGCAAGCTGTTGTCAGCAACGCGCATAAGACACGCACGTGATGGTTCAAGTCACGGCTGACGTGCACCACCGGATATGCGCTATCTTTAGAACGGGTCGGAACCCCGTGGTGGATTCGAACTGTGCGTCGCGCGATGCCGTGTCAGCGACGACGCTAACAATGCGACGGGCAAAAAAAGCATCCTGCCCACGCCGGTTGTTCGGTGAGTTCGCCCAGATCCAGGCCCTGTTCGGTTGAACGGGCGTCGTTATTCGCAGCTGTGATGCCAGCTGCGACGCAGCTGAACGTTGACGGCAAGCGTGACGGCGTCGCGCGCCTTTGCTAGGGCGCGGACTTGAGTATCGCAAAAAGACGGGCGGCGCAGGAAGCCGGAGATCGGGCATCCCGGGCCAAGCACTCCAGCGAGCTGCAAATACAGTACCCGCTGCCCGATCGCGGCCGTATCGCACAATCGAAAAAAGGGTAGGGGCGGGCAGCGCTTACGTGCCGCCTCCCTTGGGGCGGAAGTCGAGGACTGGGATACCGAGCTTCTTTGCCTTGTCTGCAAGATTGTCCTGAATTCCGGTCCCGGGAAAGACGATGACGCCTATCGGCAGCGCCTCCAGCATTGCATCATTGCGCTTGAACGGGGCGGCTTTGGCATGCTTTGTCCATTCAGGGGCAAAGCCGATTTGGGGTACCTTGCGATGGTCTGCCCAACAGGAGGCGATCTTTTCGCCACCCTTCGGCGATTTCCCGTGCATCAATACCATGTCGGGATGCCTGGCGTGGACCTGGTCGAGCTTGGCCCAGATCAGCTGGTGGTCATTGAAGTCGAGCCCAGCGGTGAAGGCGATTTTCGGGCCAGGTGGCAGAAGGACTTCCTGCGAGGCGCGTTTCTTGGCGCTGAGAAAATCGCGGCTGTCGATCAGCGCAGAGGTCATGTTGCGATGGTTGACTATCGATCCGCTGCGCGGTCGCCAACTCGATCCGGTGTGGCGCTCGTAGTGCTCCGCGGCCTGATCACGCATCAGTTCGAAGGCGCTTTGGCGTTCGATCAGCGTCTGCCCTTCGGCCGTCAGGCGTTCCAGCTCGACGGATTTCACTTCGCTGCCGTCCTGCTCACGCTGGCTGCGGCGCTGCGCCTGCTCGTTGTGATCGAGTTCGCGCTCGATCCGATCTGCGGCGCGGTGAAAGATGTTGACGGTCGACCACAGAAGATCGTCGAGATCGGGCTCGAGGCGAGTGTCTTGCAGTGCCACGATGAGGGCGTCGAAGATGTCGGCGATCGCGCCGGCGACGCAGTGGCCCTCTGGAAGCGGTCGAGGATCAGGCTCATCCACGAAGGGACGGTAGCCATAGAGCTGGAGTTCGGTGAGGACGTGGTCGATGGGTGAAGACGAGTGCTGTGGTTCGTAGTCGTCATGCTCGCTCATTGGATGCTCCGCCGGTTGGACCGCGACCCTCGCGGCCTTCATGGCGACGGAAGCCGGCGGACGGGACGGACCTGCACCCGCAGCGAAGCGAAGGGCCGGAGTGTCAGCGGAGGAGGGTGAAGGCCGGCTATTTTGCTTCGCGATGGAAAGCGCTCCCTTGAGGAGCGTGCCGGAAAATAGTCGGCCGGAGACATTGCGGGGCCGAGTCGTTTGCTGGCCGATCGCCCTCTCGAAGGCCCGCAGGCGCGGTTCTCTCCGACTTCAGGAGCATCCAAGTGATGATAGCGACAGCGGACAGGCTGTTCGTTCCGAGTTATCCCGCCACTGCCATGAAACGGGCGATGTCCTGCGGGGCGAGCTGAACACGGACTGCTGCTCGAACGGCATCCAAGCCTAGCGTACAGAGATCTTCGTTGAGGTCCCCAAGTGCCGGCGAGAGCACGACCGGCTCGATCCCGGCAGCATTCGCTCTTTCGATCAAGGTGTCACGCGCGCCGTTACCGGCTGGATCGGCGTCGCGCACGATGTAGAGCCGTCTCAGTGTGAGGGGGAACAGAATGGCAGCAAGATGGGCGGCCGAGAGTGCCGCTGCCATGGCCATATCGGGCAGGATGCACCGAAGCGACAAGACGGTCTCGATGCCTTCGCCGCCCGCCATGACGTCGCCCGGTAGGCCAAAGCGAACCGCGTGACCGAGAAGATCGCCCATCGCGCGCCTCGGCGTACTGACCGGTGCCTTGCCCCTGCCGGAAGGATCAAGCCATGTGCGATGTACGCCAGTCAAATGGCCGTCGAGATCGGTAACGGAAGCGATCATCGCCGGCCAGGTCTCAGTCGGCGCTTGTTCGTCGGGCCGGTAGTAGCAGCGCGGGTGAAAACGCAGGCTTCCGGTCCCGTGCAAAGCGGCAATACTGCGGTTGTGCAGATACGCCTCTACGACCGTACCCGCAATCGGCTGCGACATCGCAAACAGCCGACGCGCTTTCTCCGACATTTCCGACGGCGCGGCCAGCAACTTCGACCGCATTGATGTCTGCTCTGGTCCGGGATGCGGTAGGCCGAGAAACGTTATTGCCTCATGGGCAACGTCCCTGAAGTCGCTCAAACCGCGGCTTTCGCGGATGATATCGAGAAGATCGCCATGCTCCCCGGTCGCCGCGTCAGTCCATTTGCCGGCTGCGCCCTTTCCGCTCTGCGAGCCGACGAGCCGCACGAACATAGAGCGACCCGGCGTGTTTCGGACATCGCCAACAAGCCAGTAGCGTCCCTCGCGATGTCCGTTCGAAAGATAGTGGCGACAAACCGCTTCGGCCTGTCGGCCCAGGCGGTGGGCCAGTTCGGACGCGTCGCGTCGGGGCATCATGCATCCTCCCGCGAGTCGATGCGCTGATAGCGCTCCAGCACCTTGCCCAGAATTGCGGGTTCGGGCGCCTGTGGCTCAGTGGGACTGGCCGACCCTGCGCGAATCTCGACGGCAAGGCGCTCGATGCAACCACTGGTCGTCTTGCGCACGAGGAGGTGCGAGTGGGTCGTCACTTCGGCTACGAGGTCAGGTAGGTCCTCGATCCAGATGTCAGCCTTGACGCGGACCTGGGACATGGAGAACTCCACGTTCTTGAAGGCAATGTCTCGCGAGGACAGAAGGGTAATTTTCTGAGGGGTAGTCGCCATCGGGATGTACTCCGAGACGGGCAGTCGAGAGCCTCTCTCTCGACCTTCAAACTCGTCATGGAGATCCCGGCACTCCTCGTCCTCTTGTGCTTGGCAGCCAACCGAGGTTGTTGCGGGGTAGCAACTCAGTGACGGCGTTCCTGTTTACAAACGCGGCTGCAACATACAAACGTGCAGCAGTAGCGATTAAGGACCACAGCGCGGCGATGAACGACGAGCGGGCCGGTCGCCCCATTGGAAGTATCTGGGTTCTTCATCACGCCTTCGGCGCTGTGGCGTGCGACACCGAGGGCATGCGGCTGAGTTCGAGAGCGAACAGAGCGCTTTTTGCGACGGGAAATCGATTTGGACGTGGTTGGTCATCACGGGCGGCTTGCCGCTAATCGTCGCCAGCAATGACGCTGCCAGCCAAGAAGCGAAGGAGGTACTCCGCTGCCCTGCTCGCCTGAACGCGGCGCGGCGCGCGCGGGCGTTGCGACGCAATAGGCCCTGCCGGCCGTATCGATACTGAAACGATGGTCGGATCCCTTTAGGAGTGTGTCTGGCCGGACTGGAAGCAGAGGCCAGCCATAGACTTGTTGCGCAACCACTCCGATTGACAGGTCGAAGGCGCCTCTTCGCCGCAGCACCTCCGGCGGGCGGTTTTCGCAGCCGGTTTTTTGGAGAAGAGTTCTCCGGCAGGACCGTGTCCAGAACGGCGAGACAGGACGGAGTGCTCAACGAGGTCGGCGAACAGCTCAGACCTAAGAACTGCTGAGGACTTCTTATGAAAATCCCCGACCAATTCGACGAGACCACACCACTGCGCGTCGAAATCGCTGCGCGAATTGCCTTTCCCGACGGCTCGATAAGCGCAGCAGGCCTACGCAAGGAACGTGACGCCGGTCGACTTGAAACGGAGCTAATCGCCGGAAAGGAATACGTCAGCTTGATGGCAATCGCGAGGATGAGGGAACTATGCCGCGGACTTCGAAAGGGCCACGCCTGGTATGGCGTGACGAAAGTTGGAAAAAAGATGGAACGCGCCGAAACAAAGCTGGATGGTTTATCCGCGATGGAACCAGCTTCATCAGCGCTGGCGGCGGCGAAAAAGGCCGTCCAGGAACTGAAGCTGAAAAGGCGCTCGCCGCCTACATTGGAAGCAAATACCACCGAGCGCGGGGAGCCGAGGACGTCTTAATTGCCGATGTGGTCAACCTCTACCTTAAAGAGGTTGCACCGAAGCACGCGACACCAGAAGAGACGGCGGCTCGGCTGGATAAGGTCCTTGATTACTTCGGGGAAAAAACTCTCGCCGCCATCAATGGCAAACTCTGCCGCGAGTACATTGCGTCGCGCCCCACCGAAGCCGCGGCGCGCCGCCAACTCGAGGATCTTCGTGCCGCCATCAACTACTACCGCAAGGAGGGTTATACAACCGCCGCACCGGTCATCACCCTGCCAGACAAGGCCGCCGCCCGCGAACGCTGGTTGACCCGCAGTGAGGCGGCCGCACTGATCTGGGCAGCTTGGCGAATGAAGCAGACATGGAAGGGCCAAGAGAGTGGCCGGCGCACTGGGCGACATCTCGCGCGCTTCATCCTCGTCGCACTTTATACAGGAACGCGCTCGGCCGCAATCTGCGGTGCCGCCATGCGCCCAACGAAAGGGCGCGGTCATGTGGACCTAGACCGCGGTATCTTCTATCGCGGTGCCACCGGCGCAAGGAAGACCAAGAAGCGCCAACCCCCTGTACCGTTGCCCGAGCGGCTGCTGGCGCACCTCCGGCGCTGGGCGCGCACTGATCTTCACATCGAGACCAAATCGCGCGGCAAAAGTGCGAACATCGGTCGCAAGATATCGCAGGATTTTGTCGTGGAATGGAATGGAAAGCCGGTGCGGTCGATAGACAAGAGCTTTAAGACGGCGCGCGAAATCGCCGGCCTAGGGCCCGACGTTACTCCGCACGTGTTCCGCCACACCGCGGCGACTTGGATGATGCAGGCCGGCACCGATCTGTGGCAGGCTGCGGGCTTTCTTGGCATTACAGTGGATGTCCTGATCGAAACTTACGGCCATCATCATCCTAATTTCTTGGCAGACGCCGCCGAGAAGATCACGAAGAAGCCGGTTTTCTCCAAGTCGCCGCAAACCGTTCCGAGTATAGCTCAAATCACAAGACACGAACGCGGTGTGCTCATCCCACAGGTTTCCCACAGAAACGGCGAAAGGAAACGCGACCAGTCGTGAGCGAACGTGGCGAAGGAGCCCAGGAACAATAACGACTTGCTGGTAAATCCACATCGTTCGGGACGATGGGATCGCACGTTCAAAACTGCCATCCGCACCCCGCTCAAAGGTCTACTCCGGCTCCCCAGGGCGCGTGCTCGCAGCCGTGCCTTGGATCGGTTTGCCGGGTCCCGAAAGCGACATTGAATCTGGGAGGATTAGAGGCAAAGATCGTGATGCCTGGCTTGACGGAGGCTTGTCTTCGAGGCCAATGAATACGCGCCTGGCCAAATCTCAAAACAGCAGCAAACGGCGCACTAGCCGCAAGCCCGGCGCACCGCTTCTGAGTGAAACTGTCAATCGGCAAGACCTTGGCGATGCCAACCATGTCGTTGTCCATCATCATTGCCGGGATCGGTTGCTCCGGGCCGCAAGACCACCAAAAAATGGCATGGTCTCGTAGGCGGGACGTATCGGCGTTTCTGGCGCGGACCTCAACCAGGAGGTCGCAATCTTTTACCATCACAAAAGCCCCATCTGAGTCGGTCAGTGGTCTATCTCTGGCTGCTACCCCGCGACGATCAAGACTGTGCTTTCCGGCGACCAATGCAGCACGACATCCTGACCTTCCGCCAGCCTGCCAGCGCCGGTGTTCTGCACAATCACCTTGAGCGTCTGGCCAGCACGCTCGACAAAGTAGGTGCTGCTATTTCCGGCGAAGATGCGCTTCGATACCTGGCCTCGCAGCAGATTCGCGTTGGCCGCATCCGGAGCCTCGGCATCGGTGAAGATGCGGATGCGTTCGGGCCGCACGGCGCAGCTTGCCTTGGCCCCAGCGGCAAGCTTGGCACCCGCGCCGGAGGCAATCGCTGTGCCGTCCGGCAGTCGGATGCCGTTGCCGGTGCTGTCGCCGCGAAGGATGTTGGCGTCGCCCAGGAAAGTGGCGGCAAACTCGCTCTTCGGCCGATCGTAGATCTCCTCGGGCGAGCCTTCCTGCACCAGCTTGCCATCGCGCAGAATGCCGATGCGGTCGCTCATCGTCAGCGCTTCTTCCTGGTCGTGGGTGACGAAGATGGTGGTGATGCCGATCTCGCGCTGGATGCGCTTGAGCTCGATCTGCATGTCGACCCGCAGCGCCTTGTCCAACGCTCCGAGCGGCTCGTCGAGCAACAACACGCGCGGCCGGATGACGATCGCGCGAGCGAGCGCAACCCGTTGGCGCTGGCCGCCGGACAGCTGATGCGGCCGGCGGCCGCCGAGCCTGCCGAGTTGCACGAGGTCGAGTGCGCGCTGTACCTCGCTGGCAATCACCGCCTTGGGCTCGCCGCGCACCGACAGGCCAAAGGCGACATTGCCAGCAACGCTCATATTGGGAAACAGGGCGTAGTTCTGGAACACCATGCCGATGCGCCGCTTCTCCACCGGCACCCGCTCGACACTTTCGCCGCCTATGGAGATGCGGCCAGAGTCGGGAAAGTCGAAGCCGGCGATCTGGCGCAGCAGCATGGTCTTGCCGCTGCCGGAGGGACCGAGCAGGGCGTAGAAGCCGCCGTCGGCGAAATCGATAGACACATCGTCCAGCGCCTTGTGGGCACCGAAAGCGCGCGACACGTTCGCTACTTGGACGCCAGCCATTATTTCTCTCCGCCGAATTTGAAGAAGCGCGCTGTCAGCAGCATCAGCGCCATCGACACGACAATGATGACCGTCGAGACCGCATTGATCTCGGGCGTGAAACCCTTGCGGATCGCGGCGTAGATTTCGACCGGCAGCGTCGTCTGGCCCGGCGTCGACAAGAAGTAGGATACGACGAACTGGTCGAAGGACACGGCGAAGGCGAACAGCCCACCGGCAATGACGCCCGGCATGATCCAGGGCAGCGTGACGCGGTTCGTCAACTGCCATTGATTGGCGCCGAGCGAGCGCGCCGCCTCTTCCAGCTCGTGCGCGAAGGTCTGCAGTCGGGCCGACACGACGACAATGACGTAGGGAAGCGCAAGCGCGACATGGCCAAGCAGGATGGCGAACAGGCCGCGCCCAATGCCGACGCCGAAGAAGAAGATCAACATCGCCGTGCCGGTTATCAGCCACGGAATGGCGATTGGCGGAAACAGCAGCGCCTGCAGGAATTTCTTGCCGCGAAACTCATAGCGGTAGAGCGCAAGTGACGCCGCCGAGCCAAGCACGACGCAGATGATGGTAGTGATGACTGCGATTTCGACACTGTTCCAGGTGGCTGAGATAAGCTGGTCGTTCTGCCACAGCGAGACATACCATTCCGCCGTCCATTCGAACGGCAGCTGGTAGAAGGGCGAAACGTTGAACGACATTAGCGCCATGATGATGATGGGCACATAGAGGAAGGCGAGCAATAGCCAGATGTAAAGGCGGCCGAGCCATTCGAGAACTCGTGTCGTCGCCATCACGTAGCCCTCCGCAGCACCGGCGAGGCAACCGCCAGGATGACCAGCACGACGGCCAACAGGATAAAGGAGAGCGCAGCACCCAGCGGCCAGTTGAACACGGCGACGAACTGGTCCTCGATGACAGTGCCGTAAAAGGTGCCGGTACGGCCCCCGAGAATGCGCGGTTCCATGAACGAACCAACAACCGGGACGAAGACGAGCGCTGCGCCCGCCACCAGCCCCGGCATCGACAGCGGAATGATGACTCGATTCAGCACCTGCAGCCGCGAGGCGCCGAGCGAGCGCCCGGCCTCGATCAGCGAGTCATCGATGGCCTGCAGGGTCAAGTAGCACGTCAGCACCATGTAAGGCACGTAGGAGTGCACCAGCCCGATGATGACGGCCGGATAGGAATACATTAGGTCGATGTTGATCTTGAACGGCAGCACTGCGTTCAGCGCGGTGTCGAGCATGCCTCCTTCACGCAGCACCATCGCCCAGGAGAAGATGCGCACCAGCCCGTTCGACCAGAACGGCAGGATGACGAGCAGGAAAATCGCCTCTCGGCTGCGGCC
Organism: Mesorhizobium sp. M0018; assembly: GCF_040323955.1. Taxonomy (NCBI): domain Bacteria; kingdom Pseudomonadati; phylum Pseudomonadota; class Alphaproteobacteria; order Hyphomicrobiales; family Phyllobacteriaceae; genus Mesorhizobium; species Mesorhizobium sp. M0018. The sequence continues at coordinate 71,846 of NZ_JAMYVL010000004.1, read as the reverse complement.
TTTCAGCACCTTGGCCAGCACATAAGCGGCGGGATAACCGATGACGATGCACCACAGCGTCACCTCGAGGCCGAGGCGCAGCGAGGCCAAAAGCAATGTCAGATAAAGGCTTTGTGAAAAGAAGGCGGCATAGTTTTCGAGCGTGAACGCCCACGGCTTTCCCGACAGCGGCAGGTCGGTCATGAAGGAGAAGAAGACCATGGCTGAGAGCGGCAGGAAGATCGCAACCGTCAGCCAGAGATAGGCAGGCGCCAGCAGTGGCAAGGCCGATCTCAATCCGCTGCGCGACGCGGCCGCAACCTGTGCTGCCATGACATCCTCCTCCCAGGATGGGGAAGCATCAGCCGACATGGATGGTCGGCTGATCCCGGCTTCTGCTGTTACTTCACGTCGACCTTGAGCTGCTGCCAGAGCGACAGATAGGTTTCGCGCTGGGCGTCTGTGATCGGCGCCTGGAACTGAATGCGCTTGGCGACTGCCGGGTCACCCATCACCTTGCGGTTGAACGCATCCCCGGGAAGTGCTTCTACAGCCTTGGTGTTGGCGGATACCGGGGCTCCGACCTTGGTGACCCATTCGACATAGAACTTCGGGTCGATCATGTAGTTGATGAAGGCCTCGGCGCCGGCGACATTCTTGGAACCGACCGGAATGGAGAAGGCGTCGAGCCAGGCGACAGCGCCCTCCTGCGGGATCACGAGCGAGACCGGCAGCTTGAAATGGGTCTTGGCGCGATCGGCCGAGCCGCTCCAATAGGTGCCGATGTCGATCTGGTTAGAGGCAGCCATCTGGTTCCAGTCGTTCTCCGAGCTCCAGAACGTCTTGATCTGCGGCATCAGCGAGGTGAGCTTCGCCTTGACCGCCTCGATATCCTTGATGTCGTTGATGTTCTGGCCGGTGGCAATGGCGCCGAACTGAACCGCCTCGACGGCATCATCACGGATGGTGACGCGGCCCTTGTGAGCGGGATCCCACATTTCGGCGATGCTCGTCGGCGGCTTGTCGAATGACTTGTCGTTGATGGCGAGCGCCGTCAGTCCCCAAACCCACGGCACCCCATAGACCTTGCCGTCATGGACAAGCATCGATGATCCGGCCTTGTCCTTGCTGATGTCGGCATAGTTCGGCAGCTTGGACGTGTCGATCGGCTGAATGAGCTTTTCCGCCATCGCCTGATCGTTGAAGGCGGCGTTGATCATGACGACATCGTAAAGGCCGGGATTGGTCCTGAGCTTGGTCAGCATCTCCTGTTCGGAATTGAAGAAGTCGTTGACGACCTTGTTGCCGGTTGCCTTTTCGAAGGCGGCTATGGCCCACGGCTCGTCGGCGCCATAGCCCTTCCAGTTGAGTACGTGCACCTCGTCGGCCCTGGCGGCCAGCGTAAGCGCCGAAGCGAAGACAGCGGTTGCCGTCAGAAAAGCAGTCAGTTTGGGCATGCGCATGTTCGTTCCTCTCATTATTGCCCGGTTGGCGGGCTTGTTATCCCATTAGGCTGTCACAAATGGGCCTCTTGCTTCCGGCCATGCACGGTCGTCGGTCGATCGTCATGGCTGAGGAATCGCTGGATCTCCTGGTCGTTCGGCGCCGACGACCCGCCATGGCGGGTGACCGAGAGCGCCGCCGCCGCATTGGCGTAACGCGCCGCTTCGAACGGCGACACGCCGTGCGACAGCGCGCTGACTAAGGCGCCGATATGAGTGTCGCCGGCGCCGTTAGTGTCTACCGCCGCGACCTTGAACCCGGGCACATCTTGGGCGGTGCCGTCGGCCAGCCGCACGAAGCAGCCTTTTGCGCCAGCGCGGACGACAACGCCTGCCGCGTTGGGGCAGTGGCTGGCCAGCAGCCGGGCAGCAATAGCCTTTACATCGCCGGTGCCGGCGATCTCAGCCGCTTCGGCGGCGTTGCAGCTCAGCCAGCTTGTGCGCGCCAGCACCCGGTCGAGAATGGTGCGCGGAATGTCTGAGATGATCGGCGTCGGATCGAAGACTAAAGGAATTTCCGCCGGCAGCACCTCGATCCAGTCGACAAGCGCCTCTCGGCTTCCCCGATAGCTAAGCGTATAGCCGGAGGTGAACACCCAGTCGCCCGGTGCGACCGAGATGAGCGCCATCATGTCAAGGCTGAGCACACTCTCCGCACCAGGCCATGAGACGAAGGTGCGCTCGGCATCGCTCGAGATCATGGCGACGCAATTGCCACTGTCCATAACCGCCGATGGCGTCGTCAGTGTCTCGATCCCCTCACTGGCTAAGGCCGCGCGCAGGAAGTCGCCATTGGGTCCGCTGCCGAGCTGGCCGCCGAACACCACCTTCATGCCGGTGCGGCTGGCCGCGACCATCATGTTGAAGCCGCCGCCGGCGACTTGTGCATAGCTTGACGCGGTCTTCTCCGTGCCCGGTGCCGGCAAGGCATCGATGCGGTAGACATAGTCGACCACCGCGCTGCCGATATGGACGAGACGCCCGCTCATGCTGCCGCCTCCTTGCCGGACCTGCTCTTCGCCGCCCGCAGGGCGACCAAGTCGGCGGCGAGCGCGCGCACCCGCCCAATGTCTAGGCCTTTGATCCGGGCGATGTGTTTCTGTGGCAATCGGGAAAAGCCAGTGCAGGCACCGGCCATGCCGGCCGCGATGGCGCCGATCGTGTCGGTGTCGCCACCGAGATTGGCGCTGATGACTGCCGCTTGCCAGGGATCGCCGCCGGCGACTTCCAGCACCGCGAATGCAGCCGGAACGGACTCCTGACTGGCGACGCCGGTGCCGACCAGATCGGTGATCAGCCGGATCGCGTCACTCGTCTCCTTGCCGCGTACGAGCTTCTGCGCCCACCCAATGCGCGCGGCGATGTCACCGCCGGTCACCCAATAGCCGAGCGTTGCTCCGTGCCTCGCCCCGGCGATGGCGCTGTCGGAAGCGGCGCGCCAGTCACCGCCAGCGATGCCGCGACTGATGGCGGCAGCGACCGCTGCGGCCGAAGCGATTGCGATTGACGTGTTGTGCGTCGCCCTGCAAGTTTCGGCCACTTTGCCGACCAATGCGTCAAGCGGCTCTGGCGGCATCATGATGCCGACCGGCGCGATGCGCATGGCTGCACCATTTGTGTCGCCGCTGCGTCCCGCTTCCTCGGCTGGCATACCGTTATTGATCGCGTCGATGGCGCGTTTGGTTGATGGTCCCAGCAGATCGTAGCTGCCGCGCGCCTTGACATCGCGTTCCCAGTCGAGCAGCGCGCTGACCCACCTCGCATGGTCGAACCGGTTACCGGATTCGACCAGGATACGGCCAAGCAGAAGCGCCTGTTCTGTGTCGTCGGTGATCGTCCCGGCCGGGAGTCCCTTCGACACCGGATGGTCGGGGAAAGGAGCAATGAAGTCCTCGACATGACCGTAGAGTTCGGCAATCCGCGCCGGCGACAAAAGCTGCGTCGGCATTCCCAGCGCATCTCCCAGTGCCCCGCCCACAAGCGCTCCCATGGCCCGATCGGTTATGCTCCCGGTGTCGTCCGGCATCTCTCAGAACCTCATATGCAGCGCAAAATGCGCCGGGTTGAGCAGGCTGGTCACATATTCGATCGGCCGGTCATCGGCGGCGCGGGTCAACCGGCGACCGCGAAGGAACGGCGTGCCTTGCGGGCAACCGAGGATTGCAGAGTCCTCGGCGTTGAGCATTTCGATGCCGACCCATTCCTCGCCATGGTCGGGAACGAGGCCCGCGCCGCGCAGCGTCTGGTGCAGCGAGCCTTCGCGCAGGCCGCGCAACGGCACGTCCTCCAGTTCCGGCGACAATGGCAGGCGGCTGCGCTCGATGGAGATGGCGTGGCCGTCGCTGGCATTGGTGCGCACCCGGTCGACAGCGATGAAAAACGGGTTTTCTATACCAAGCAGTGCGGCAAGACGGGGGTCCTCGATCACCTCGAGCCGCAGCGTCCGCGTCTCGGCGTTGGCGCCGGCGTTGGCGAGCGCCCGCGACCAACCGATGGAGTCATCAACGGGCTTGCCATCGAAGGTGACGAAAGAGCCGATGCCGACTTTGGTCGTGATCAGCCCGCGGTTGGACAGTTCCTCGAGGCCTTTGCGGACGGTGTTGCGGCTGACGGAGAAACGCTGGACGAGCTTGTTCTCGCTTTGCAGCCGGTCGCCGAAGCCGAGAACACCGGAGCGGATTTCATGTTCGAGAACGGTGGCGATCTGTTCGGGCTTGCCCGTGCCGGGAGACAGTTGAACCGAGCGCCGCTTCATATGGGTACCTGTTCAGTGATCCTGTATAATCCTGTTCATATCACGGCAGGCTTGTCAACGAGTGCCGCACGGAGCAGTTCGTGATCCCGAGTCCGGTTCAACAGGACGGCATAAGGAGCGTCAGCCTAGCGCCGCCGCAGCCGAGACGCGGGATCGACCGCTCCCGTCGAGGGGCATCGTTTAGCAGGAGCTCGCGACCAAGGTGAATTCCAGGATCGCAGTCGGATGGGAGGAAAGGATGCCACACAACGCACTAGATACGGCGCACGACGGCCGCCTCGCCATCGTTGATCTCGCGGTCGCCGCCTGGCGAGGCCGTCAAACTACTCCTGTCGAGTGAGGTGAATTACGAGGGTAAATTACCAGCCCGGACCCGCGAGAGGCAGGCGTGTCTTTCGAGAGTTGGAAAATCTTACAAATTTCGTCGGTCTGCTGCATTCTTCTTAAACATGGCCAAGACAAGCCGCTTGCCTTCGCGCACACTGTCTTCGAGCGGCTTCGCCTTCGCCAGATGCGCCGCAATCGCGCTAGCCAGCATGCAACCCGTCCCGCGCATTGATGCGACAAGACGAGGTGCGTCGAAGCGGATTGGTTCTTGATCGGAACGCAACAGAATATCGGTTGATCGAGGTCCTGATGCGTGGCCCCCTTTGATCAGCAGGCCCGGCACGCCGGCTGCCAGCAATTTCCGTCCCAGTCTCACCGCGTCGCTCTCGTCGGCTGGCGGTTCCGCACCAACAAGGAGCGCCAGCTCCAGGAGATTGGGGGTCACAAGGCAGCAAAGCGGCATCAGGTCGCGCCTCATGGCAGCGATGGCACCTGCTTCCAGAAGCGCCCGGCCGGAGCTCGAGGCCAGCACCGGATCGAGCACTGCCGGCACCTGCGGATTTTCGCGCAGCACGCCGGCAATGGCAACGACGATCTCAGCCGTTGCGAGCATGCCGATCTTAATTGCCGCCACCTTGTTGGCCTGTAGCGCGGCGCACATCTGATCGGCCACAAGATCGGGCTGCGAAGGATGGATTTCCATTACGGCTTCGTGCGTCTGCACCGTCAGCGCTGTGACAGCCAGGCAGGTGCGCACGCCAATGGAAGAGATCGTCTCGATATCACGTGCAATTCCAGCCCCACCGCTGGGGTCTGATCCGCCGACCACGAGCACATGCGGTTCTCGCCTCAGCGCCATGGCTTTGTCTTTTCGATCCATTCTCGCGTGCGCGCTTCGGGATCGGCATTCAACGTGATGTCGGTGACCACCGCCGCGCTGTCCGCACCAGCCTCGAAGACACCGTCGAGCCGGTCGGGGTTGAGGCCGCCGATGGAGACCAATGGGATCGGCGCCACTCGATGCTTCCACTCGCTGATCCGCTCGAGCCCTTGCGGCGCCCATTTCATCTGCTTCAGGATGGTGGGATAGATGGGGCCGAGCGCGATATAGTCGGGCTCGGCAGCGATGGCCGTTTCCAGTTCGAGATGATCGTGCGTGCTGAGCCCGAGCTTCAATCCGGCGTACTTAATCGCCAGCAGGTCGGCCGCAGCCAAATCCTCTTGGCCGAGATGGACGAAGTCGCAGCCTTCCTCAATGGCGAGCCGCCAATAATCGTTGACGATCAGTTGGCAACCATGGACCGCGCAGACGCCGTTCGCGCGGCGGATTTCCGTCCGCAGCGTGGCCTCGTCCCTATCCTTGATGCGCAACTGAACCAGCTTGACGCCAAGTGGCACCAGCCGTTCGATCCAGGCGGCGCTGTCGACGATCAGGTAGAAGGGATCGAGCTTCATGAGAAAACCGCCCTGCCGAATGTTGGTGTCGATGGCACCGCGACGTCGCGGGGTTCGAGCATCCCCGAGCTGAAAGCTTCTCGACCGGCGTCGACCGCCTTGCCGAACGCACGCGCCATGCCGACCGGATCGGCCGCCTTGGCGACCGCTGTGTTCAGGAGCACGGCATCAAAGCCGAACTCCATGACTGTTGCCGCGTGCGATGGCCGTCCGAGACCAGCATCCACGATCAGCGGGACATCAGGGAAATGTCCGCGCATCGAGCGCAGCGCCATGATGTTGACCGGCCCGAGGGCGGAACCGATCGGTGCGCACCAGGGCATCAAGACCTTGCAGCCCGCCGCAAGCAGCCGCTCGGCGACGACAAGGTCGTCGGTAGTATACGGGAACACCGCAAAACCGTCCTCGCACAGGATGCGGGCGGCTTCGAGCAGACCGAACACGTCCGGCTGCAGCGTGTCGTGATTGCCGATCACTTCGAGCTTGATCCAGGGCGTGCCGAAGACTTCGCGCGCCATTTGTGCGGTCGTGACCGCTTCCTTGACGGAGTGGCAGCCAGCAGTGTTGGGCAGGATTCTGACACCAAGCGACCGGATCAACGACCAGAATTTTTCGCCAGCCCTGCCGCCTGCCATTTCACGGCGCAACGAGACGGTCACCACCGAGGTGCCCGATGCCCTGACTGCATCGGCAAGGATGGCCGGCGAAGGATATTGAGCGGTGCCGAGAAGCAGGCGGGAGGGAAGCGTCGTCCCGAGAAGATCGAACATGCTAGCCTCCCTGCATGGGCGAGAGGATTTCGATCCGGTCGCCGTCGTTCAATTGGAATTCCGCCCGGCTGGCTTTGTGCACGAGGTCGTTGTTGACCGCGGTCGCGAGCCAATCGCCCTCATAGTCAAGCGCGGCAAGCAGCTCGGCCAGCGTGGTGGCGGCAACCTCATGCACTTTGCCGTTGACCATCAGTTTCATGAGCAAGCTCCACGGGTTTGTCGTGATTGAAGACAATTTCGCCCGCCAGGCGCGCCATGGCGGGGGCGAGAAGAAAGCCATGGCGATAGAGCCCGTTGATCGCGACGGTGTCTCCGCTCATTTCGACGCGCGGCAGATTGTCGGGAAAGGCTGGACGGACGCCGACACCGGTTTCAACGATCTCGGCCTCGCCAAAGGCCGGATGGAGGGCATAGGCGGTACCCAGAAGCTCCATCATGGAGCGCGCCGTGACCGGTCTGGCGGACCGGCTTTCAATCATCGTCGCACCGATCATGAACTGGGCGTCGGCACGCGGTACCGCATAGAGCGGAAAGCGCGGATGCAGCAACCGGACCGGGCGCGACAGCGAGAAGTCTGGCGTGTTTAGGATCAGCATTTCGCCGCGAACGCCGCGAAGCCTGTCATCGGCGGCTGCCATTCCCGTGCAATCGATCTGACGATCGAAACCGGAAACATGCCGGGCGTCGGTGCCGAAGTGGAATTTGACACCCATGGCTGCGAGCTTGTCATGAAGTGCTGCCATCGCCTGGCGCGGATCGAGATGGCCCTCATCGGGAAAGAGCAATCCGCGGCGAAAGCGGCCGGCTAAGTCGGGCTCCAGGAGCGCAATTTCGTCTTCGTCGACACGCCGATGGCCCGACGTGCGGCTGGCGAGGCGGTCGAGCTCGCCGGCATCACGCGGGGCGGCCACGACAAGTGTTCCGCCCCGTGTCACCTGACCCGGCAGCACCGCATCCCACCAGTCGGCAGCGTCACGTCCAAGGTCCAGCACCGGCTGCTCGGCGCTTTCACGCTCGCACCATGGCGCCAGCATGCCGCCGGCGAACCACGACGCATTGCCTCCAAGGCCATGCCGGATCTCGGCGACCGTGACCGTCGCGCCGCGGGCGGCGAGTTCGAAGGCGGCGGTGAGGCCGGCGACGCCGGCCCCCTTTATCAGCACCTTCATGACGGCTTACCTGGCTGAGGCGTGAGCGGTGCGACGGTCTCGTCCGCTGGCACGTAGAGATCGCCGCCCTCGCGGTATTTCGCCGCCATCGCCGCCATGCCCTCGTTCTGTGCCTCGGCGCGGATGTCGTGAGAGATACGCATCGAGCAGAATTTCGGTCCGCACATCGAGCAGAAATGCGCCAGCTTGTGCGCCTCCTTGGGCAAGGTCTGGTCGTGGAAGGACCGTGCGGTTTCGGGGTCGAGCGACAGGTTGAACTGGTCCTCCCAGCGGAACTCGAAGCGCGCGCGGGAAAGGGCGTCATCCCTGACTTTCGCCGCCGGGTGGCCCTTCGCCAGGTCGGCCGCGTGCGCTGCGATCTTGTAGGTGATCACGCCGGTCTTGACGTCATCGCGGTCGGGAAGGCCGAGATGCTCCTTGGGCGTGACGTAGCAGAGCATGGCCGTTCCGAACCAGCCGATCATCGCCGCGCCGATGCCGGAAGTGATGTGGTCGTAGCCCGGCGCGATGTCGGTCGTCAGCGGTCCAAGCGTATAGAACGGCGCCTCGCCACAGACGGCGAGCTGCTTGTCCATGTTCGCCTTGATCTTGTGCATCGGCACGTGGCCGGGCCCCTCGATCATCACCTGGCAATCTTTCGCCCAGGCGATCTGCGTCAGCTCGCCGAGCGTTTCCAGCTCGGCGAATTGCGCCGCGTCGTTGGCATCGGCGATCGAGCCGGGACGAAGGCCGTCGCCGAGCGAGAAGGAGACGTCATAAGCGCGGCAGATGTCGCAGATCTCCGCAAAGTGCTCGTAGAGGAAGCTTTCCCGGTGATGGTGCAGGCACCATTTTGCCATGATCGAGCCACCGCGCGAGACGATACCCGTGACCCGGTCAACGGTCAGCGGGATGTAATGCAGCCGCACGCCGGCGTGGATGGTGAAATAGTCAACGCCTTGCTCGGCCTGCTCGATCAACGTGTCGCGGTAGACCTCCCAGGTCAGGTCCTCGGCGATGCCACCAACCTTTTCGAGCGCCTGGTAGAGCGGCACCGTGCCGATCGGCACCGGCGAGTTGCGCACGATCCATTCGCGGATGTTGTGGATGTTGCGGCCGGTCGACAGATCCATCACCGTGTCGGCGCCCCAGCGGATCGCCCACACCATCTTTTCGACCTCTTCAGCCATCGACGATGTGACGGCGGAGTTACCGATATTGGCGTTGATCTTGACCAGGAAATTGCGGCCGATGATCATCGGTTCGCTCTCGGGATGATTGATGTTGGCGGGAATGATCGCGCGTCCGCGCGCCACCTCGTGGCGGACGAATTCAGGCGTGACGAAGTCGGGGATCGCCGCGCCGAAGGCCTCGCCGTCGCGCTCAAGCTTGCCGTGCAGGATCTCGCGACCAAGGTTCTCGCGGATGGCGACGAACTCCATTTCGGGCGTGATGATGCCAGCGCGCGCATAGGCAAGCTGTGTCACCGCCTTGCCGGTCTGGGCCCGGAGTGGCCGGTTGCGGACTGGAAATTCCGGTGTTAGGCGCTCGCCTGCCGCAAACCCATTGTCTTCTGGCCGGACGTGGCGGCCGTCATAGGCTTCGACATCGCCGCGCGCGGTGACCCATTCATGGCGAAGCCGTGCAAGGCCGTTTTCGATGCTGGTTTCGACAGTCGGGTCGGTATAGGGGCCGGACGGATCGTAAGCGGTCACCGGCGGCTCGCCTGCCGTCGGATGGACGGAGATTTCGCGCATCGGCACCCTGAGCTGCGGGTGGATGGTACCGGATTTGTGGATTTTGCGTGAGGCAGGCAGCGGTCCCGTCGAGACGGCGGGGGTGAGGGCATTCATCTTGAGGCTCCTTTGCTCGTTGCATTGGAGACCCAGTTCTGTGCCGGAAGGATGAAAAGACGCTTCTGTCGACCTGCCGAAACAGGACCTCGGGCGTAAACTCCCGCAAAGCGCTTGCACCGTCCCTACGCCAGTATGAACTGGATCAGGTTCAACGGGTCACTGCGCCGCGAAAGCCAGCAGTATCTCAGCCCCTTGCCGGGACTCCCCTGGTGAATGCGTGAGGTTGGACGGGACCGCTCCGGTTTGTCAAGCGCGTTCTGGCCGCGGCTGATCGGCGGCCGGTCAGACCGTGCGGAAAAAATCGTGCATGTCTCGGCGACAAGTCAAGCATCGGAGATGAAGGCAGGGACAAGGGAATCGCAAACCGTCGGACTAAAATCGATCCTGATGATCACACCTTCAATGGGCACCAAAGGTTTGCGCGTAGATCGCCTCGATTCTTCCTGCCTCGTCACTGGTCAGCGCGGCGAATTCCTTCTCGCGCGCGCGGTTCGATAGATGGCCATCATTCTGGTGAAGAAAACGGAAGAGCAGATCGGTCAACCGCTCGGGCATGTCGATAAAGGCGTCCACCTGCTGCCGGAACTGATCGTAGCGCTGCAGAAATGCGGTTTCCTCGGGAAGGTCCCGTTCGATCGTCCGCTGAACGCAAGCATAGAGGAATTCGGCGTGCGGGGTTGCATCGAAGAACCGGTAGAAATCACCGGTGTCATTCAGCACCCGGACGTTGAATTGCGGCGTCGGTTCCCATTCCACCAACGGCAGAAGGCGCTGCGAATAGCTCTCGAGCACGCCCCTGTACTCGTTGATCTGGTCCAGGATCGCGGCCGAGACGGGAAAGACCACTCCCGGCGGATTGAAGCCGCGCATGGCAAGGACGTGGTGGATTAGGTAGCGGTGAATGCGGCCGTTTCCGTCCTCGAACGGGTGAATATAGACAAAGCCGAAGGCGAGGATTGCGGCGGCTACGACTGCATCAAGCTTTTGCGCGGGGCCCTGATCGAACGCCGCCATTCCATCGATTAGCCGCGGCAGGTCCTCGGGCCGAGCGCTGATGTGATCGGGCAAGGGCGTACCGTTGTCTCGATCATGCTCACCGACGGAACCTCCTTCTTTTCGGAAGCCAAGGTTTACGAAACGAGCGTCACCAAGTACAATTCTTTGCAGGCGCAGCAGCTCATCGCGATCGATCGGCCAGCGGCCGGCTTCGCCGATGGCGCGGCCCCAGCGCTGGATGCGATCTTGCGGCGGGTGCTCGCCCTCGATCGCGTAGCTTGATCGCGAGTCTTTGAGCAAAAGAAAGGCGGCGGTCCGAGCAAGGAGGTCGCGCGGCACGTCCGCTACGATTGCCTCCGCGCGCCGCGGTAGTTCAAGGCCGATGAATTTTTCGAGAATCTTGGTGCGGAACACCAGAGGGCAGAACTCACGCGTGCCGGGGAGATTGTCCCTTACGCGATAGCGCGAAGCGGTCTTGTCGGGTCCGGGCCACTGCAGCTCGGGATCGACAACCGGAATGTATCGTCCGGCCTCCGCGTCCGGCAGATCGATACGCGCGTCCCTCAGCCATTCATATAAAAACCAGATGCGGCGGGCATAACTGCCGGTCGGGCTTTCACGGACCAGCGCCTCGATCGGCGCGGGACCGGTCACTTGGAACAGCCGCTTGAGGACGGCAAGGTCCAGTCCCTCGTACTTGAGCGCAAAGGTCAGGTGGCCTTCGAGGGTAGGATTTGGGGCATGGCGGGGGGTCATGATCCGCCAGCCATCCCGTTCGGTAATGCGATGATGCTCGCCAGTGGCGAACAACCTACGGGGCAAGGGCGCGGCGAGCCTGTAGGCTCCGATCAGGGCGCTGTACCCGGCCGGGGTCGCCGTTTCAGGAAGGCGGATTTCCTGAAAAACGGTAACAGGACCTGAAAATTGGTGCTGTTGCACCGCAGGCATGAAACGCGAATCCTTCCATTGAATTTTGGTTTAGTCGGCAAAACCTATGAAAAATGATCCTACCCCATGAAAAATGATGCCACAAGACAAATTTTCCGAAAACCGATTCTAAAACAGTGCTGAGGTCGATCAAGCAAGAACTCCGCCACCGGCTCAAGGAAGCGACTTCAGACCAAAAAGGTGAGTCCAGGAACCGCCATTCGCCCGTCTTAGTCACGAGGCCGGCACGGATGGCCCGCCTTACGTCGAGCCGGATTGCTCGAGCGCGCCGTTCGGGGCTCACTCATAGAGCGCTCCGGTGCGCGATCCCGATTTGATAGCCGCGATCACGCTCGCGACTGATCTTGGTGACGTGGCGGCGTCGGAGTAGAAAAGTGATGCAGGATCTCGGTGGCGTCGTGTGTGTGTGTGACCTGAAGTGAGTTCTCTGCGGTATGGGGGGCGGCACGCAGCGCGCGTCTTCTCGGCAAACAGATCGACGAAGCGGCACCGAAGGGAAGTTCCTGGCATTCATTCTCGCCATCGCTGCCCCAATTTGCCGATCGGACTGCCGATCGATCTCGCCCAATACTTTGCGCGCGCAAGGGCCGAAGCTGAACTGGGCGGCACCTGCTCATTCGGGAGCTGACTCATGCTTGGTGCCCGAGAGAGCTGTGCCTGATCGAATGCGTGAAATCGTAGCTCGGAGTGGAGAGGCTGACGCGGTCATCTGTCACCCGCCTTCGGGCTGTAACGGAAAGCGCGACATCGTCTCCAATGCTCGTTCCCCACGTCGAGGGGCCCAGCGGCTTGGCTACGGGGGGGACTGTCAGCTAGTGGCCGCTGGGCCTTGACGACCAGCGACCGTAAGAGGAGGCCCTGTGCTGGCTGACGAAAACTTGCGAGCAAAGCCACGGAAAAGCATCATTCGAACGAACTCTTTCGTCGAGACGAGGAGGGCAGTGAGGCGGTAGCCGCCGCTTTGAAGTTCTCCGGCAGCTGCTACGCTGGTCATTCCGAGGGTCGCAGTTGCGCTTGCGCCGTCATATCAGATAAGTCTAATAAAATACGCGCCTGGCCATCGAACGCGCCGCGGCGCCCTTGGGTCGGCGCTATTCATCGGGTGGGCATGTCGGGCACGCAAGGGAGGACGAAATGAGACTGGTTCAGTCATTTGCATTTGCTGCTGTGCTGCTTCTTTCGTCTGCATTGTCTGCGGCCGCCCACTCGGCTCGTGAGGACATCGAAGCGGCGTTGGTAAAATTCATGGACGCCTTCAACAGCGGAAACGCAGCAGCGGTAGGTCAAATGTATACCGACGATGCCGCCCTGCTGCCACCCGACGGCAAACGCGTCGATGACCGCAAGGGCGTGGAAGAATTCTGGCAGGGCGCAATCAAGGCCGGGATGAAGAATCTCACCCTGAAGGCGCTGGAAGTGGAAGAGAGCGGGAATCTCGCCTACGAAGTTGGCGCATTTACGCTCGGTGTGCCGAGCAAAGGCGGTGCCCCTTCCACCGTTGCGGGCAAGTACATTGTCGTTTGGAAAAAAGGGGACGACGGGACGTGGCGCCTGCATCGGGACATCTGGAACTTTGGTGCGGCCCAATAGATTCCGCGACCCGTGAGGCCGGCGCGCGCGACAGTTCCAACGAAAGTCCATGGCAATAGTTTATGTGACTGAATTGATTAACAAAATTGAACAGACTTGATGGGTCTGCTCATCGAGTCGGCTCTGGATCTATCGCGCTACCGATCAGGGAGGCGGTAAGATTCGAGCTCAGCAGAACGGCAATTCCGGCTGACCACCACTTGCCGGGACTAGAGCGTTCTCCGGCTCGGCGCGCCGCTGAGGGCTCTTGTTCATTTGGTCGTGGGCAATCCGCGGTTCTCCAAGAACCCGTCCATCTCGTCAAATGCCATCTGAGCCGAGACAACTAATTATCATTGGGCAAAGTAGCGGCTCAACGGCTCCAGAAGAAAGCAGCCCCCCGATGCTCGTTCAACATTCGAGCCCGCATCGGGCAAGTCTTTCCACGTCCGGGTACGCCATGCTGCTTCGACCGCCCCTTTCTTCTTGCGGATTTAGGAATTCGAGCTTTTCGGTTGTTCCGATCATCCATTTGGGAAACGATCGATGCCGGCAAGCAAGGTTTTATGGGGCCAGATACTCACCGCCTTTCTGATCGTCGTCGCGACGACATGGGGAGCAACACAGTGGACGGCAGGGCGGCTCGGCTTTCAAAGCCAACTCGGTCCGCCGTGGTTCGAATTGGCTGGACAGCCCGTTTATCCGCCGCCAGCCTTTTTCTGGTGGTGGTTTTTCTACGACGCCTACGCGCCGAAGGTCTTCCTGGAGGGCGCGGCGATTGCGGCGAGCGGAAGCCTCATGGCTATCGTCGCAGCGATCGGGATGTCGCTGTGGCGGGGGCGCGAGGCAAAGGACACCACGACTTACGGCTCGGCGCGCTGGGCGACGCGAGACGAAATCAAGGCCGCTGGGATGATCGGTCAGGATGGGGTGATCCTGGGTATGTTGGGCCGACACTATCTGCGCCACGACGGTCCGGAACACGTGCTATGTTTCGCACCGACCCGAAGCGGCAAAGGCGTCGGCCTGGTCGTGCCGTCACTACTGACCTGGCCGGGTTCGGCAATCGTCCACGACATCAAGGGCGAAAACTGGGAACTGACGGCCGGATGGCGGGCCCGTTTCGGCCACGTGCTTCTGTTCGACCCGACCAATGCTGGATCAGCAGCCTACAATCCTCTGCTGGAGGTGCGACGGGGCGAATGGGAAGTTCGAGATGTGCAGAACGTGGCGGATGTCCTGGTCGACCCAGAAGGCACATTGGAACGCCGCAACCACTGGGAGAAGACCAGCCATGCGTTGCTGGTCGGCGCAATACTGCACGTGCTCTATGCGGAGAAAGACAAGACCCTCGCAGGCGTGGCGAACTTCCTTTCCGATCCAGAGCGGCCAATCGAGGCAACGCTGCGCGCCATGATGCTGACGCGGCATTTGGGTGATGCAGGCCCGCATCCCGTCGTGGCGTCGGCTGCTCGGGAACTGCTTAACAAGTCCGAGAACGAGCGTTCCGGCGTGCTCTCGACAGCCATGAGTTTTCTGGGCCTCTACCGCGATCCAGTTGTGGCCAAGGTGACGTCATGCTGTGACTGGCGGATCGCAGACCTTGTCGAGGAGGCACGGCCGACGACGCTTTATCTGGTCGTACCGCCATCGGACATCAGTCGCACAAAGCCGCTGATGCGACTCGTGCTTAACCAGATCGGCCGCAGGCTCGCCGAAGATCTTCACGCGAAGGATCACCGGCAGCGTCTTTTGATGCTGCTGGACGAGTTTCCCGCGCTCGGCAGGCTCGATTTCTTCGAAAGCGCGCTGGCCTTCATGGCCGGGTATGGCATCAAGTCGTTCCTGATTGCACAATCGCTCAATCAGATCGAGAAGGCCTACGGACCGAACAATTCCATCCTCGACAATTGTCATGTGCGGGTGAGCTTCGCCACCAATGACGAAAGGACGGCCAAGCGCGTCTCAGACTCTCTGGGGACCGCGACCGAGTTGCGCGCCATGAAGAACTATGCGGGGCACAGATTGTCGCCCTGGCTCGGGCATCTGATGGTCTCGCGGCAGGAAACGGCGCGTGCACTGATGACGCCGGGCGAGATCATGCAACTGCCGCCGACCGAGGCGATCATTATGATCTCGGGCCAGTTCCCAATCCGGGCGAAGAAGGCACGCTACTTTGCCGACCCGCGTCTTGCCGAGCGTGTCTTGCCGCCACCAAGGACCGGAGGGACAACGCAGAACGCTCGCCCTGACGACTGGACCGACACGACACTTCTTGCTGGGCCGGAAGGCAAATCTCGCAAGCTGAGGCTTGCCAGGGATCAGCAGGACGAGGATCCGGCCAATGGCGGCATTCGCCGCCAGCCCGAGCTTCCCGAACACGAAGACATCGCGCCGGAACGAACGGCACGCTGCGACGATGAGTTCGACCTCGACAGGGACGAGCCCGATGATGACGCCGTTCGTCGCCGCAGTGTCGATCAAGCCATGAGACGCGCAGCTCGTCAGGCCGCCCTTGACCCCAATGATGGCATTGAGCTTTGAGCGCATGAAGAACGCCAAGAAAAGACGTCTGTCTGCCTATCTCGACCCTGACATAATGAGGGCACTGGCGGATTACGCTGGGCGGCGCGAGGTCTCGCTGTCACTGGTCGCCGAGGCTGCGCTCGCGTCGTTCCTGTCGCCTGATGCCGAAGAACGAAAGCAAGCGGCGATCACTCGCCGCCTCGACCAGATCGATCGACGCGTGCAGCGGGTCGAGCGGGACGTCGGAATTGCTATTGAGACGCTAGCATTGTTCGTCCGGTTTTGGCTCAACTCGACTCCAGCCTTGCCGGAATCGGCGCAAGCGGAGGCGCGCGCCAAGGGCTTGCAGCGCTACGACAATTTCGTCGATGCGCTCGGTCGCCGGCTCAGCAAAGGACCAAGGCTCAGGCAGGAGATAGCCGACGATGTCCCGCCAGTGCCGCCAGCGAGCCGATAAGGTGCGTGACGCCAGATTGAAGCGTCTCTCGGGACCGTGATCTTTCCGACGGGTTGGTATCTGCTCGCGCACCGTTCCTAAACGTGCCCACAAAGTTCGGGTGGTGAGCGAGCGGACGTCGTATGTCTGCTTTGCTCCATTCCAGACAACATTAGTCTAATTAGATCAAAACGACTATCGAATCGATTGCGCAAACGTTTCGATGGCACTATGGTTATTGTATCCGCCAGGACAGAGCGGGTTTAAAGCGCAACATCAGGGAGGAGCGCTTGCGTGTAGCACTCCGTTTGAGCCGCAATGGCAACGATGGTTGAGGTAGCCCGTCGTGCCGGGGTGTCGGTCTCAACGGTGTCACATGTGATCAACCGCACGCGCTTTGTCTCGCCTGCGAAATCGAGAGCCATTAACGAAGCGATTGCTTTGCTTGGATATCAGCCCAATGGGCTGGCGCGTTCCCTCAAGGTCGCTTCAACCAACAGCGTCGGCTTGGCGATTTCGGCGATCTCGAACCCGTATTTCACTGACATCATCTGTGCCGTGGAAGCGGAATGCGCGCGTCTTGGCCTCATGGTTTTCCTTTCCGACACGCAGGACGATCCTGATCGGGAGCTTGCGGTCGTTCGCGCCTTCCATCAACGACGTGTTGACGGCGTTATTTTGGCGCCCTCGGGTGCCCCAGAGCGAGCCACCAATTACCTTGCCGAGAAAATGGTTCCCTGCGTTCTGATCGACCGGTTTGCCGACGAACGATTTGACCAGATCGGCGTTGAGAACCAATCTGCGATGCGCGCTCTTATCGATCACGTCGCATCCTTCGGCCATCAGCGGATTGGGTTCATTGCAGGGCAGCCGGGCCTTGCTACGACTCGCGAACGTATCGATGCGTTCAAGTCAGCTTTGATGGCTAACGGACTTGCCTACGTGTCGGAATATCTGCAGCCAGGGAACGTCGACACGGCGAGCGCTACGGCGTCGACCCGCGCGATGTTGTCGTTGCCTTCGCCGCCTACGGCCTTGGTCACCGGCAACAATATGGCGACGATCGGAGCGGTCCGAGCGGTTCGCGAAAAAGGTCTCGAAATACCTCGGGATCTTTCACTTGTCGGCTTTGACGACTTCGAATGGGCCGATTGTTTTGAGCCGCAACTGACCCTTATTGCGCAGCCTTGCGCCGAAATCGGGCGGCAGGCCGCATCGCTGCTTAGCGCCCGAATTGCATCAACGGATACAGAGCCCCGCTCGGTGCGGCTTCAGGCGACGCTGCATGCCCGTCAATCCTGCGGGAGGCCGGCATGAGCGCGCCGCTTCTATCGGTGACAGGGGCCGTGAAACGCTTCGGCGGCGTTCAGGCACTACGCGGTGTCGATTTTGATCTCAAGCCAGGCGAGATCCACGCCCTGCTGGGCGAGAACGGCGCCGGCAAATCGACATTGATGAATCTGCTGTCGGGAGTTTACGCACCCGACGAAGGTACAATCCAGATTGACGGCAAGCCGGTGCGGTTCAACAACCCGCGCGAGGCGCAGACGGCCGGAATTGCGACCATTTTTCAGGAGCTTGATCTCGTTCCAACGCTCGATGTCGCGTCAAACCTCTTCCTTGGCCGCGAATTGATGCGCTCGGGCGGACTGCTCGATGTGGCGGGGATGCGCCGCGAAGCTCGCAAGCGTCTGCAAGCTATCGAACTGGCTATCGATCCCGCCGGGCTAGTCGGCGACCTCTCGATAGGGCAACGCCAGGTCGTTGCGATCGTCAAAGCGTTGTCCTATGCGACGCGGGTCCTGATCATGGACGAGCCGACGGCGGCCCTAACGGTGGGCGAGGTCGAGAGGCTGTTCGACATCATGCGCAAGCTCGCCGTCAGTGGCGTCGGCATCGTCTATATCTCCCACCGTCTGGAGGAAGTGCCGCAGATCGCGGACCGGGTGACGGTGATGCGGGACGGACGTGTAGCTGGCATCACCGATCCGCACACACCGCAGGCCGAACTGGTGCGGCTGCTCGTCGGGCGCCCACTGGACGAACTCTATCCCCAGCGCACCACGGCCGTCGGCCGGGCTCTGCTCAGCCTGCGCAATGCCAGCTTCCAGCTAGCGCGCGACAGCGCCGGCTGGCAGGCCCCGACAGGGCTTTCACTCGAGGTGCATGAAGGCGAGATCGTCGGGCTGGCCGGCATCATGGGGGCAGGGCGCACCGAGCTCCTGAGCGCGCTTTACGGCACCGGCCTTTCCGGCCAATGGGAGGGCGGCGTGGTCATTTCCGGCCGTCCGGTCAAGCTTGATTCGATCAGAGCCGCGCGCCTTGCCGGCATCGCCTTCGTCACGGACGACCGCCGTGGCAGTGGCCTAATGCTGAGGATGGCGGTTGGCCTCAACCTCGTCATGTCGGTGATCCGGCGAATATCGCCGGGCGGACTGATGTCACCGGGCCGCCAGGCCGAGGCGGTGAAACAATCGTTCGGCCAGTTCGACATTCGGCCGAAGAATCCCGACATCGCGGTCGGCGCGCTGTCCGGCGGCAACCAGCAGAAGGTGGTGCTGGCCAAGGAGATGCTTGGCAATCCCCGGCTCTTGCTGCTCGACGAGCCGACTCGCGGCGTCGATGTCGGCGCCAAGGGCGAGATCTATCAGCGGCTGCGGCAGTTGGCTGCACAAGGCCTGGGCATCCTAGTTGCCTCCAGCGAAATGCCGGAGCTGATTGGCCTGTGCGATCGCATCGTGGTGCTGCGCCAGGGGCGCAATGTAGCGGAATTCACCGGTGGCGTTGACGAGCACACCGTGATGGCAGCGGCAACTGGCAGGGAGGCGTGATGTCCGAACGGAAGATTTCGGTTGCGAGCGGTCCGGTGCTAGCCGCACCGGCCGCAAAGCATCGCGATCCACTCGCGCTGATCGTGCGCTTCCAGAGCTTGATCGGCCTGGTGCTGGTGGCGATCGGCGGCGTCATCTTCTCGCCCAGGCGCCATGGCGAGATACTGTTCCTTGCGCCCGACAACATGGCCAACATCGTGCGCGCCGTGTCGGAGACCGGCATTATCGCCATCGGCATGACCTTCGTCATTATCACCGCCGGCATCGACCTTTCGGTGGGGGCAGTGCTTGGTCTCTCCAGCGTCGTCACCGCGACGATGATGATCTCCGGCGGCTTCGGGCTTATCCCGACCATTCTCGCGGTGCTGGTAATGGGCACCGTCTTCGGCGTGATCCAGGGCACCATTTCCAGCCGCTTTCGGCTTGAGCCGTTCATCGTCACGCTCGCCGGCCTGCAGGCGGCGCGAGGTCTCGCGCTGGTCGTTTCCGGCAACCAGTACATTAATATTTCCTATGGCGAGGGGCCCGGCCTGGCGCCACCTGTCTTCGCGGTACTGGGCGAGCGCCTGTTCAACAACACAGTGCCGGTGGCGACCATCGTCTTCATCGTCTTCGCCGCGATTGCTACCTTGGTACTGAATACCACGCGCTTCGGCCGCTATGTCTTTGCCGTCGGCGGCAACGAGCGAGCGGCGCGCATTTCGGGCGTTCCGGTCTCTATGGTCAAGATCTCGGTCTACGCCATTACCGGATTTGCCGCCGCCCTTGCCGGCATCGTGCATGCGGGTCAGTTCAACTTCGGCAGCGCCAATGACGGTATGGGCTATGAGCTCACGGCCATCGCGGCCGTGGTCATCGGCGGCACCAGCTTGTTCGGCGGCGCCGGCTCGATGGTCGGCACCGTTGCCGGCACCATCATGCTCGGCGCGCTCGCCAACATCCTTCAGCTCAACAACATTACCCCCGCCATGCAGCTGCTCGCGACCGCCGCGATCATCGTTCTGGCGGCAGTGCTTCAATCCCTCGTTCGCCGCCGCGAGGGTTTGGGACGATAGGAGGCCGGCGGCAGCATTTGGAAGACCATGAAACCAAGGTCTGGCCATAGGCCCGACGAGGAGGAGAGCAAGCATGACAACGATGGAAAAAGGATCGAGGCGCGCCCTGCAGGTCGCCTTTCTGGCAGGCTCTTGCCTGTGCATGGCGGGTGCTGCCCAAGCGGCCGACCCGATGGTCAAGGCCTGCGCCAAGGACGGCCAGTTCATCATCGGCTTTTCGCAGGCGAACAATGCCGAGCCCTACCGCCAGCATGTCAATGACGAGCTGACCGCGGCGGTCAAGGATGTGCCGCAGTTCACGCTGCAGATCGCCGACGGCGCCGGCAACGTCAACACGCAGACCTCGCAGGTCGACAACTTCATAACCCAGAAAGTTGATCTGCTGTTGATCTCGCCCTTCGAGGCAGCACCCATGACCCCGGCGGTGAAGCGCGCGCTGGATGCCGGCATTCCCGTCATCGAACTAGACCGCAAAACGGTAGGCGACCCCGGCAAGGACTACACCGCCTTCATCGGCGGCGACAATTACAAGATCGCGCTCGAAGCGGGCAAGTACACCGCAAAGACCCTGCTCCCGGAAGGCGGCGAGGCGGCGGTGCTTGAAGGGGCTGCCGAGTTCGACGCCAGCGGTGGAGCGGCTCAACGGCTTCAAGGACGGTGTGAAGGAGAATGCCAAAATCCAAGTGGTGGCCGAGCAGGCCGCCGACTGGGTGCCCGACAAAGCTCAGACCGCCTTTTCCGCCATGCTGCAAGCGCACCCGGACATCAAGGTGCTCTATGCCTCGAACGACATGATGGCGGCGGGTGCGCTGCTCGCAGCCAGGGGCGCGGGCAAGCAGGTCAAGATCATCGGCACCGATGGCCTGCCGGGTCCGGCCGGCGGCATCGAGGCCGTGGCCAAGGGCGACTGGGCGGCAACCTTCACCTACCCGACCGGCGCCAAGGAAGCGGTCGAGATGTCGAAGAAGATCCTGCTTGAGTGTGCTTCGTCGGTGGAGCCGACGGTGACGGTGGACACGACCGCGATCACGCCGGAAAATGCCAAGCAGATAATGGGAAACTGAGGGCCGGGCCGACAGCAGAGTTGATACGGCAAGGCCCCGGGAGTGGGCCTTGTTGTTTTTGTGAGCGAGCCGGCGTGGTCGTCGTCGGTCAAAACTCCGGCTAGATCCCGGCGGTCGAAGGACGGCAAGCAGTTGAGCGCGTAGACGGCTTCAGCCCGTCTCGCCGCGATTTCAGCTGGATCTTGCAAGCAGCCTTGTCACGGGCTCGTTTCCATTTGGTTGGCGCCAGGCACTCGCGGAAAGCGCGAAAAGCGCCTCTATTCCGGGTTAAACCCGTGACGCCGATGACCGCCACCGTCACCGCCGCCGCCCTCTCGAGAAAAACTTCGGCGCTTATGAAGATACCTCCGTCCGCAATCCGGTCGTCATCGCACGCACCGTGCTGCTGGCCTACGAGGTTTTTGTCCGGCTGTTGAAGCGCGACAGGCGGGTCGAGTTGATAGCGGAGCTCAACAAGGACGATATCGCTGCGGTCGAAGTCTCCGCATGGAGCCCAGTCTCGACCATCTCACGACGAGCTCTCTGAGCCAAAACCAAAGTCCAAGGTCGCACAGGTCTTCCGATATTCCTATCTCTGGCATTGGCACACCGGGAGGGCGCGGAGAAGGCGACAAGGACCGGCCCCGCCTGGTGCTGGCGCTGGTCGGCCCCACAAAGCACGTGGACAATACAAGTCTAGCGTTTCGCCGGCGCCAGGTGTTGCTTGCTACCTCGCGGCTGGCCTACCGCAGGTCCAGCTGCAACAGCCCGCTATAATCCTCCGTCGCCAGGAAGAAGCCCTCGTCGATAGCCTTGGCTCTGAAAGCGGGATCGTCGCCGAGGTTGCGAAATTCCGGCTTCAATGTGCCTGATGCATCGAAGTAGCGATCTCGAAAGGTCGCCCGGTCAAGCCCGGCATAGTCTTTACCCTGACCTGCGACCGTGCAGGATTTCAGTTCGGTTTGGTCGGCAGCGTCCGCCGGGAAACTCTTCCTTGCGAAATCCATGGGACCGATGCCTGGAGCAATGCTGCGGGGGAATTGCGTGACGCACCGCTTCGTCGCGTCACCCGCAGCGATCGTCAGATCGAAATAGGGAGGCCTCAGCCCCTTGGTCGCGAGGTAGGCAAAGGCACGAATGCGATTGGCTGCCTTCAACGTATCAAGGTCGGTCGTCTCCAGAATGCCGCCATCGATGGTGAGCTTTCCCGACCCGCCAAGTGCGGCAATTTGCTTCTGCAGCCAGTCTGCGTCACGATCGATCCAGGTCAGGAAATCGAGTGGCATCGCTTGCGGCTCCTTCATCTGCGGGTTCATGGATTGAGCGAGGGCCGCCGCAGTGATGAGCATCGCCAGCCCGGCCAGCGCTGCCGTAGAGAGAGGGAAGTTACGCATGTCATGCCTCCGTCCTTCTGCGTTGCCGCGAATCAGTTGTAGTGGTTGCGCGGCTTGATACCGAGCATGTCGCGCAATTGGTTCTCCGTTATGTCGTCAGGCCGCGGCGTTCCGCCGACACCGACGGTCCGCGCTTCCTCGTCCATGGAGGTATGTGGCTTTCCATCAAGCCCGTTGTAGGTGGCTGGACCCATGCCGGAAATCTGTCCCGCCTGGATGTGGGAGGCGTGGATCTGCTCATGGGCGAGCACGATGCCAGGATCGGCCGGGTTTGTCGCGACAGTGCCGGTCGATTTGTCGAACTCGCTCGACGTGCGGATACGGGCTGCCGCCGGATCGTAAGAGATGACCGCCCCTCCCGGTGTCGTCGTCGGATCCTTCGTATGATCGGCGAGATCGGTTCCGGTGCGGCCGGCCACGTTCTGGATCGTCACCGTTTCTGGGCTGTCGACAATCCTCTTGGTGAGTTCGCGCCCTGTATCCATCCCGGTACCGGGTACGAAGAAGTCCTTGACGTCGAGCCAGGCCCCGTGGAGCCAGCTTTGCGAAACTTCGCCAGTCTTGCTGTCGACTCGGGCAGTCGGGTCTGTGCGTTGGATATCCTCCTCAACTTGCCGCCGATAGGCGGCATCGCCGGCCACGATCTCCTTGAGACCTGTCGGGTCGATATAGGCCATCGGATTATTGTTGGCATAGGCGAAGAGATTGCATGATGTGGGGTTGCCGGTGCAGCGCTCAGGATCGCCGACATACAGCGGGTCGGGTGAGACGAAGCGGCCAAGGGCCGGATCGTAGTAGCGGGCACCGAAGTAGTAGAGCCCGGTATCGTCGTCGAGATATTTGCCGGTGAACCGATGGTGGGTTTTTTCGCGCGGCAACTCGCCCGAAATGTCTGTCAAGTGATCGGCCCAGGCAGGAGCCAGTACTTCTGGCTTGTGCTCGGTTCCGTATGCCCGATAGAGCATTTGCTCGACCGGGGCGCCGCCCGAGGCGATCACATAGTCGCTGCTCTCGATATGATCCTTGAGGTAATAGAACCATTTACCGGTGCCGTGCTCGAGCCGCACCAACTTGGTCGAGGCAATGTTGACATAGCTCTCTTCGCCCTTTGGGCCGACCTCGAATGTCTCCACTGGATAGAGATAAAGCTGGTCTGGCTTCGATCCGTCCGGAGCGACAATCTTCTTGTATAGGCGTCGACCGGTCTGGTCGTAGCCGTAGAAGACGTCGTTGGTCGCGGTTTGCGCTCGGATGAGCCGGCCGTTGATGTCAAAGACAGTGCCGGTAAGGTTCGGCGACGTCGCCAGCTGGCCGAAGCCATCGAAACCATATGGCTTGGACGCGCTGCCGGTCGGAATGAGGCCGGTCGCGCTGGCTGCCGCCGGGACAATCCCTGCTCCGGGATCGAGCTCGTCATTGCGGGCGAAGGTGCCGGCAGGCGAATAGCCGAATTCGGCATGCTTGCCATAGCGATCGATACTCACGAGCTCGTTCTTGAAGTCATAGTGAAAGGTGCCGGAACGGTCGACATGGGTCGCGTCGCCGGCGCCACTGCCCAGCGCATCGACGATCTGTGTGATGGAGCCGTTCGAGTTGAAAGCCATGGTCAAGTCCTGCAGCGGAACGCCTCCCGCTTGCGAGACGATATGCGTCAGGAACAGCGTCGTCGGATCGTAGGTCATCTGCGTGAAGGCGCCGAGCCGGTAGTTGACGCGCTCGACCCGTCCTTCCGGATTGTACGTGATGTTCTCGATCACTTTCTGCGGGCCGGCGAAGTCCGGATGGGATACCGTCACGGAGCGGAGATTCTTGTCCGGTCCGAGCGCGAATTTCGACGTCAGGCCGCGTGGGCCGATCGATGAATCGATCCGGCCATCAAGCGTGTGATGGAAGCGATCGGCATACTTTGCGTGGTTGATCTCCACCTCGTTGGCGGTCATGCGGCCGTTCGCGTTGTAGGCGTAGCGTTCGGCCGCATCGAACAGGCCGTTGGGATCGTGGATGATGACCTCGGTTATTTTATCGAGCGGCAACGCGATCGGCACTTCGAACCCGGCCGCAGAGGCTATCTCGACGCCCCGGTCGTAGCGGTATTCGAGATGGAGGACACCGTCGTCAACCTCTGTGAGCTTGCGGTTAAGGAAGTCGTAGGTGGACGTCTGCACGGAAGCTTCGCCGTTCACGCCGACGCGCGCGATCGCTGATTGCCGCCCGCGCGCGTCGTAGAAGGCGTACCGGTCGCCCATTCCGGGGATCGACTGGAATTCGATGTCGCCGACCGAATTGTAGATCAACCGTCGAGGCGCAGTTTCGCCCGGCAGCCAAATCTCGCTCAAATAGCCGAAGGAATCGCGCACGAAGCGGGAAATTTGCATCACGCCGTCGCCATTGGCGGCGATGAAGCCGGTCACCCCGTTCTCGTTGCTGAGCGAATATTCCTCGCTCCGCACCGTACCGTCGAACTGATCGGCATAGGTCGTTATTGTGTGCGTGCCCCAAGGCCCGAAGGTCATCTCGGAAACCTTGCCCGACGGGTAAGACTCACGCACCATGCGGCCCGTTGCGTCGTAGGTATATGTGTTGCCGATTTCGTGATCCGGACGCGGAACGTCGCCCAGCTCGAAGACCTTCTGCAGGTTCAGATCGTCGATACCGCCGAAGCTCCTGACGACGAATGGGGTCCAGCGGAAGACCAGTTTCTCGTTGCGATTGTAGAGCGCGAAGTTGCGGACCCGCACGCCCCCCTCGGCAACGCTTTCCAGGTCGGCGATCTGGTTGCCGCGGGCGTTGTAGGCGGCGAGCTCGGCAATGAATTCGCTCTCGCTTTCCGGAGTTTGGGCAGCGCTTGCGTAACGGCGCTTCGATGTCAAGATCAGTGAGGGCAGGCCGCTCTCGCCGATCTTGTAGCTGTAGAATTTCTCCGCACCGTCGGCTGCCACCTCATGGATCCTACGGCCGAGCGCGTCATAGTCGTTGGTGACGACCATGCCGAGGGGAGTCGTCATCGTTCGCACAGCTCCGGCCCGTGGCCCGTCGTAGGTCATTGACGTGATCTGGTTGAGCTCAGGCGCACCACCCGCCATCTTGGTGTGGCTCATCGGCAAGGTGCCGGTCTCTTCGTAGAGAACGGCCTCTGTCTGCCCAAGGTCGTCCGACAGCGCGGTGGTGTTGCCGAAGACGTCATAGCCCATTCTCTTGGTGAGGGTGCGGGTGGCGTTGCGGAACTGCTCGAGCGACGCCGGCAAGTTGCTGAGGCCGGAAAAGACTTCGAGTGTCCGGGTGCCCATGCGACCGCCCGCGTCGGCTAGATAGGTGAAGCTTTCACGGCTGAGCAGTCGCGTTCCGGTTAGGATACGGCGCTCGGATGCGGCGTTGACAATGCTGAGCGCGGCGAGATCGGCACGCGACTGCGCATACCCGGTCTGGGTGGTGCGGCTAAAGCCCTGAATGGTCAAATCCGCGGGTCCCGGGATATCGCGAACCTGCACAGTTTCCGAGGCGGGCATATTGAATTCGTCGAAATCGGCATACGTCTGGACCTTCACCGGGTCCTTACATTCGGGATCGGCCGGGTCCTGCTGTTCGGCGTCGCCGGCGGAACCGGTCAGCGTCTCCTTGACCTTTCTGAGATAGGACGAGCCGTCGCCACGCGAAAACGTCTCCCACACCGACGACTCGCACTTCAACATCATCCCCGTCGTCGGCAGCTTCTGGGTGCGCGTGGCGGTCGACAGCGAGTGCAGCGCCGCCGCCGACGGATCGAGCGTCTCGGTCGTCTCCGCGCTCGCGACGAGCGTCGCCTCGGGCTTCACTTCATAGGTCTTGCGGATCTTCAGTTTGCCGGCGAGGTTCAGGTCAGCCGCCGTTTCCGCGAAGGTGTAATACTGTTCGCGATCGAGGCTTGAGCGCTGCGTGACCCGCTGGCCGGCCGCGTTCTCGTCGCCGTACGCGATCCTCTCGACGTCCGAGAAGCCGATAAAACGGCGATTGATCACATCGTAAAATGGATTGTGGTAGAAATATTCGTCCGTCTGCACTTGGGCGCGAACCTGGCCGGGTATGCCCTGCGACGTGACGAGTTGCTTGGCAACGACAACGGGAAAATGCAGGTTGCGCGTCGGCTGGCCGTTGGCGCGGTCGCGCAGCATCTCGTCGATCGAAGTCGCATAGCGAATGTCGTGCCGGCGGCCGGAATCGAAGTCGACGACCGTGAGCAGGTTGGCCTTGACCAACTGCACCGTGTCGGTGCGGTTGAAGTCAATCACGACGACGGGCTTCACCTCGTCGCCGGACGGCTTCTGGAACACGATGATTTCGCTCTGGCCGTCGCCGTCGATGTCTGCGACGCGCGAAGCGAAGGTCTGCGTCGACGCGCCCAGTTGAACCCGCAGATTGAGCGCGATGCTGAGCGGATCCTTCAGGTAGGTCCCGTCGCCGAAGCCGAGCCAGACGCGCATCTGGTCAGTGCGCTCGCCCATCGACGCGAAATCGATGATGCCGTCGCCGTTGGCATCGATGTACCACATTGTGGCGAGGTTATCGCCGGGCTGCATGCCGCCAATCTTCGAGAAGCTGCCGTGACCGCAGACCGGATCGTTGATCGCGGCGTCGCCAAACAGCAGCGCATTCGGGTCCTTCGAGAACATGTTGCCCTGGTTCTCATAGAGGCAGAAGCCCTGGTCAGCCGGGCGGATGACGACGAGATCGGGCAGCCGGTCGCCATTGATGTCGACCATCCGCACATTGTTGCGGCCGAGTATCTGGCCGTCCTGACTGTTGAATGGGAACGCTTTGGTAAGCGCTCCGAAATTGACGTTGTAACCCCCATCGGCCTGCCGCCGGGTGAGATTGAGAAATATCCGCCATTCCGTGCGGCGATCAGCATTGAGGCGCGTCGTGACGATGTCGGACAGGCTGTCCATATTAACGTCGGCGAAGCGGCCGTTGCCGCCCGCGAATGTCGTTGGCGAGACGCCGGGCAGCGGGATCGAGCGGCCGAGATAAGGGAAGGTCCCGTCGGCTTTGCCGTCATAGACGTGCATCAGCCCGTCTTCGATTTCGACGATATCGACGAAGCTGTCGCCCAGGATGTCGGCAAAAGCGAAGCGATTGTCGGTGAGCCGGGGGGCGATCTGGCGCATTAGTCCAGCCTCGGTCGGACGCGACAGCACGAGTTGGCTGGTGTCGCCGAAGGCGCTGTTCAGGTCGCCGCTTCCGAGATGCACGGTCGCGCCGTCATCCTTGGTCTGCACGATGTCGACCAGTGCATCCATGTTGAGGTCGGCCAATTCGAAATTCTGCGGCGGGATGTCGCCGGCGAACGCCATTTTCGGCGCTTCGAACACGACGGGGCGCGACGCCAGTTCGGCGCTTGTCCACGACGAATAGCCGAAATGGATGTCCGGGAACTTCAGCGTCGATTGCGCCAGCGCCTCGCCGCCGGTGTCACCATACCGGTAGAGCACGCGCAGCTGGTCGAGCACATTGACCGACTGCGCGTCGATGAGCGGCGTGAGGTCGGCCTGAGCCTTCGCCAGGCAGTCCGGATGCGCCCGGACGACGAACTTCGACGTGTCACTGGTATCACGGCCGACATATCCCATGCACCATTGGGCGTAGACGGTGTCTTTGAACTTGGCCGTCACCTTGCCGTAGAGCCGGGCGTTCTCCTGTTTGCTGCCATTGGTGTGGCTTACGAGCGTCGATTGCGTCTCGATCAGCTCGAACTGATAGCTGCTCTGACCGCCGGCGAAGCTGGCCTTTGTCAGGTAGCTGCGTCCACCGAAACGCTGGTACTCGTAGCGGATGGCTTCGCGGTTGGCATTGAGCTGCAGCACCAGCGGCCATTTCGTGACATAGGGCGCGGCTACATCGAAATTGCCCTCCGCCACGGAGGAATCGCCGCTGAAGATCAGCCGTGTTCCGTTGGCGTTGATCACCTCGAAACCGGAGGAGATGGTGTCGGTGTGTAGGCCGCCCGTCAGGTCGAGCGAAAGGACGTCGAACGCGCCAGTGTGGTAGAGGATCTTGACGAAATCCTCGGCATATTCGGGCTTGTACTCCCAGACGCCGTTCTGGTTGCCGAGGAAGATGAGTCGCGCGCCCATATACGACAGGCGGGAGAAGAAATCGCCGCCTGGCTTGGTGCCGGGCACGGCCGTGCCGAGATCGTCATTGGCGGCGATCGCCTGGGTATTGAACTGCCAGCCGATACCGAGCCCGTTGCCGGTATCGCCCGCGAACTGGCTGTAGGTGAGGCTCAGTTGCGGCCCGAACTGGCCGCGCGTCGGCAGGGTGGGTAGCGGCACGGTGAAGTTCGCCGATCCCGTATTGTTGTTCAGCGTGAAGCTGCCTTCCTCCTGCGTGACAGTGCCGCCCGCAGCGGGCAACTGCACGATCGACGTCGCAGATTTGTCTTCGGCGCGGGCCGGTGAGCCGAGTACTGCGGCGCCAGCGGCCAGGGCTGCGAGGGCGGTAAGGGTCTTTATGAACATGGGACTACCTCTCCGGATGCAGGCACTACTGATGAATTTGCGGACCCACGATGATGAGCTGTAAGCAGTTCGGGCGCGGACAGATGACCGAGGGCTGGACGGCGATCGCGTCGTGCAGGTGAATGTTTCCATCGAAGATGCGCCACGGCTCGCGGTTGCAGGCTTCGGCGACTTGAGGGAGGAGCGGCTGCGGGAAGGAGCAGACCGGATTGTTGCCCAGATAGGTCTTTCCGATCACCGGATGGACGCTAGCGAAGTTCTCGATCCGATTGCCTCTCAGATCGACGACTGACAGCGCCGGAAGCGAGCCAAGGGGCAGCGCATCGAAGACCCGGTTGTTGCGCAGATCGATATCCGACAACGCCGGCATGTTCGATAGATTGCCGACATTGGTGATCTGGTTGTCGTTCAGGTAGATGTATTTGAGCCCGCTCGATCCGAAGCGCGGGATCGCGGATAGCCGGTTGGTGGCGAGGTTCAGTTTCTGAAGTCCTGTCAGCGAAGCGATCGGCGACGCGTCGGTGATCACATTGTCGAAGAGGTTAAGTTCGCCCAGCGCCCGGAAATGGACCACGGGGTTGACGGCGATGATCGATTTCTTGTTCAGAGTCAGGCTGGTCAGTGACTGCGCCCAGTTCTGCGCTGCACTGCAATCTGCGCTGTCGACGTGGTCGGCCTGCATGCGGCTGTCGAGCGCCGCCATGAAGCCGCGGGCGTCGCCGAGCGCAATAGAATCGAACCGGTAGACGATGCAGTATTCAGCGAAGCTGGCGTATTGCAGCGGCAGATTGCGCATGCCGGCATCCTCGAGCAGCGGCAGGTCCGCCAACGGCGTCACGGATTGTACGTGTGTGTTCGAGAAATAGAGCTTTGTCAGCTTGTTGAGCATCCCGATGCCGATCAGGTTCGACAGGGGATTGCCGTCGATGTTCAGTTGTTCGAGGCGGCGCAGCTGGAGGATGCCCTGGATCGAGGGGATCTGGTTGTTGCGGATCCAAAGCTTCGTCAGCCCCGGTACCGCCGACAGCGCCGAGACGTCGGACAATTGGTTGTCGGACAGGTCGATGGAGGTCAGATTTCCCATCACTGGGAAGAGCGAGACGCTGGTCAACCCGCGGTTCTTCGCATCGGCGAACTGGCGCGAACTGAGATCGTCATAGGCTCTGCCGCAAACAGTCTTGCCCGAGATCGATAGCAGCGCGTTCACTTCCGCGGTTTGCGCGGGCGTTAGAAAGTCGGTCTGGTTCCGCATCATACATGCCGACAGGAAGTCGCTCGCTTGCACGGGATTGTCGGAAAGATCGAGACTGATCAGGCCCGACAGCGCTGCCAGCGGTCTGACATTGGCGATCGAATTCTTCGACAGGTTGAGTGTGCCGAGATTGGTCAGGCCGGCAAGCGGCGAGACGTCCGTGATGGCATTGTTGGACAGGTTGAGCGAGGTGAGTTGCGGTAAGGTGGCGAGCGGACGCAGGTCGCTGACGATCTTCGACGACAGATCGAGTGCGGTGGTCGCCAGCAGCTTGTTGCCGACCACCAAGCACGTCCCGCCACCCTCCAGTTCGACCATGGCTCGTATGGTTTGCCCAAGCGGGGTCGCCGCGTCGCGGTGCAGCACGCACAGGTCAACGAAGCTCTGCCCGCCATTCGCCACGATTGGATTGCCGCTGAGATTGATGGCCAGCGTCGAGGGGAAGCTGCCGAGATTGGCGAAGGTCTCGATCTTGTTGTTGGCGAGGTTCAGACTGGTCAGGCCGCCGAGCGCGCTGAGCGGATCGAGCATGTCGCCCGTGAGGCCATTGTTGGCGATGGACAGGATCGAGAGCGCCTGCAGGAATTGCAGCGGCTCAAGGCTGGCGATCTTGTTGTCGTCGAGTGTGAGGTTCGTCAGCAACGCGAGCGCCGACAGCGCGCGGATGTCGGTGATGTCGTTGTCGGAGACGTCGGCCCGCGTCAGCGCGATCAGTGGCGCCAGGGCGTTGATGTTGCTGACGTGATTGCCGGAAATATCAAGAAAGGTCAGTGTCTTGAGCTTGGCCAGCGGCCCGAGTTCGGCGATCGAGTTGTTGCCGGCGATCGACAGGCTGGTGAGGTTCGTCAGCACCGCAATCGGCTCGAGTGATTGCACGCCCTTGCCGCTCAGGTTCAGCGTCGTGATCGATTCCAGGAAGGTCTGTGCGGTGGCGCAGGCGGCCGGGTTGCCGAGCGCGGAGACTCCGCCGGGCGTTGAATCGAGCACCGCCATCACGGTCGCCGTTTCAGCCGGCGTGCGGTCGCCCTTGATGCACCATTTCGCGAAGGTGGTCGGCTTGTTGACCAGCGGCGCGCCCGAGAGGCACGTGATGGTGTGGATCTTGCCGGCGAAGAACGGCGTGGGGTCGGCGTTCAGCGCCTGGTCGAGATTGAGCTTCAACTCGGTGACCAGCGGTGCGCAGGATGGAATGTAGAGCCGGTCGGAAAATGTCGTCGCGCCGAAGTCTGAGGGAAATTGCAAGTAGTAGATGAGGCCGCTGCCATTATCGTACGCGAACACCTTTATTGGGTATGTCTCGCCCGAGGGGCACAGCAGCGGATTGGCGGCCGGATCCGCGGCGACGATCGCGCTGTCGACGGCGGTCAACACCTCCGAGGGAACCGTCGCGAAGCCAAGTCCGCGGATCACTGCTTCCTCGTCCGCCTGGTCCTTGCAGCGGATGCGGTAGCCGCGCCCGTCGGAGATAAGCAACGGATAATGCAGCCGGTTCGCCTCCAGCGCCGGATCCTCGAACAGCACAACCTTCGGCTCGTCCGCGCGGGCCGGGCCGGCGGCGGCGGCCACGAGCATGACCAGAACAAGGAGCAGCGATTGGCCGATGCGGTTCATCTGGTTTCTCCTTTCGAGGCTCAGGCTGATCGATGCGGCCCAATCAGCCCGAACCAATGGCAGCGCTACATCTCGTCCGCGGTCTTGATGGTCCAAAAGCTCGACGGCTCGCGATCGCAAGTGAACTGAAGGGCTGGGATGTTGTTCAAGTTGCTAACCCCGCCGGCAATGATCAGGCACTTGCCTGTCTGGACGTTTTCCGCCTGAACTCCGTCGCGCGTCTCGACAAGGTTCCAACGACGCGAAGGATCGCTGTCACAGTTGAACTGCAAGGCCGGGATGTTGTCTTCGGTACTGACTCCGCCGGCAATCGTCAGGCACTTGCTTGTCCGGACGTTGGCCACCTGGAAGCCATCGCCCGTCTCGACCAGCCTCCAGCGCTGCCATTGACTGCCGTCGCAGTCGAATTGCACCGTCGGTGCATTGTTGTCGGTTCGTCCTTCCGCGACCGAAAGGCACCTTTCGGTTTGCCGGTTCACCAGCAACACTTCCGGGTCGGCCGCCCGGATGCTCCAGAACCGCGACGGATCGCGGTCGGAGTTGAATTGGAGGGCAGGGACGTTGTCATCGGTGCTCACCCCGCCGGCAATGGTCAGGCATTTGCTCGTCTGCATGTTTTCAGCCTGGAAGCCGTCGCCGGTTGCGGTCAGCTTCCAGCGCCGCGACGGATCTCGGTCGCAGTCGAATTGAAGGGCCGGTATGTTGTTGTCGGTGCTGACACCGCCGGCAATCGTCAGGCATTTTCCGGTCCGCACGTTCTGTAACTGAAAACCGTCATTCGTCTCGACCAGCTTCCAGCGGCGCCACTGGTCGCCGTCGCAGTTGAACTGTACGGCCGGCGCGTTGTTGTCGAGGCGCCCCTCGGAAACTGCCAGGCATTTGCCGGTCTGCATGTTTGCCAGCACCACGTCTCCCTCCTTGATCGCCGTGATGCAGGCTTCGAAAATTTTCCCGGTGGCCGCGGTCGATTGCTCCGGTCGACTGATGCAGACCGGATTGCCGTCCAGCGAAGGCTTGAATGGCAGGATGGCGCTGACGGACTGCACCGTGGCCAGACGGTTCGCGCGCAGGTTAAGAGAGGTGAGTTCGGTAAGGCCCATCAAGGCGCGCGCATCCGTGACGCGGTTTTTCGACAGGTCGAGCGCCGTGAGCTCTTGCAGAAACCGCAACGGCGACACGTCGGCGATCTTGTTGCTGGCCAGAACCAGTCGCGTCAGCGCCCGCGCCGAGGCGAGCGGCCGCAGGTCGGCGATCTCGTTGGAACTGAGGTCGGCGTCGGCCAAATCCTTCATCACGCCAGTCACGTTGATGTTGCTGATCCTGTTTCGCGACAGATCGAGAAAGGTAAGCTTGGTCAGCTTTTCCAGATCGCGCGTGTCGGCTATTTCATTGCCGGACAAGGTCAGGCGCGTCAGATGGGTAAGTGTCGCCAGCGGCTCGAGATTTGTCAGCCGTCGCCCGGCAAGGTCGAGCGTCGTGCTCGACGCGAGAAAGTCCTGCGCGCTTGCGCACGCCGCCGGATTGCCCAACGCGGAGGCACCGCCGGGTGTCAGCTCGAGCAGCTCCTCGACCGTCGTCTGCTGGGCAGGATCAAGGTCGTTCTTGATGCACCAACTGGCAAAGGTCGTCGGCCGTCCGACAAGCGGCGGGCCCGCCAGGCATGCGATGGTATGGACCTTTCCGGCAAAGAAAGGGGTGGGGTCGGCCTCGATCGCCTGATTGAGGTTGAGCTTTAATCCTTCGACCAACGGCGCGCAGCCGGGAATGTAGAGTTGGTCGGAAAAGGATGTTGACCCGAAATCGGTCGGGAACTGCAGGTAGTAGACGAGCCCGCTGCCGCTATCATGCGCAAAGACCTTGATCGGGTAGTGCTCGTCGGATGGGCACAACAGCGGATTGGCGGCTGGGTCGGCCGCGATGACCGCATTGTCGACGGCGCTCAGCATTTGCGACGGGACGGTTACTAAGCCCAGTCCGCGGATCACTGCTTCCTCGTCCGCCTGAACACTGCAGCGAATGCGGTAGCCGCGTCCTTCGGAGATGAGCAGGGGATAGTGCAAGCGAGTGGCGTTCAGCGTCGGGTCCTCCAACAGAACGAGCTTCGGTTCCTCGGCTCGGGCCCGACCGGCGCCGATCACCGCAAGCAGCGCCAGCAGGAGCAGCGATCGGGCTATGCGGGTCATCTGGTTTCTCCTTTCCGCTCTATTCGACCAGGCTGAAGCGGCCTGGCCCGCAGGCCCGGCTGGTATTGTCGTGTGCAATGTCGTTGCCCGGCAGCAGGAAACTGGCGCTGGAGGCGCTGTCGGCGAAACTGACCGCGCAGCGGAAGCCGGACACCGTCGAGGTGGTGAAATTCGCCGACGAACCGCGCTCGAGCTGGATGGCGGAGCCGACCGTAAGGCCAGCGGCCATGGGCGCGAGCCCGTCCGAGCGACCCGCCACGACCGCGCCGCGCAGAACTAGCGGATTGGCGGCGGCGATGTCGGTGAAGGCCATCCGCATCAGGCTGTCGGAGGTGAGCACCGCGCCGAAGCGTGCGCGCACAATGCTGGAGCGGGCAGGCGCTTGGGCCGAGATCAGCAGCCGTGCCCGAACGCCTTGGATCGCCAGCATGTCTGCTTCGACCCTGAGCCCGCGCGCATAAAGGTCCGCCAGGCACAGCGACGCGCCCCGCGCGATCGGCGACAGTCCGTCCGCCACGGTGCCGATAGTCACATCGTCGAGCGCGACCGCGCCATTCTGCGCGATCACGGCGACGACCTCGTCGGTCGTTTGAGCGGCTGCCCGCGCCAGATCGATCCGCTCGAGTTCGAGCCGCGGCAATCCATCGGCGACGATGATCACGCCTGTGGCTGACAGGATGCATGACGACGTGCCGGCAGGCACTCGGTTGGCGGTGCCGACGAGCCGCGTGCGGGCAACGCCGGGGGCCGGCGCCATGTGCACGGTCTTGAACGGCAATCCCTTCAGGATTAGCGTCTGCGGCATCTGGACCGATGCGGGCAGTTCGAGCCTGAGATTCGCCCGCCCGGCGCAATCGCCCTCGGCAGAGAATTGCGCCAGCGTCAGCGTGCCGCCATCATTGATGCGGCGAAGGCACGTATCGCCGGCCGAACCCCGACAGTCGAACCCGGTACCCGGCGCCGGAGCGGCTGTCAGCGCGCGATCCGTCTCGCCCATCCAGTCGCCAATGCCGGGGGCGGAGAGGCCGAGCGCCAACGTCAGACGCGGGCAACCCGTAAATGACAGGCTTCGCCCCTCCGCGAAGATCCAATCCAGCCGCGCATTGCCGAGGGAGTCAAGCGAGGTGATGGACAGGCCGGCTGACAGCGGGGTCAGGCCGAGGTCGATACCCGGCTGCGCGAAGGTCGAGTGCTCGCGCTGATAGCCATCGCAATTCGACAGACACAGGTCGACGAAGGGCGCCGAACGAAGCGCCGCCACCGCGTCGGCGCCGAGCAGGGTTACGGCCTCGGCCTCAGCGATGCCGAAGAATGATCGCAGCTTCTTCTCCGCCGCTTCCGCTCCGGCTGCATCGGCAATGATGTCGCGCGTCGCCTTGCCGTCAAGGCGCACAATCGGCAGGTAGGAGGGCTGCGCACCTTCGCCCGGCGGCGCGTAGCGCACGACATAGATCGTGTCGCCAATGCTTTCGGCGCTGAGGAAGGTTTCAAACCGGTGCAGACTCCAGCGCGCCGCACTCGCCACCGCTACATTCGATGTGCCGCCAAGATCGGCGCGCCCGCAATCGAACACGAAGGGTGTCCCGACATCGGGCGGCGCGACGAAGCCCTGCAGTACGCCAGGGAGTTGCAACCGCTCGCGGATGGCGAGCGCTGCCTTGATCTCCGCGCAGGCGGCGGGGACGGCGAAATAACCGCGGCCCGAGACGGCGGGGAGATAGTAGTTGCCCGATGCCTCGACATCGGCCCAGATGGCGGTCGTCGCCGGCCAGTCGATATCGAAGGCCGTGCCGGGGCATGGCAAGCGCGGCTGCGCGCCGAAGCCGTTTTCGGTCTGAAGCTTGGCGAACGTTGCCTCCGAGACGATAGCGGTGTCAGGCAGGTGCAGCAGCCGCTTCGCCTGGCCGGCGCTGGCGCAGCCGGCAAGCTCCACCGCCTTGCCGTCGAAAAGCGCGACATAGACGTCCTTGTTCTGATCGGTGACGAAAGCGTCAAGCTGCGGCTCGGCGCGGGCCACCGAAGTGCTGGCGAGAAACAGGGTGAGCAATGCGGCCGCCTGTCTCATCTCAGTTCGCTCAGGCAGCTTGCCGCACGGGTGGGGTCCATATTGACTTCGGTCATCAACGGATCGAGGCCGGCCGACTGGCACAGCTCCTTGACCGAGATCGAGTGCGGCCCCTGGAAATCGACCTTGAGAGTTCCATTGCTCATCTGCCCGTTCTGGCCGATGCACAGCGGATTGTTGGCGAGCGCCGGCCGACGGCAGGTGCGGATGACGTCTGCCATTGCGCGGCGGTTGGTCAGTTCGCAGAAGTAGATGCGGCAAAGCGCGGCGACTGCGGCGCGGTTCTCGGCGTCGGCATTGATGATGCGCTTGATGTCGGTGATCACGCCGCTCGCCTTGGCTGCGAACGCTAGGCCTTCGACGCGAGTCTTCTCGCCCGCAATCTCGCCCGACCGTTCGGTGATCTTCGGCATCAGGTTGATGTTTTCCGACGTTATGAACAGGCCGCCTTTCCAGCGGTCGAACTCGTCGAGGATCGAGGTCGCCCTCAGGATCGCTTCGCGGTAGGCGTTGTAGATCGGCCCCATCTTGGTGTCGCGCGCCGCCTCGTAAACCTGGTTTAGCGCAGCGTATTCCTTGTTCACCGCGTCGGCGCCCGCCTTGATACCGTCGATGCCGGCGCGCGAACTCTGCACCAGACCCTCGGCACGCTTCAGCTTGCGGGAAAACATCGCCGTAATCGGGCTCTCGACGCTGGCGAAGTAGTTTTCGATCACCTTGCCGGCCGCTCCGTCGGCGAAGGCATTGATCTCGGTGTCGGACAGATTGGAGATCAGGCCGCACTGGGCGTCGAAATCGGCGCTCAAGGGCCCGGCCTGGCAGGAGCTCATCTCCGCCAGTCTCTGATCGAGCGTCCGGTTCGAAGCGAGCCCGTCGGCATACTCGAACAGCGCATGATTCCATTCGATAGCATTCAAGTCAGCCTGGCTGTGCCGCCGGTCGCGGCAGAACAGCGTCTGCTCCATCCGGCTCTGGTTGCCCGAAGCGCGGTAGGCGTCGAGGTGACGCGTCGCCTCGGCGCAGGTCGCCAGACCTGAAATCAGCCCGGCAAGCTGCTGGTGGACGGGCGGCAGTCCGCGTGTCTGCGCCTCCCGCATTAGATTGGCGGCGCGTTGGCTGTCTTCGGGACTGCGGGCCGGGCGGTGGAAGACGCAGAGGCCTTGCTCGAAGGTTTTCAGCGTGCCGTCCGGAATGGCCGGCCCCTCGCAGTTTGGAGCGTCGAGAACACGCGATTCGATCGTATAGCCGGCAAGATTGTCGACGAAGAGGTCGCGCGCGGCCGCTCCCGTCGCGCCAAGCGCCAGACCGAGCGCCGCTGTGGCGATGATCGCTCTCATGGCGCGCTCGCGAAGATGAAATAGAGGGTGAACACAGCGCCGTCGAAGGGGCAGTCGCTCGGCTGCAGCGACAGCCGGTACGAGCCGATCAGCGGCGCGCCGAGATAGGGCAGGATCAGGCTTGTGTCGTTCGACGGTCCGGGTGCGCGCGGGAACTTGCGCGCCTGGTAGCGATCCTGAACCCAGTAGCGGATGATCCGGCTGATCTCGTCGCCGCTGTCGGCCTGGTTGAAAAAGGTCTGCAAGGCGACCCGCTCCGGCCCGACCGAAATGTCGGCGCGGACCTCGTTCGACCCCTTGGTCAGCGGCTTGAACACGAAGCCGCTGCCGCGGTGTTGCAAGGCGAAGCGGTTCCACTGCGCGCCAGTGCACTGGTAGTCGGTGCCGACGAAGACATCGATCAGGGTTAGGTTCTTGCGCTCGCGGAATTTGTTGGGCGCCCATAGCGCGAAATAGCCGTTCGCTTTCATCAGCCCGTCGGTCGATGCGAAGGGCGAAACCTCGAACTCGACATTCTCGTCGAGCGCCAGCTTGCGGGCGAAACCGGAATTGGCGGGCACTACGATCTGGGCGACATCGATATTGATCTGCCGCTCGTCGAAAAAGCGCTTGGCGACAATGTCGTCGATCATTGCCTGCAGCTGGGTTGCGTTGCGCACATAGACCTCGGGCACAGTCGCGGCCTCGCCGGTGAAGGCCTGCACCACTTCAAAGCGGCGGCGCATCAGGTGCATCAGCCGGTTGGCGGTCTCAAGAACGCGCCGCTTGGTCACCAGATATTCGGGAATGCCCTTCATCAGGTCGGCTACGGTGTCCTGGGTCGCGATGAACAGATTCTTGCCCGTCGCCGGATCGTCGATTTGGGTAACGAGCTTGGTCATGTCTTCTTGCTGCTTTGTCACCTCCGCCTGAATATTGCCCTGGAACTTCAGGATGCTGTCCTGGAGCGCGCGGCTCTTGAGACCGAGATCCTTGGCCTGGTTCAGGCCCGCGACGAGTTCCTCGGTGTTGCCGCGCGACTGCGTGATGCGCTGCTCGACGAAGGCGAGTTCGGCATCGTTCAGCGCCAGCATCTTGTCCCTCTGCCTGTCGCGTAGTTCGTTGATCAGGTTGGTCGAGGCATTTGATCTCTCGGCGAGGCCGGTGACGGTTGTCTGCGCAGCGCGGACGCGCTCGATGCGGCCGTTGGTTGCCGCGACCAGTTCGGCAACACGTGCATTGTCCTCGTTGAGCTGAGCTTCCGACAAGGACAGCTTGTCGAGTTCGAGATTGAGGATCGCGATCTCGTTGGTCAGCCGGTCGATCGTACGCTGCTGATCGGTGATCTGGAAACTGAGCATGTCGTTTTCGCGCGCCTGAAGATCGAGTCCGGCAAGTATTCGTTCATGGTCGGACGTGAGCCGCGCCACCTGCTCGTCGATGCCGAGATCCTGGCTCTGGCAGTCGACCGCCGCCATCGAGCCCTGCAGTGTCAGCTCCTTGATCTCTTCGGCCCCTTGCGCCAGCCGGCCGGCGAGTTGGAAATGCGTGTCGATCAGCGCCCGGGCCTTGAGCGCCTTGTCGAGGTCGAGTTCCTCATTCGCTTGGCGCAGCTGCGTGATCCTCTGCTGCAGGCCGTTGATCTGGTTGATGTTCTCCTGCGTCACCCGCCCGGTCGCGATGATCGTCGACAAGATCGA
Source organism: Mesorhizobium sp. M0018 (assembly GCF_040323955.1). Classification (NCBI taxonomy): domain Bacteria; kingdom Pseudomonadati; phylum Pseudomonadota; class Alphaproteobacteria; order Hyphomicrobiales; family Phyllobacteriaceae; genus Mesorhizobium; species Mesorhizobium sp. M0018. Next base: position 32,635 of record NZ_JAMYVL010000004.1, on the reverse strand, counting down.
CTGTGCCGCTTCGAGCGACGCCTTGACGACCTTGGAAGTGTCGATCTTGGTCGCCGCGCCGCTGGCGAGCCCGCAGGCGCAGACATTGACCTCGGGTATCGCCGCGGAGATCGCGTAGGCGGCCTGGATGGCGGTGAGCGTGATCTGCGCGGCCTGCGTCGTGCCGTTGAACGCAGCGAACCAGGCGATCACTTCGGTCAACTGGCCGTCGACCTGGTCGCGAGCTTCCTCAAGGTCCGCCTTTTTCTTGGCATAGGCGTCACGCTCGGCTTCATAGAGCTTCTTGGCGAAGTCGGTTTCCGTCTGTGTGAACGAGCCGCAACTGACGTTCGCCAGTTCCTGCGGCAGCGAGACGTTCGACGTGATCATCTGCTGGTCGGACATCAGCGGCTCGACGTCGGCGAAATCGGCGTCACCGATGACGCACTTCATCAGGAAAGCCCTGGCCTGGGTCTGTGTGGCCAAGAGCTGAGCCCTGAGGCCCGACTGTCCATCAGGGCCGCACATCTGGGCGACATACTGGTTGCGCGTGAAGGCCGGCGTCACTGTCTGGCACGGCTGTTCGCCCGCAAGCAGCGGGGTGAATGGATGAGCCGGCGCCTCTCCGATCAGGGCGAGCTGGTTCTCGATGCCGCAAAGCTGTTCGCGGTCGACGGCCCGGCGGCGCTGATAGAGATCGGTCTGGCGCAGTTGCAGTTCGGTGATAGCGTCGTTGGCGCGGGCGATCGCACCCTGGTTGTTGGTGATCTGGGTTTGGAGGATCTGCCGCTGGCGAACCGCCTGTTCGAGCTGGTTGGCGTTGCGCTCGGTCTGGCGGGCATATTCGGTGATCTGGCTCTCGAGCGAGGAAATCTGCAGATCGAGGTTCATCTGCGTCATTTCCCAATTCAGCAGCCAGCGCAGTTCGTTGCGCCGCTCGACCTCGGCCTCCTTGGAGAGGACGATGAGGTCGAGTTCCTGCCTGTCATTGATCTGACGGCGCTGGTTCTCGAACTCGGCGATCTTGGTGCCGAGCTCGATCTCCAGCGACCTGATCTGCTGGCGATAGCCGAACGTGTCTTTCTCGGCGTCGACCGCGTTGATCTCTTGCTGGACAGTGGTGGCGAAGGTCTGTGCCTCGTGCTCCAGCTTGCCGATTTTGTGGGCGATCAGGTTGACTTCCTGGCTGCGGATCGTCCGCTCCTCATCGATCGCGCGGGTCGCTTGGCCTTCCTTGTTCGCGTACCACCGCTCAACCAGCGCCTCGACATTGCGCTCGACCTCGGTCAGTCGCTGTTCGCTTTCGGCCAAGGCCTGCTGCAGTTCTTCGAACGGGATCGTCGTGAACTGCATGGGGTCGATGTTGAGGAACAGGAAACCCTTGTGCGCGCTGTCCATGCGGGCATCGAGGTCGCTCTGCTGCAGCAGCAGGTCGGCGCGCAAGTCGTCGTAGGTGGACTCGCCCGGAATATCCATCTGCGTCTCGACCAGCACCCACATTGCGGCCTCGTAATTGGTGTAGGCCTTGGAGAGGTTGGGTTGGCTGTCGAGGCCGGCGCCTCCGACAGCGCCCAACGTATCGTGGACCAGGAAGTCGAGCGCCTTGACGCGCGCCTCCGAGAGGGTCTGGTACCAGACGTCGCCGGTGTTCATAAGCAACTGGATCTTCAGCGAGGACAGCGCCGTCAACTGCCGCACGAAGCTGCGGTAACTCGCATCCGCTCCCGCCGCGGCTCCCTGGTCGTTGCCTTGTTGCCGCGCGAGAATGCGAAGACCCCTGTCGACGATCTCGATGCCTTGCCGGCCGAATTCCTGCGCCGCCTGCGGCGAAACCGGCGTGTCGTTTCGGCTGACACCGCTCGCCGAGGACAGGAAAGGCATGTCGGCGGCGAGGAACAGGCGGTAGCGCCCGAGTTGCAGATGGCAGTCGAAATCGCACACGATCGCCAGCCGCCCGGTCGCCTCGTCGCCGCAGGTCGTCAGGAACTGTTCGAGTTCGGTGGCGACTTCACCCATATATTTCACGTCGGCGCGGAAATTAGCGATCTTCAGCAGGGTCGTCAGCTCGCCGGCATGGCCGGCCGCCGCGTCGACGTCGAGCGCCATGCAGTCCTGCGCGCGCGCCATTCCCGCAGCGCCGAAGACGACGCCGGCAACCAGTCCGCAAAGCAGGAAAAACCGTCTCATGGCTGCCCCGTCGTCAGAAGAACCTCGGAAATCTGGCGCACGTGCCGGGCAAGTTCGGCCATCTGCGCCTTGGAAAGCGAAGGATTCTGGAACCGCCCGACCACCGCCCGGGCATGATTGATGCAGTCTTCGTAGGGCCCATTGATCTTCGCAGTCAGCGCGCCGGTGTCCAGCGTGAGGTCGAGCGTCGAATACGCGCCGGCCAGTCCTGCGCAGGAAGAAAGCTCTGCCGTGATCGTCGGATCCTCGACGACATGCGCGAGGCCGGACAGAGCCGTCATCACCCCTTCGATTTGTCCGACGATCTGCGCCATCCTTGCCTTACCGTCCTCGAACTCCTTCAGCGAATCCGGCTGGTTGAGGCTGGAGAGATCGACCGCCTGCAGCGTGGCGATCGTCTCGGCTGCTTTCAGCTGGTCCTCCTTGACAAGCACCATGTTGGCCTGAGCGTTGCCGAGTACTCGCTCCAACTCCATCACCTCGGCCGACTTGATCGTCACGTCCATCTCGTTGACCAGCGACTGATATTGGGTCGAAGCGGCGTTCATCAGGTTGAGCGTGTCGTCGACCTTCGTCCGGACCGCCTTGACGATCTGTTCGCGCACCCGCGTCTCGATGAGGCCGGTCGTCTCGGCCCGCCCACGCACTGGCTTGGCCGAACAGACCAGCTTTGCCAGCGCGTCCGAGCCGAGCCGTGCGCGCACCGCCCCAACCATCGGGAATAGCGGGCGCCAGGCAGCAGGCAGCGCATCCGCGCTTGCGCCCGACAAAGGTCCAGCATCGATCTCGTTCAAACGCGTCAGATGCCGGCATTTCTCCTGCAAGTCGGCCCCGGAAAAGTAAAGCCGCCCGGTGATCAGATAAGCCTCGATCGCGGCTGCGTATTGTCGCCCGACGAGGGCGGCGAGCTCTTCGGCGCTATCGGTCGAGACCGGGGCGAAGAAGCGGTAGCGGCTGAGATAGATCTCCGCCCAGGCGAGGCGGCGCATCAGCACCGAGGCGTCGTCGGCCGAAAGCGGGATGACCGGAAAGCCGACGCTGCGGCTGCCGCCCGAGGGGGCAGATGCCTCGCCGATCACCTCGCCGGCGAAGGGCAGGCCGAAATCGGGCTGCGTCGCCTCGTGACTCGGTTCGACGGCGGCGGGGCCGGGGGCGAGCAGGCTGAACCGGGTCGTCTCGGGCGTCGCGTTCGAGAGCGTGGCGTTCCAGAAGCCGTCAAGTTTTTCCGATGTGTAAGCGCGCTCCAGAATCGATGCGCCGCCGGCTTCGCTGGCCAACACGCAACTGACGATGACGAATAACGCGATGTCTCGGAAGCTTGTCATCGGCAGTACCACACCCTGTCGGCTGCGCCTGCCTGGGCGCAGATGCCGGTCGCAGCGCCGTGCGCCTTCCAGTCCGCCTTAATCTTGGTGAGATCATTGAATGCGCCCTGTGCCGCGTTGTCGGCATGAACCTCGGCATCCAGTCGCCAGAAGGGCTTTGCCGGATCGGTCGGGAGCAGCACCCCGATCATATTGATGTGGAAGGCGGAGACTTTGAGAAAGTCCTCAGCGCTAGCGACGGTCTTGCGATTAAGACTGGCGTATTGCTCAGGCGTTACGTTGCCGAGCGCCCGCTTGAACTCTTCCTCCGAGACTTCGACGGAGCGCAGCATCTGCGTCGTCTTCGCTGCCAACCCGTCGAGGATCGAGGTGTTGGCGACCAGCGTCGCGCCCGCACCGCTCACCGGTCCGAAGATCTCCGCGAAAATGGTGCGGATCGCCTTCAAGTGCGTGTCGGCCGACTTAATCTCGACGCGGCGCAGCGCGATGCCCGTTTCGAGGTCTGACGCCCGACTGACGAAGCCACTCAGCGCGCCTTGCAGCGTTTCGAACGAGGAACGGGCTTCCGGCGGCGGCTGCAGGAACACCGAGCGCGCATAGCGTACGGCCTCACTGCGGGCGATGTCCTCGACGGCGGCGCGTGTGAGTGCCGATTCCGGGCAACCGGTTACGCTGCCGAGGTCGGTCAGCATCTGCGCGGCATGATAGATTTGATCCATCTGTCGCACCGTGCCGAAGGAGCCGCTGGTGGTGAACTCGGTCTCGACGCCGGACAGATAGTCGGTCAGGTATTCGCGCGCGAACTTCACCATCTCGCACTGCACGCCGGCGGCACGTTCGCGAATGTGGCGGCCGTAGAATGAGGCGCCGACGAAGTATTTCTGGTCGGGCGTCGGTTCGAACCGCTCGACGAAGAGCGACTGGACAACGGTATCGTATTCACCGCACGCATAGGTGCGTTCAAGGCATGCGGGGTCGGTCTGCAGGTCGCACTGCGATAGCGCGGGGCCGCAGATTTGCTGGGCTGCAGCGGGGTCAATTCCTTCGCCGTGCACAAGAAACGCCGCGACGATGATCGCTCGATTGAAGATGTACCTCTTCAACATAACGACCAAAGGAAAATGCACAAAAGCCTCCCCCACCGTCGAAACGGCGGCCTCATTGCTCTTTACTGGCAATATGCTAGCAGGCTACTTTTGGTATTTGTTCGCTACAGCGGAAATTGGCCGCCGAAGGCGTGGCCAATTCAAATTCAGCTTCGCTTTAAAATGCACTGCTAAAGTAAGATAGAACGGTTTGTCTGTCGATACACGTGGCTTTTTGCATTCCGTTACGGAAATGCGTGCCTAAGTGTTGATGCAGTTAACGCATCGTAAAGAGTTGTCTTTTCCGCTCTCTTGGCCCCGTCCAAGCATCGTTCGGCGCCCACGGTTCGAATGCGGGAGGTCACGATCTGGCCTTGGGCCCTAACCTCAACCAATCTGCGCGGCCTGCCAGGCAGCTAATCCAAGCCCGTGGCGGGCGCCCCAAAAACGCACCATACGCCTGCCTTCTTGGACGCTTCAAGCGGACGCACCAGAGTGGTAGGGGCACTGAACGCAACGACCGCAAAGGACCCTGCCAGGCCCGGCCATTCAGTGCGGGTCCAGTATTCGGTTTCGCTACGTGCGAGCGGCGGCAGCTTGTATTGCGCGAACGCCTCGCGCTGCCTTGGCCAGTCTGCCGAATCGAGGCTCGTCAGTTCCGCCATCGTTGGAAGCTGCCAGCCCATGTCGCCGTACGGCCCACCTTGCCCGAGCGTAGCGCAGTACCCCATCGCATCGCTGAGCGTTGCGGGTTGATCAAGCCTGTCTAGCCGGGCAACGAGGCAAGTGCGTTGGTCGACGAAAGCTTTGCCGTCATGTTCAGCGAGCAGCCAGAAATTTTGATCACTCAGCGGCTGGCGGGCTTGCTTGTGCACGATACCGCAAGGTGCGGCTTGGGATTGTGACGCTGATATGGTTGCGAAAACGGCAAGCCCTATGCTGAAAGCCGCAAGAGTGGCGATCCGAAGCATGCCTTCCTCCTCCTCCTTGGCCGCGCGTTCGACATGGCAATCGAATAAACGTACTTGAACCGGCGAACAATTGAAAGTTCCTACACTTCCCTGGTTGCCTTGTAGATGATCGAGGGCCTTGGTCCGACGAAGTGTGTGCGTGCAGCAATCCTCGAGCCGAACACCGAACGATCAATTCTGGTCTGGAAGTAATCCTCGGCCGTTTCTGCGCCGTCGAGCCAGAGAACAAGCTCGACCGCACGCGTCCTTATCTTCGGACCGCTGACCAAGCTTTCGATGTTGGTCTTCACAAGGTCACATCCGCGCAACATGCGATGGCGAGATTCAACAAAGCTCGATGACGCGAGCGACCATCTCGATCGGGAAGCGAGCATGAGGGTTGAGACCAAGCAGGGCCAGTCTGCGATGCGGTAGCGAGAAATGGCCTTCCAACGCAGAGGGCGCGTGTCTCAAGTCTACAGGGGTAAGGTTGACATAGTTGAACGACAACGGTGGCCACGCCCTATGTGACCGAAGACATCCTCACCCCACTGGCTACCGGTTACGTCGTGTGGACACTTGTCTGATCGATAGGACGATGCGCAGGCGTCAAAGCGGCAACAGCGCGTCGGGCTTCACATCACCGATCGATGCGAAACTATGCGTTTCCCTGACACCAGGAAGCAGCAGAATGACCGCTGCAGGCCAGACCCCGCGGGTGCTTACCAACTTGGAAGCGTGGACCCGCCGAAGATTGCGTATGTATCTTTGGCGGCAATGGGGAACGGCCACAACCGCTACAAGGAGCTGCGCCGTCGTGGCGTGCCAAAGCTCCGGGCCGCGGTTGCTGCCGGTTCACCGACGGGATTCTGGCGCATGTCAGGACACCCGGCAGTCCAACAGGCCCTGCCCAACCAACACTTCGAGTCGCTCGGTCTCCCCCGTCTCTATGTCTCTGTCCAAGCTTAATCCGGTCGAACCGCCGTGGTACGTGATCCGTATGCCGGGTGGTGTGGGAGAGGCGGCGCCGCGAGGGGCCCCTATCCCGATCTCCGGCCTCGTGCGGCAGGCAGGATCGGCGAAGACGAAGCGTCCCGGCCCCTCGGCCATTAGGACCCTTGGGTACAGGCCATCTGCCTCATATAGTCGGCTTCGATGACTTTCTGGTTGGCCGCCAGCCCGTTGGCGAACAACTGGTGATCGGATGCCATTTGCCGCTCGGGCTTGGAAAGTTGACGTTCTCCCGCGCAATCCCATCCAATTGCCGGGCGCGTAGGTAACGCGGATACTTCGCCAGGTCCCGAAATCACATGACACGCAGCCGCCGTCGCTGTCCGATCCTTGGACTTAAACACATCAGTAGAAAATAGCTGTAACCATCTTTCATCTTGCCGCGTATGATCCGATCATCTGCCGTGCAAGTTTGAGGACATGCAATGAACAAGGCCGCTGCTCTCGTCGTGCTTTCCCTGGTTACCATGCTGCCCGCCATGGCAGCCGCCCAGTCCTACGTGCCGGAGCTTGGGCCATCGCCGCCGCAGGATGCTGTGCAGCTGTATCCCGGCGGTATCGAGAAGGCGCTGGCCGCGCTGCCGGACATCGTCAAGAAAGTCAAGGAAGCATCCGACGTTCCCGGCTTCGCCGTGGCGGTGGTGCATGGCGGCAAAATGATCTTTGACGAGGGCTATGGCCTTCGCGACAACCGGGACGACACTTCTAAGGTCAGCAGCACCACCATTTTCCAGGTCGCCTCGGTGTCGAAGTCGATCTCGGCCACGGTGGCCGCGATCGCCATGACGAAGGACCGCAGCTTCGACTGGGACACCCCGGTCGGCAAGGTCTGGGACGGCTTCCGCCTCAATCTCGACTATGTCTCGGGCAACGCCACCATCGGCGATTTCTTCGCCCATCGCTCGGGCCTGCCGATGGCGGCGGGCGACGAACTCGAGGATCTCGGCTTCCAGCGCAAGCAGATCGTCGGGAGCCTGTGGATGGTGCCGCTCGATCCCTTCCGCATCTCCTATCACTACGCCAATTTCGGCACGACGATCGGCGCCGAGGCAGTGGCCCACGCCGAGAAACAGCCTTGGGAGCCGCTGGCCGAGAGCCTGTTGTTCGATCCGCTCGGCATGCGCTCGAGCAGCTATCGGCACGAGGACTTCATTGCCGCCGGCAAGAACCGCGCCCTGCTGCATGCGCGCGTGGCGGAGAATGTGTTCGAGCCGCTCTATGACCGCGACCCCGACCAGCAGGCGCCGGCGGGCGGCGTCTCCTCCAGCGTCCAGGATCTTGCCAAGTGGATGATCCTGCTGCTTGGCGACGGCACCTATAGCGGCCAGCCCATGATCGACCCGAAGATCCTGCAGCCCGCCATCACACCGCAGAGCGTGACCTACCGCGGCGAGACGCCCGATACGCGGGCCAGCTCCTATGGCTATGGCTTCAATGTGGCGGTGAACGCCAATGGGCGCACCACCATGGGCCATTCCGGCGCCTTCCTGCTCGGCGCCGGCACCACCTTCCAGATCTTGCCCTCGGCCGATGTGGGCATCGTCGTGCTCACCAACGGCTCCCCCGTCGGCGCCGCCGAGGCGGTCGCCGCCAGCTTCATGGACATCGTGCAATATGGCCAGGTCACCCGCGACTGGTATCCCTACATCAAGCCGCGGTTCATGGGCTACTACAAGCCGGTGGGCGACCTCGCCGGCAAGGTCAAGCCGACGAACCCCGCCAAGGCGGGCAGTCCATCCTTCTACGAGGGCCAATATACGAGCAGCTATTTCGACACCGCCACCGTGCGGGCCGATGGCGACAAGCTGATGCTCGAACTCGGCCCCAAGCCCATGCAGTTCACGCTCGAGCACTGGGACGGCGACACCTACGCCCTCACGCCCCGCGGAGAAAACGCGCCGACCGGCTCGCTGTCATCGGTGAAGTTCGTCGGTTCCTCCGGCGGCATTCGCGCGCGGGTGATGACGGTGGACTATCTCAATGAGAACGGGTTGGGGCATTTTCAGAGGTAGGGGTGGGGCGTCGGGTGCTCCATACACCCTATGCCGTCGAAAAGGCGAACCGGCCGTCTGCAAGGTGATGCCTGAGATGGCGGATTTGTGACGGTTCGCTTCCGGGCGTGGAAATCAGGAAGCCGGCATTTGCTCGCGAGCTTCCGACAAGCTACGTCGGCTTTGGCCAGCCGCTGATCCGAAGCAACCGACGGCTCCCGGCCCACAAACGCGACACTTGGGGGTTGGCTCGGCGAGAACAGCTCTTGGCGCAAGCACGACAACGCTGAATGTCGTTTCGGCTCCTCGTAAGAAGGGCGACTTACAAAGTGGCCAGGTCCGCGTCGTGCGATACGGACTGAGGTACAACTGTGATACAAATCGCTATGGAATTCTAGAAAAAATCCTTTCAAATCAACTTGCGAGGCGGTGCGGCGTTGCATCTCGACAGATATTTTGGCGTCCGACAGCGCGAAGAGGACGCTGAAATATGGCTTTATATATTTTGGTGGCGATCAGGTTTGTTGTATCGGGAAGTTTCGTACATTGAGGCGCGTTAGCAGTAAGCCGAGGGCTTGAGAATACTGCTGATCTTACTGGGTCAACTGACTTCCTAAAAGCAGAACTTTGAGCTGGGGCTCATGGCCCCGCTAGGCGCAACGGGCAGAGATCGCATCGCAGGTAAACTGCGTTCTGCAGTCTTGCGCTAAGGTATGCTTTTTCGCGGCTTGCGCGCCCGCAGCAGGGCGGCGGGGGCCGGCGTGCGCCAAACGACCTGATATGCCTCTACGACATTGTTCGCGGTTACGCTGAGGCCGGGAAGCGCGATCCAGGGCGGCGGCTGGCGCCCGAGAAGCCCGAGAATAGTGGCAATTCCGGCGGCAACACCCTGGTCGTAAGGCAGTTGCGCTGCAATGCCCTTGATCAAGCCGCCACTGGCAAGGTCGGCCGCGACATCGTTGCCGAGGTCGACGGTGGTGATCGGGATCGCCATTCCGGCATCATGGATCGCGGCGACGGCGCCGGTCGCCGGCACGTCCCAGACAGCGAACAGGCCGGCAAGATCGGGATTGGCTTGCAGCAGACCTGCGGTTGCAGCCTTCGCGTGGGAGACATCGGCAAACTTGCCGCGCACCAGCGAAAGGTCAGGCCGGTGGGCTGCCATCCATTTGCGGAAGGCGATCTCGCGCTCGTGGGTCGCGAAAAAATCAACGCCATAGGCCAGCACGCCGACCTTGCCGCCTTGGGTTACGTGCGGCGCCAGCAATTCCGCGCCGATCTGGCCCAGGCCGAAATTGTCGGCCGAGATGACGCTGACATAGTCCTTGCCGGGCAGCATGCCGGTGGGAGCATTGTCGAGTAGCAGAAGCTTCTTTCCCGCCGCCGATATGGCACGATGGTCATCGGCGGCCCGGCTGCTGCCGATCGGAATGGAAACCACCGCATCCACGGCTTCGCCGGCAAGCCGCTTCAATTCGGAAATCTGCCTGTCGATATCGAAGGCGCAGTCGATGACCTCGACCACCGCCGCGCCATAGCGGCCAAGCGTGGTGACGATCCCGGCCAGTTCCTCCTTGGCCCAGTCGCTCATCGTGGTGTGGAGAACGACGGCGACCGAAAAGTGCCGGCCGCGGGCAGCATCGGCATCCGCATCCGACAGGCCGACCTGGTCGGCCGGAACCGCTCGTTCGCCATGCGGCCCCAGGCCGGTGATTGCCATTGCTCAATCCTCCTCAGGCGCTCGCAGCGCTCGATCGATTCTGCGGATATTATGCAAGCGTCCCACCCGGTGGCCGGGGTTTGGCCGGCCTGGCGCTGGTGTCGAGTGCTGCCCGTGAGAGAAAATCCTTGAATTCGGGATGCTCACGTGGCGAGCCCAGCGTAATCCATCCCTGCAGGAATCTCGTATCGAACAGCGCTTCGGCCACGACCTGCGCGGCGCCGACCAGTCCGGCCGAACCGCCCATCTGCGAGCGCACGATGCGCAGGTCGCGCGTGACCACCGGATGCGACTGGCGATAGACCGCCTCGCGCACGGCCGCCAGCAGGATATCCCCAGTCTGGGCGACGCTGCCACCGAGCACTATCAGCGCGGGGTTGAGCAGATTGGCCATCGGCGCCAGCACCTCGCCAACCGCCCGGCCGCTGCGCCCGAGCAGGTCGATGCAAAAAGCGTCGCCTAACTGGGCGCCATGGCCGGCATCGGTGACGGTGACCTCGCCAGCACGCGCCAGTACCTCGGTCAGGTAGGGACTGCGGCCGCTTTCGGCTGCTTGGCGGGCCTCGCGGCCCAGCGCCTCGCTACCGGCGACAGCCTCGAGGTTTCCACCGTCGATGAAAGTGTAGCCGATCATGCCGGCAGCGCCTTGGGCACCGCGGTGCAGCGCGCCGTCCGAAACAACACCGGCACTGATCGACCGTCCGAGCTTGACGAAGATCATATCGGTCAGACCGATGCCGCTGCCCGATTTCAGCTCGCCCATTGTCATCGTCTGGACGCCGCTTCGCACCCAGACCGGTGCGCCAACAAGCGTGGCCAACTGCTCGACAAAGGGAAATCCATCCCAGTTCTGGAAGGCGCTCAGCGCCGGGGCAAAGAGGCGCTGACCGTCAGGCTTCTCGACCGGACCAGGCACGGCCAGCCCAATACCCCAGATGCCGCCCTCGCTACCGTGTTCCTCCAGCATCCAGGCAAACAGCGTCGCCAGCCGTTGGACCACCGGCGCGGGTCCCGCCGCCAGCTCCACGGCCTCGTGATGCTCCGCCAGCAGACGGCCGGAAAGATCGGAAATGCCGACCGCCAGCGAGGAATGATCGAGTACGGCGGCAAGGATCATGCCCATGCGCGGCCGGAAGCGAACATGGCGCGGCGCCCGTCCGCCGATCGCCGGCCCGAGTTCGCCTTCCTCGATCAACCCGATACGAAGCAGAGTTGCTAGGCGATCGGTGACGACGGCGCGTCCAAGCTCGGACTGGTTCTCCAGCTCCTGGCGGGTCGTCGCCACTCCGTTCCGCACGAGGTTGAGCAGCGAGGCCAGACTGCCATGCGCGGATTCGCTGGCGCGAGGCCGGCCAGCGGTACGACGCGGCTGGGCGGTCTCTCCGTCTGCGGTGCTGCGCTCGTCCATATCCTTGCCGCGTCTCGTTCCCTGATCCGGCGCATCACGTCTTCCATCGCGCGAGAAAGGGATCGCTTTAATGGTTGTCGTCAGGCCATTTGGCATGGGTAACGTGACCTCATTTACGGATCAAGTGGCAACTTTTGTCGTTTATCAGCAAAAGACTGCCAACTTTTGCATTTTAAATGTTGACGTATCGTGTAAGCCGCGCATAAGTTCGGCCGAGGTTCGGAGGAGAGCCTACGCCCCGACGCCAAGGACAGGGATTGCCGCACGGGCAGTCACGGCATCTCTTCAAGTCGATAATGCCGGGATCCACACGCAGCGTGGTTGCCAATCGGCTATGCTTGGAGGAGACGACATGCAGGTGAAGCTGGCCTATCATGCCAATTGCTGGGGCGCGCTCGGTGGCAATGCCGTCGGTGTCACCTCGATCACCCAGCTAACCTATCGCACCTTTGGCGACATGGAGCAGGCGATCGGCGAGATCGGCGCGGCTGGATATATTGGCACCGAACTCTTCGATGGCAATCTTCTGGACTACGAAGGCCGCTATGGTGTGCTGCGCAGTGCACTGAAGCAGTCCGGTGTCGCGCTTGTTGCCGCTTATTCCGGCGCCAACTTCGTCTTTGAAGATATCCTTGGCGAGGAATTGGCGCGCATCGAACGTGCGGCGGGTGCAGCGGCCGAACTCGGCGCTGAACATCTGGTCGTCGGCGGCGGCGCCAAGCGCGCCAACGGCCGCCAGCCCGACGATTTCAAGCGCCTCGGCGCTGCACTCGACATGGTCATCGACATCGCGGCCAAAGCGGGCCTGCGTGCGCACTACCATCCGCATCTGTCGACCATCGTCGAAGGTCCCGACGAGGTCCGCGAGGTCTTTGGGCACACCGCAATCGATTTCTGCCCCGACACGGCGCATCTGGCTGCCGCAGGCGGCGATCCGGCCGCGCAGATCCGCGAATTCAGGAACCGCATCAGCTACGTGCATCTCAAGGGCTGGCAGCGCGAGCCCTTTGCCTTCACGCCGCTCGATCGTGGAGATCTCGACATGGCGCCCATCGTCAAAGCGCTCAAGGACACCGGATATTCCGGCTGGATCGCTACCGAACTCGACGCCTGGCCCGACCCCAGGCAAGGGGCGGAACTGAGCATGAGCTATCTGAAGAAGGCCATAGGGCCGAGTTGAACCGACGGGCATAGCGCGCCTGTCACAGGGAGGAGACCTAAATGACACGTTTCAAGACAATAGCCGGAGCTTTCACAGGCGCACTGCTGGCCACTGGCCTCTACACCGCAGCCCCCGCCTTCGCCGACCCGGATTCGGCGCTGGCTGAATTGCAGAAGACGGTGCTCTCCAAGGGCCCGAACGGCGAAACCCCGGCGTCGGCGGCATCCGTCAAACTGACGGACGAAGAACTGGCAAAGATCAAGGACATGAAGGCGACGGCGGCGATCGTCATGCACTATGGGGGCAATGACTGGTCGCGCGCGCAGATCGCCGGGCTCAAGGACCAGTTCGGCAAGATGGGCATCGAGGTGATCGCCACCACCGATTCCGGCTTCAAACCGGAAAAGCAGGTCGCCGACCTCGAAACGGTGATGGCGCAGAACCCCAAGATTATCGTTTCAATCCCGACCGATCCGTCGGCAACCGCCTCCGCCTACAAGGCTGTCGCCGACAAGGGCGTGAAACTGGTGTTCATGGACAATGTGCCGACCGGCTTTGTCGCCGGCAAGGACTACGTCTCCATCGTATCCGCCGACAATTACGGCAATGGTGTCGCGGCGGCGCATCTGATGGCCAAGGCGCTGGGCGGCAAGGGCGACATTGGCCTCGTCTTCCACGCCGCCGACTTCTTCGTCACCAAGCAGCGCTATGACGGCTTCAAGAAGACGATCGCCGACAACTATCCCGACATCAAGATCGTCGTCGAACAAGGCATTGGCGGGCCGGACTTCACCGGCGACGCCGACAAGGCGGCCTCGGCGATCCTCACCTCTCACCCGACCATCAACGGCATCTGGGCGGTGTGGGACGTGCCGGCCGAAGGCGTCATCTCGGCGGCGCGCACCGCCGGTCGCGACGACCTCGTCATCACCACTTGCGACCTTGGTGAGAACGTCGCCATCAACATGGCGAACGGCGGCTTCGTCAAGGGCCTGGGCGCCCAGCGTCCGTTCGACCAGGGCGTCACTGAAGCCCTGCTCGCCGGCTACGGCCTGCTCGGTAAGGAGGCTCCGGCCTTCGTCGCCCTGCCGGCGCTCCCGGTCACCAAGGACACGCTGCTCGAGGGCTGGAAGGCCGTCTACCACGCCGAGGCGACCGACAAGATCAAGGGCAGCATGTAGCGCACCCTACGGCCGGCGCACTCCCTGCCGGCCGCTCCACTTCAGTTCCACAGGAGACTATCATGACCCGGACGCTCAACGTGGCGATGATCGGCGGCGGCTTCATGGGCAAGGCCCATGCGCTTGCCTATGCGGCGATGCCGATGTTCTTCTGGCCGGCGCCCGCCATTCCCGTGTGCAAGGTGGTGGTTGACGTCACCGACGCGCTGGCCGACGAAGGGCGTCGCCGCTACGGTTTCGAGGAATCGTCTTCAGACTGGCGGGCGGTGGTGAAGCGGCCCGATATCGACGTCGTCGACATCGTCACGCCGAACGACAGCCATGCGGCGATCGCGATCGCGGCGGCGGAAGCCGGCAAGCATATTATCTGCGAAAAGCCGCTGGCGCGCGGCGGCGACGAGGCAAAGACCATGCTCGACGCGGTGAAGAAGGCCGGCGTCATCCACATGGTCGCCTTCAACTACCGTCGCACACCGGCCGTGGCGCTCGCCCGCCAGTACATAGAGGAGGGGCGGATCGGCAAGATCCTGAACTTCCGCGGCACATATCTGCAGGACTGGTCAGCCGATCCGGATTCGCCTCTGTCTTGGCGCTTCCAGAAGAAGATCGCCGGCTCGGGCTCTATCGGCGATATCGGCACCCACGTCGTCGATCTTGCCCGCTACCTGGTTGGCGAGATCGCCGAGGTCAGCGCGCTGGTGCGCACCTACAACAAGACGCGGCCGATCCAGCGCGGCAATCTCGACAGGCTGGGGGCAGCCGAGAAGAACACCGGCGCCGCGTGGGCCGAGGTCGATGTCGACGACGAGGTGGTGACACTGCTGAAATTCGCCGACGGCGCGATCGGCTCGCTCGAGGCCACCCGAAACGCCTATGGCCGCAACAATTTCATCACCTTCGAGATCCACGGCACCAAGGGCTCGATTGCTTTCAACTACGAACGGCGCGACGAATTGCAGGTGATGTTTGCCGATGATCCTGCCGATGCGCGCGGCTTCAGGACTGTCTATTCCGGTCCGGCGCACCCTTATGGGGCAGGCCTGTGGCCAATCCCGGCGCTCGGCATTGGCTATTCCGAAACCAAGATCGTCGAGTGTTTCGATTTCTTCTCGGCCATCGCCTCGGGCAGGCAGCCTTCACCCAATTTCGAGGATGGCTATAAGACCGAGCGCGTCGCCGACGCGCTGATCGAATCCGGTGAATCCGGGCTGTGGACCACAGTGCGGTCATGAATAGTGCGGCGCCTGTTCATGCGGTGGAAATGAAGGGCGTCACCAAATCTTTCGGCGGCGTCAAGGCGCTGGTCGACGTCGACCTGCAGGTAGAGAAGGGCGAAATCCACGCGCTGCTGGGCGGAAATGGTGCCGGCAAGTCGACTATTCTGAAAGTGCTGAACGGCGTGCATGTGCCGGACACCGGCACCATTCTGGTTGACGGCAAGCCATTGACAGAGATCTCGCCCGAGGCCTCGCGCCGGGCGGGTATCGCGATGATTTTTCAGGAAATGAGCCTGATACCGACGCTGACGGTGGCACAGAACGTGTTTCTTACCCGCGAAGCCAAGGGCCCATTCGGCCTGATCGATGACCGCACCGCCGAGAAGCGCGCCGGGGACCTGTTCGACATGCTCAAGGTTGAGGTCGATCCAAAGGCGATGGTCGGCAATCTGGGCGCCGGCCAGCGGCAACTGACCGAGATCGTCAAGGCGATCTCGCAGAACGCCAAGGTGCTGGTGCTCGACGAGCCGTCGACGGCGCTCGCGGTATCCGATGTCGAGCGGCTGTTTGCCTTCCTGCGCAAGCTGAGATCGGAAGGTGTCGCCATCATCTATGTCTCGCATCGTATGGACGAGATCGCCCGCATCGCCGACCGCGCCACCATCCTGCGCGATGGCCGCCACGTCATCACGGCACCGCTGTCGGAATTACCGATCGAAGCGATGATCGAGCACATCGTCGGCAAACGCTCGCGTGGCCTGTCGGATGTGGTGCGCGGTGAATCGAGTATCGGCAAGCCACTGCTTGAGCTCGAGAATGTTTCGGGAGCGCTGAAGCCCAGGAATGCCAGCTTCGTCGTCCACAGTGGCGAGGTTGTCGGCCTTGCCGGCCTGCTCGGCTCCGGTCGTTCGGCGATCGCGCGCGTCATCGCCGGCATCGACCCGATCATCGAAGGCGAGATCCGCATCGCCGGCAAGCCGGTGGTGATCACGAGGCCAAGTGATGCTATCGAGGCCGGCGTGGCGCTGGTGCCGGAGGATCGGCTGCGCCAAGGCGTCATCGCCGACCATTCGGTCGCCTCCAACATGACGCTCGCCGTGCTCGACCGGTTGAGCAGCAACACGTTCGTGTCGAACAAAAAGGTGCGCGACGTGACCGACGATCAGGTCGCAAAACTGCGGGTCAAGACCGCGTCGCGCGACAGCGCGGTGCGTACGCTTTCGGGCGGTAACCAGCAGAAGGTCGTCATTGGCAAATGGCTTTCGACCGAGCCGGAAATCCTTGTCCTCGACGAGCCGACTTCCGGCATCGATATCGGCTCGAAGTCGGAAATAATCATGCTGGTTCGCGAGCTCGCCAAGGCCGGCAAGGCAATCGTCATGATCTCCTCCGAGCTGTCCGAGATGCTGTCCGCCTGCGACCGAATCCTCGTTATCTCGGATGGGCGTGTCATGGACGATATCAGCCGTGCCGATCTCGACGATCCGTCGGCGCCAAAAGACGATCCGGTCGCGCAGTTGCAGGCCGCCGAGCGCAAGCTGCAGATCGTCATCCAGAATGCTCTGACCAAAAGCCAGGGAGGGACACATGTCCACTAGTGCCAGCGCATCCGCACCCTCGCTCACGGCGAGGCTCGGCCTCACCAATTGGCGGCAGAACATCATCTATATCGGCTTCGTGATCATCTTCATCATTTTCGCGACCACGCTGTTCGACAAGGGCTTTCTCAATCCCAACAATCTGCTCAACATCGTGCGCCAGACGGCGATGATCGCGGTTATGGCGACGGCCATGACCTACGTGCTTTCGGCCGGCGAGATCGACCTTTCCGTTGGCGCCGTGGCCGGGCTGGCCTCCGTGACGACAGCGATGGCGATTGACGCTGGAGGACCGCTCACCGGTGTGTTGGCGGGGCTCGCCACCGGCGCCCTCGTCGGAACCTTCAACGGCCTTTTGACAACGCGGATCGGCATACCGTCGTTCCTCACCACGCTGGCCACGATGGGCATCGCCACGGGCACAGCCATGTGGATCAGCGATACGGCTGCGGTACCGATCATCTCGAAGAGCTATTCCTGGATTTTTGGCGGCGGCAATGTCGGACCGGTGCCGGTGCTGCTGATCTGGATGCTCGTGCTGGGCGCTGTCGGCCATGTCGTGCTGAGGCGAACGAGCTTCGGCCGGCGCGTGCTGGCCACCGGTGGCGGCGAGATCGCGGCGCGCTATTCCGGCATCGACACCAAGTCGATCAAATTCCGCGTCCTCATCATCTCGGCCATGGCGGCGGCGCTGGCCGGCATGCTCTATGCAGGGCGGCTGCAATCCGGACGCTTCCAGCTCGGCCAAGGCGACGAGTTGTCGGTCATCGCCGGGGCGGTCCTTGGCGGCACCAGCCTGTTCGGCGGTTCCGGCACGGTGATCGGCACGATTGTCGGCGCGCTGATGATCGGTCTCATCAACAATGGCCTGATCCTCATCGGGCTGGAGTTCAGCCAACAACTGATTGCACGCGGCGCTATCATCATTCTTGCCGTCGCCCTTAGCCAAGGAAGAAAATGAGATGATGGTCCCTTACACGGTCATCGGCACCGTCGTCGCCAAACCCGAAACCCGCGAGGAACTGCAAAAAATCCTGTCGAGTTTCGTCGAGCCGACGCGGGTCGAGGACGGGTGCATCAACTACGACCTCCATGTCGACCCGGTCGACCCATGCGTGTTCATGTTCTACGAGAACTGGCGCTCGAAGGACGACCTCAACCGGCATCTGGCGATGCCGCATCTGAAGCCGCTGTTCGGGCGCCTCGATGATCTCGTCGCACGGCCGGTCGATGTCCGTCGCTTCGTCATGCTGAGTCATATTGCAAAGCAAACCCATGACTGATCGCTTTGCCCCGATCCGCTATGGCATGATCGGCGGCGGACAAGGCGCCTTTGTCGGCGCGGTGCACGGTATTCCGGCGCGTATGGACAACGAGTTCGTGCTGGTCGCCGGCGCTCTGTCATCGAATCCGAAGCGTGCCAAGGCCTCGGCGGCCGAGCTTGGGCTGGATCCGACACGCAGCTACGGCTCCTGTGCCAACATGGCCAAAGGCGGAGGCCAAGCGGCAGGACGGCATTGAGGTGGTGGCCATCGTCACGCCGAACAATGTGCACGTGCCGGCTGCCAAGGCTTTTCTCGGGGCCGGCATCCACGTCATCTGCGACAAGCCACTGGCGACGACTGTGGCCGAGGCAAAGAGGCTGGCGGCGCTGGTCGAAAAGGCCGGCAAGGTGTTCATAACTACACGCGAGATGGTGGCCAAGGGACAGCTCGGCGATATCCGTATCGTGCAGTCGGAATATCCGCAGGACTGGCTGACCGAAGACCTGGCCGCCACCGGCCAGAAGCAGGCAGCGTGGCGCTCTGACCCGAAGCAGGCGGGTGCCTGCGGCGCGCTGGGCAATATCGGCACGCATGCCTACAACCTGGCCCGTTTCGTCTCCGGGCTGGAGCTCGATTCGTTGTCGGCCGATCTCGATGCTTTCGTGCCGGGGAGGCTGCTCGACGACAACATCAATGTGCTGCTGCGCTTCAAGCCGGTCGGCGGGTCGCACCCGGCCAAGGGAATGATCTGGGCAAGCCAGGTGGCGCCCGGCCAAGCGGCTTCACCACCAAGCTCCACGCCCGCTGCGACGGACATGGTCGGCCGCTCGGCTGTGTAGGTGTTGAGGGCCGAAAACAAACTGGGATACTCCACCCCGTCCTTTATGGGTTCACGGCCAAATCGCCGGGTTCGTTTGCCCAGCGTCCACGAAGGAGACGCGCTAGCGGACGAATCCCTATCATCCACTTCACGATCCCTACGTTCCCACCCGCTCACCGCTTGGCGCTGTCGCTGTCCGCTTCGGCCCGCGCAAGGAACTGCTCGGTCGTGGACGGAAGACGGGATTTCAGCCAATCCGCCATCGCGACTTCCTCTCGCAGATTCTCTTCGCAAGCCCGAAGAACCTCGGTTTCGCCGAGCGATCGAGCAGCGGCAATCAGGATCGTGTAGGAGGCGATTTCCATGTGCTCGAACGTGTAGCTCGCGAGCGATCCTTTCATCACCTCGTCTCCGGCGAAGACACCGCTCAGCGATTGCGCCATCGCCGTCAGTTTACCGCCAGCATCCTTCATCATGGATGAACCCTCGTCCATCCGATCGAGACAAGTCTTCAGCCGAGCAGCCTGCTGCTTGGTTTCGTCGAGGTGCTGTCGGATTCGGTCGCTCAGTTCGGGATAATTCTCAATACGGCTCAACTGCCCGTTCAACATCGTTTCAGCCTGCTCTTCCATGGCATGAGCATCTCTAAGCCATTGGACAAACCATTCGCGGGTTTCTGACATTTCGAATCTCCTTTGCGATGTAAGGAAAAACTTTCAGAAGAAGACATTGTTCCGGAATAGAATGCGTCGAACAGCCCTGACAGTCCCAGAGGATCAGTGTCTTGGCGGGTCTCAATTCACCTTGCGAAAATCCCGCAGCGATGCGTGGGGAAGACCAAGATCGCGAGGGTCGGCGCAAGGAAAACGGCCCGATCGCGACCGCTGGCGCTCCGCATTGAGCCTCGTGCCTCACCGCACCACCATAGTCACAAGGAACGCGACGGCCTCTCCGCTCGTTGATTGCTTTTCGACTCGAGCCGCCGTCATGCCCTCCACATCGATACGCAAAACGGAATACGATCCTCACAGAAGAATCCTCTCGGTCTGGTTCGTGGCCAGCGGCAAACGCTACGAGTTTGAGGAAGTGCCGCCGGAAACCTTTGCCGCGTTCCGGGCGGCGTTCGCCAAGGGCCGCTATTTCAACGACCATATCCGCAACAATTTCCGCTACCATCTGGTTGCGAGCGATAGCGACCCGGGATGACCTGACCTGCCGGTGGCTCAATCGTCCTGTCGCTCCAACCGGCGGTTGACGGATGCGTTGCCGCTGTTGCTCTAGGTTCGGTTTCGGTCCGCGCGCACTCGCAAAGCCCATCTGCCTGGTGCAAAGGCGCTTGATCGGTCCCGCCGCCCTGGCAGTGTGCGGCGGGATTTTTTCGCGCCCCAGATGGAACACCGGGGCGCGGGTAAGGTTCGGCGCACGCAGTACATCCTCCCTGATATTGCTGCAAGATCGGTGGTGCTCCGATCCAGCCCGCGTCTCCTCAATCCAGAGACGCGGGCTTTTGGCGAATGTCTGTGGATCAGCCCGCCATCAAGTGTTCCCGCTACAGGCGATCGCGTAAATTCGGAGGCTCTGTCAGCGCCTTACAAATCAGCGGAACCAAGCTGTCGCGCGCTCGCTTGTGGAGTGCGCCGACTGGCCGCCGTGCAGGGAAGTCATCAAGGCTCATTCAATCGAGCGGATCTGAATCGCCTCTAGCTGACTGAACTCCATGTCCAGGTGCATACAAATGCAGTTCGTCACGCACGAAGACGACTCTCCACGATTCTTTGATGTCGTTGGCAATGCTGTAGGCGAGGACGGTCATGGCCATCACTCCTTACCTCGGGCGTGCCTGTCTCAAAGGGAAAATTCCATCGCACGAAGTTGGAGTGGTATTGAGGTCACCCATTTTCTCCGAATCCAACGTCGCTGGCGCGCTGAAGGGTTCAAGGTCGATCTGCCGCCGGAGCTCAACTGCTGGACTATTGCTCGACCGGAAGCGCCTTGTGCTGCGGCTCAGCGTGGTGGAACACCTGTCCAAGATCGCGCGCGTCGAACGTTTGGCCGCAGACTGGGCAGCGCACAAAGTGCTTCGACTCGTCCTCTACCGGCCCGTCATGCGGCCTGCCCTCATAGCCTGTCGCGATGTTGTCGGTTCTAATCCGGGGCATCGGCAAATGCCTTTCGTCGTTTTGGCGGCCGATAGTTCTCATCAACCGGACCTTCTCACGGTCGACCGTGACCAATGGCCCGAGGTCGATCGTCACGGTGTCCTCGTCGATGCGCGTGACCTCGCCTCTTAGCTGGATTTGCTGGCCTCGGTTGACCTTGGTGTGATCGATGATGGAATGTGGAAAGTCGTAACGTGGGATCGAGACGCTTACGCGGTCCTCTGTTACCCGCCTCAGAACCGTGGCTGTAATGGCCACCTGGTCACCAACGCCTATTCCGCGAGCCATGAATTGAGTCTGGAGCGGACTGGGCGATGTTCAAGGTGTTTCTAACATACGGCACCGCAATTTGGCTCTGGCCGACTCTCGGTTGCCCGCCTCCAATTCTCCTCAGAAAGATCCCGACCGCTACCTTTTGCCGGCTGCGCCGTCGGCTCGTTGTGGGCGTATTTTTCTGGATTATCTCCGCAGAGGCCGCGGCAACACAGCTGTCGGCGTTTACTCGCCTCGAGCTCGTTCAGGCTTTCCGATAGCCGGTCCAATCACATGGAAGCAGCTCGAAAAGGGAATTTGCCAGACGCGTTTACGTTGGAGAGGCATGTCGGTCGGCGGAGATGGCCTGGTCCACGCGCAAACACCGATAGCAATTGCGAGATGTTAGTCCCATGCGCGATGGCCTTAACGCGGGCGTCACTGCGATCACGGCAAGTGGCCGGCGTCATTGGGGGCAGTTGGGGTAAATGCCAAGTAGACGCCGGCCCAGCGGGTTGGGGTCCGCCACCGGGAATAATAGTGGGCTTGGAGATTCAGGTAATTCCGTGATCACGGAAGACGAGCCTTTGCGGTCCCTCCGTTTCACTCTTCGTCTATCGAGCGCACGCGGCAGGAAAGCGTTCTGTCCAACCACTGCCGCAGCACGATGCCAAAAGGCCCCTTGGCCGTTCTCATTTCGGGTTGCCTGTGAGACATATGAGGTGGCTCAACTGGTCAGACATCAGAAAAGGTCGCGACGAGAGGCCACCTCCATAAGCTGCTCGTCAGCGCCATCGATATGCGCCCCTGTCAGGACGCTCTAAATTATTCTTGATACACGACGCGGTCTCGTCCTTCCGACTTGGCCCGGAACAGCGCCAGGTCGGCTGCGTTGATGAGATCATGGGGCGTATGGATCTCATTGGGTACCGTGGTTGCCACACCAACGCTTATGGTCACTCGCTCAGACCCGTGCGGAATGCTCAACTCTCGCACGCTCTGGACGAGCCGCTCCGCGACGATGCCCGATTGGACCAACGAGGCATCGACCATCACAACAACAAACTCCTCGCCTCCATATCGCGCAGCAAGATCCGTGGAGCGATTGCAACTGCTCTGGATCACACCGGCGACCTGCTTGAGCACCTCACCCCCCGCCATGTGGCCATGGCTGTCGTTATAGCGCTTGAAGTCTTGAAGTGATCTGCATCGATCATCAAAAGCGACAACTGACTCTGCAGTGGGGGCATCGTCAATTGAGTGCTGCCCATCCAGGGACAAGAATAAGGGCAAACGTGACCAGCGCGCCAGAGACGTACAGGATCGCTCTGACACTACCTCCCTTGGCGGCGTTTCCGCCCCGCAGGTAAACTCCCAGGTGGAGGAGGCGCATCGCGACGTGGGTCCAGACCAATATCGCCAAAGTGGCCGCTTCAACACCACCTTCATCGCTAGCGCAGCGGGCACGACAAAGGGCGCCAGCGCCTCGACCGAGTTCATGTGAACGCGGTCGATCCTATAGAGCCGGTTGTCGTCGTCTGCCGGGACTACCGGTCCTGCCAGCGCTCTTGCAAACCCCGTTTGACGAACCTGAGTAGACTGCCAATACGACAGATAGCAAATAGAGCGCGAGCACGCCGAGAAGACTTAACCAATAAGACTTCCATGTTGTCTCCACTGCCTGGAATCGCAGTGGACCAGACGGTGCTTGCGAGTGATGCTCGCAAGGGCGCGGACGGTCAGGCCGCCGCACCGGGGAAAAGGCCCTGGAACCGCCGCAGGTACAGCGGCCAGCCTTGATCGCTATCAACCCCCACGCGCACGCCCTCCCAGCCTTCGCCATGGCGCTCGAGGTTCCGGTGCTCGATCTCAACCCGGGTTCGGTTCTCCGTCTCAGCCGTGAACCTGACTTCCCATTCGCTGGTCTTGTTCAGGTCGCTCTCAATCTGCCACCGAGGACTGATGTCCCAGCTCAGAACGAGCCGGCCGGGGGGATCGTAAGCCAACACACGAGCCCAGCGGCACTCGCTGCCGTCCACGCCGCGATCGTAAACGTGGCCCCCGACCCTGGGTTCGAAGATGGTCTCTGCGATCGGCACGGCAAGAAGATTGTGCTCGCGAGGTTTGAATTTCCCGAAATCCTCGGTGAAGACCTTGAAGGCACGCGCGATAGGTGCCTCGACAACGACGAAATGCCTTACGGGCGCGGTTGCAGGAAGCTTGCTCATGGCTGGTCCTTCTTTGGGTGCTCGACGGCCAGTTTGTAGCTCCCCAGGGTCTTGCTCCAGAACTGATCGATTTCCGCGCGCAGACTTGCCAGGCCGTTTTGGTCGATACGGTATATTCGTTCCTTGCCAGAGCGCGTGTCGGCCACGAGCCCGGCATCCTTAAGTACTTTCAGGTGCTGGGAGACCGCCGGCCTGGTCACAGGCAGCACACGAGCAAGTCCGCTGACCGAACAAGGCTGTTCGACCAACAATTCGAATATCGTGCGCCTCGTCGAGTCTCCGAGCGCTGTCCAAAGTTTCGCGTTAGTGGCCACTAACGCGAACTTAAATCGATGGGCCTGCGCTGTCAAGCTGGGGTGTTCCATGTCGCGCTACTCGGTGACTAAATGTAAAGCACGCCCGCCTCGACCACCGCACGGTTACCTCAGGATTTTCCGCGGGCCTGCGGGCGACGACAAGAACCCGATAGGCCGGTACCGCCCACGGCGCGTGCACTGATGATGCCGGGCGAGATGATGCAGCTGCCGCCGACCGAGGCGATCATCATGATCTCGGGCCAGTTCCCAATCCGTGCGAAGAAGGCACGCTACTTTGCCGACCCGCGTCTTGCCGAGCGCGTCTTGCCGCCACCAAGGACCGGAGGGACAACGCAGAACGCTCGCCCTGACGACTGGACCGACACGACACTTCTTGCTGAGCCGGAAGGCAAATCTCGCAAGCTGAGGCTTGCCAGGGATCAGCAGGACGAGGATCCGGCCAATGGCGGCATTCGCCGCCAGCCCGAGCTTCCCGAACACGAAGACATCGCGCCGGAACGAACGCCACGCTGCGACGATGAGTTCGACCTCGACAGGCGCAATAACTTTGAAACAAATCCCGCCGACAAGCGTTCCAGCATAGCGGGCGGGTTGCCGGAGGACCCAATGCCCGACGATGACATCGTCATTCCCCAAGACCACGACGCTTCGCCACTTCGGGAGGAGGAGTATTATGTCGTCTGCCCGGCGTGCGGCCAGGCGTTCGATATCAGGTGTATGGCAGAGGCGCTTCATCACAACGAGCTGGGCCACGAGCCCTACGACCTCGACTCGTAGTCGGCAATGCCGACGGTCGTCGACGAACGTCGACCCTGATCGAGACCAACACCGAGTTCTCGCTCATCTGGCCGGCGTTGCCGTCCGGTCGGCCTACAACGAATCCCCGTCGCCAGGGCGGAGCTTCGCCGGCACGCTATGTCGTGACAGAAACCTTGCGGGCTTTCAGCGACGACTTGATTGCCGTTGCGGGCGTTGTCGATGCGGTTGTGGCCGTCACCGACCGGCATGGCCGTCACTGACCGGGTTGTTAACCAAGGGGACGCTTACTCCACTGCAATATGTCGCGCAGTTCCCGCGCGACGCTCCGAAGCAGACCTTTGCCGGCATCGCGGGCCGGGACGAACATGTGATCTCCACAATGCGTACCAACCGGAGCCTATCGCGATTGAAATTGCTGATCGGCTAACAGGCGCTCGTTGCAGAGAAAGGTTACGATCGGTCGCGATGCCCGGGTGCCTTCACGCGAAGGCACATGCTACGCGTCTTGGACGGGCGAGCCGCCTGTTGCCGAGAGCGGACAGCAGGTGAAGCGCGCTTGCGTTGGCCCGAATCTGACTTGCTTCACCAGTAACCCGGAAGACGCCAGGGACGCGCTGCGCTGGACGCGTGCCCTAGCCGTCGAGCTCCCATCTATCGGTTCGTCCGCTCCATCCGGCCGCACCCTTGGGCTGCTCAAAGGCGCTCGCATCTTCCCTGCGCCGACACCGGCCGCTGTATCCGGAGCGTCAACCCGCTGAAGTCCGGTTGTGCTTTCTCAGCCGAGTAATCGCCGACTTGTCGACAGTGATCACCCCGCCGCAGTCAATCCGCACAGTGAGTTTGTTCACCCCGCGATCGACGCGGGTGACGTCCCCAACAAGAACCACTCTGTCGCCGGCCCGGACTTTCGGTGGGGGATCAATCGTATAAGGATGGTCATACGAAGGAATGCTCACCCTGGCGCGCCCACTGGGGAGAATCGCGATGACGATACCTGCCAGCGCCACCTCATCGCCGACTTCAAATTCGCGAGGCATGTTAACGTGCAGCATGGTCTTCCTCCCGATGCCTTCCTAATTCACGCTTTGCTAAATTAATGCCCGGCCAACCAGGTTGGTTGCTTGCAATCGACTTCGTACGGTTCCGCACAATTCCAAGCTGGTGTGCACTCCCAGTTGGCCTCGGATCGGCCTTGTGCGTCAAAATTCTGCACAAACGGTTTGACGCTCAGGACGACCTTGGCGCGCCCGCCACGCGGTAGCGGAGCGGCGGACTTCATCGCAGTCCGGCGATGGCCATAAACGCTGAGCGTGGAGCGGAAATGAATCTTTCGCGTTCAGGTACATCGTTCTAGTAAATTCGAGGAACGCCACGCCGGAAGCAGGAATCGTGTGCTGTTCCCAAGCTCCCTCGGAAGGGAAGTTGACCACCCGCCCACCGTTAGTCTAGGTCCGGCCGGTGCGTTCCAAACGTCATAGAAGCCGGTCGATGGCTTTACTGCCACGCGGGTTATTGGAGCCGGATCATCGATGCTGGTGTCGTGCGCCTACGCGCACGTCAGGTTCGGTTTCATGCATGGGAACTTCAAGGCCAGCGACGTCATCATCGAGCAATGTTCAGCCATATGTTGTTCGCAGATGGGGTGATTGGGGTCGCTCCCAGGTCTTGGTCTGCTTCGCGCAATATGATGATCGAGAAGGGAGCAGGGCATGAAGCACTATGTCGGTCTGATGTGTCGTTGGCTGAAACCGCAATCTGTGTGGTCGACGAGGATGGTATCATTTTCCGGGAAGGAGTAGCAGCCTCGGAGTCCAAACGAGATCGCCGACTGGCTCGAGCGGCTCGATCTGAACCTGGCAAAGGTTGGGCTTGAAGCCGGCGCAACCGCAGCTTGGCTGTACAACGGCCTGATGAAACGCGGACTGGCCGCAATCTCCATCGATCCGCGGCGGCTGCGGGCTTGACCAAGACGATGCCGATCATGAACGACCGGAGTCGCCGGCTGCATGCGCATGGCTGGTTCTCCATCGTCGATGTCAAAAGTGATGAGAGCCAGGAAATCCGGATGCTTCTCTGCAACCGCCTTACGCTTCAGACGAAACAGATCGACATCGAGAACGACATCCGCGGGACACTCCGTGTTTTCGGCATCAAGTTCGCCGGTCGCATAACCTCCGGCCCTTTCGAAGGGCGCGTTCTAGAGCTGATCGAGAACACGCCTCGCCTGGCGGCCATGGTGAAACCGATGCTGATCGCCCGAGCGGCTCTTCGACAGCAATGCGCGGTGTTGCACAAGATGATGCTGGACATGGTTCGGAAGGACGAAACGTGCCGTCAGCTGATGACCATCCCTGGCGTCGGAGCGATCACCGCCGTGACCTATCTCACGACCATTGATGATCCAGCCCGTTTTGAACGTTCTCGAGACGTCGGTGCACACCTTGGCCTGACGCCGAAGAAATACGCTTCCGGTGAGGTCGACCGAAACAGCGGCATCTCCAGATGTGGTGACGTCGCGATGCGGTCTACCCCCTACCAAGCCAGTCTCGCGTTACTGACGCGCTCGACCAAGAACTCGGGCATCAGGGCGTGGGGTCTCGCAGTCGCGAAGAGACGCGGCTTTCGGCGGACAGTGGTGGCCGTCGCTCGGAAGCTCGCCATCGTCATGCATCGCGTCTGGGCGGACGGAACCGAATATCATTGGGAGAGCAAAGCCGCGACTGCCAACTGATTTGGCGTGAATCGAATTCCAGAATCTGCCTGAGGCAGAGTGATGTCCCGCAAGGACCTGGTCGAAGTGACTGCGCTGCAACGATTGTGCTCCAGTGCACGTTTCGTAGATAGCAGCCTTCGATTATCGGACCACCATCTTGAGGCGATCAAGCATCGAGCTCGTAGACAAGAGAGAGCCTCGCGGGACTTGACGTGCAGTTGGCAGAGGAAGGTTGCGGTGACAATCGCAATCAGACAAATCGTTGCACATCGAAGGCTCCGGTCGGGGTGACACCTCAACACTAAGGCAACCGGACAGACGGTGGAAAACGGCCCCAGCTTCAAAGGCTAGAACAATGCCATAAGCCTTGTGCCCTTCTTCGCACCAGGCTTCGAGCTCTTTGGCGAGCTATCCTGAGTTCGGGCAGCGTTGGTTGCCACCAGCCTCGCTGCCGTTCCGCTAATCCGGCAGCACGCCGAGCGGGCCATGTTCTAATCAATTCAGCCAACGTCGCCGGACGCCATCGGCCCCAGACGTGGTCGACGTTCGCCTCGATCAAATGCGGATAGAACGCTGCTATCTGCGAGGCGTCCACGAGTTCACCCGAAATCTCGGTGAAGACCACGATACCGTATTGCTCCGTTGCCACGGCACGGCCAAGCAGGGGTAAATCGTCTGGGGGCAGTGGATAGCGACGTCGCCTGCGTTCGGCATACCGCAATCTGGCGGCCTTATATTCCTCGGAGTCTTTGGAGGCTTCTCGTCGCCGTTTCCTCTCCTCCGGTTCTGCGCGGCCTGCGGCCCTTTCGATGCTTGGCCAATGGCGCTTCAACTCCTCGTATGAGCGGAAAGGCACCCTCCAGGCCCGCAGTTCGTCGTCCCAGCTCGCCCATGGAACGGCTCGCAGTTCCTCGAGAACCGTCCGCGAATAAGGCGTGCGGATGCGAAGGTCGTCCGCGACTTCCAGATACCGGCTCGACAGAGGATCGAAGGCGAAGGCATCCCGTCCCTTGCTGTCATCATGTGCTGCTCGTAGATCCGCCTCTTGCGCAAGCCAGCGCTGGATGCGCCGCGCTGCAGTCTTTCCTGGCACGAACCAGGTTCTGCGCTCGTCACTCCACCTGGCGCGCGGGAATCTCTGTCGAAACCGCTCAACCGCCGCACGATCGTACGGAAAGCGCGCTTCGGCGCCAGGAGTTGTCTGCGGTTCAGCAGGGGCGTCGGATTTTTCCATCAGTCAGATTGCGAAGCACAGCATGCGCGCAAACAACGCGGTGCAGCTCATTTGGGTCCAAGAACATCAGAACGTATAGTCAGACCTGCAAGGGGAAGCCGATGAGGCGATCGGTGAAACTGCTCAACACGCTAACGTGGCGAAACCTTCGCTGCGCCGGACCGTTTATATTGCTCCAGGAGAGGTCCATCCATGCCCAGAAGATATGCAAAAAACCCAACGGCCGGACTGCCAACGGGCCCTCGCTCGCGTCCCCTGAAAGGCGAGGAGACGGAAGTGAACCACATCGTCGAAACGCAAAGTATATCGCCAGCCCAGGCGCGAGAGCTTGTGCGGCGCCACGGAAACGATTGGCGTAAGATCGATGAAGCCGCCAAGTCTTACAAGGACGACAGCTAAGCACTTCCGAGGCGGGGCTTGAGGTGACGAATGACCACCGTCGCAATCTTGACGTAAAGGCTGTCGGCAACTGCCCAATGACCGCAGACGAATTGTTGCCTCCAGGAATTTAAGATGCGGAACGAGAAGTCCCTATGATGCCCGCAACGATGCTGGTTACGGCGCTTCACGGGCAAGAAGGCATCTGCTCCGCCGAGGCGACAGGGAGCGAACCCGCCGGGGCTCACCTCATACGCAGGCCGAGCGCAAGTTTGCCCCGGTGGCACAACTTCGCGCTTCCACCAGTGAAGGATCGCCGCCGCGTACTTGCCAACGGGTCGCGGCGCCGACGCGCCAGAAATGGAGTTCGAGGCGGTTGTTGCCCAGGCGCATGTCGTTCAAGGTGAGTTCCTCGATCCAGTCGGGCAGCCTGGGATCGATGTACAGTTTGCCATTAGGAGCATCGGGCTGGAAGCCGATGATCGCCTGCAGAAGCGAAAAGCAGGATCCGGCTGCCCATGCCTGCGGAACGTTCGCTCCCTTATACTGCACGGGGAAAGTCGTGGGCGTTCGCGACAATCCGGCGAACAGCTCTGGCATTCGATGTTGCATGAAGTAGATTGCGGCGTGCGAGAGAGGCGGCAGGCATTCGCGAAAAAGCCATAGCGCCGGAAGCCGAGCGCGATCAGCCCGTTGTCATGCGGCCATACAGAGCCGCGTTGATAGGAATGTGGATTGTAGGCCGGGTGATCGGCCGAAAGTGTCCGGATCCCCCAACCGCTCCACATATCCTGCCTCATCAGCCTATGCACCACCCTGGCGGCTCGTTCGGGTGGGACTATTCCCGACCAAAGACAGTGACCGGGGTTGGAAGCGACGCTCAGCACCGGCTTCTTGTCGCCATCCAACGCGAATGCGTAGAAGCCGGACGCCTCGTCCCAGAAGACCTGGTTGAATCGATCGAACAGGTTTTTGGCTTTGAGGCGAAGCTGCCCGGCACGAGCGCCATCGCCTGTGGCATCGAAGATTTCAGCCATGCGCTGCCAAGCATCATAGACATAGCCTTGCAATTCGCAAAGCGCCTTGGGTCCCTTCACCAGGGTGCCGTCGGGATAAACCAAGGCGTCACCGAGTCTTTCCAGCTCTGGTTCTCGTACCCCGCAACCGAGCGGGTTTCGTATTCCTGGAGACCGTCGCCGTCACGGTCACCATACCGGTCAATCCAATCCAGGCACTTCTCGGCCGTTGCCATGTGTCGCTCGAGCAGGCTGGCGTCACCGGCGCAACGCCAGGTATTGTGGAGCACGATAAGATACAGAGGGGTGGCATCGGCCGTGCCGTAATAGGGCGTATGGGGGATCAAATTGAAATGAGCGAGTTCGCCGCTGCGAAGCTCATGCATTATCTTTCCCGGTTCCGCATCGCGGTAGTCGTCGCGTTCGGTGGCCTGAAATCGCCCTAAAACGTCCAAGGCACCGCGCGAAAAATCTGGGTAGACCAAAGCATTCTGAAGCGAGACTATCAGGCTGTCGCGACCGAACAGGCTTATGAACCATGGTAGTCCGGCGGCCGGGACGTATTCGAGCTCGTCCGTGCCTTCGATCGGCAGCCGCAGCGCCGCCATGTCTTCGACCGCCTGATTATAGAAGCTGTGAAATTCGTCATTGGAACAGTGGAACTTCAATGCGCTGCCTTGCCATCCCGCGAGGCGTTTTGCAGCCTTCGACTCGAGGCATTTGTCAATGCAGGCTCGCGGTGCCCGATAGATTGTCTCGCCGTTGCCAAAGTTGTAAAGAAGGCAAGCATGCCATGTCGCGCCCGGTTCGAGCTCGATGTCGAAGCTGATCCGGCCATTGGCATAGACGGGCCTTGTGGCCGTCCGGCGGACCTTGACAATGACGTCTCGCTTGAAGTCCCGATTGACGTAGGAGGTACGAAGGCTCGCCGCTCTGGACAACCATTCCGTGGTGATACGTCCGCGGCGGATGATTGCGTCGGCCTTGACTTCGAAAAGATCGGCAAAGTCGCTGCGCATGGCAACTTCCAAATTGAAGCGCGCTGCCATTTGCCCGTGGTTTACGAGTTCAAAGTCCTCATGCAGCCCCCCATCCAAGGCGCGGCCGATTACCAGCCCCAGGTTGCCTGCTGGTACACGGTTCGTTTCAGCAGTGAACGCCTGATTGACCAGATAGATCTTGGCGGCGAAGTAGGCGATGTTTCCGGAATTGAGGAGGTCCCATCGTTGCCCATTGGCAAAGATCTGCCAGCTGGATATCAGGCGTGTGTCAGACGCATACAACCCGTTGTACGTCGGCCAGGCGATCTGGCCATCCGGTTCGGTGACAAGGAAGCTGCGTCCCTGGTTAATTGCCAGGCGGGGTGGTCCGACTGTGAGCTCTAGCGTCATTGGTTCAATCGTCACCCTTGATCGGCATCCACGGGAACAGATTGAACAGCCATTGTGCGCCGGCATCGCGATCTTCGGCCACGAGAACTGACGCCTGCCTTGAACGCTTGGCCCCAGACCGTCACAAAATCATCCATCGAGAGTTCGAACAATCTGCCGCCTCGAGCACCTAGCCGCGAACAGAGGCGGACAACCCTTCGACGTGTCTTCAGATCAAACTGGTGTATTCTGGGCGACTGTCAACGAGGAGAACGGCAGGCCGCGCAACGCATTTTGCACTCCATAAACGAAGGCCAGCCTAAAGCGCGCCCGTTGGCTGAGCAGAGGTGCGTCCCAGTTATATGGGGAAGCGCCGCCCGGAGCGAGGCCTACATTGGCTGCATGCTCCACGTTGCGAACGACCACTGCGGTTCTGAAAACCAGGCGAGTCCGATATTCCCACCGAGGCTAGACCCGAAGGCGTGAAGTCGCGCAGCCCAGAACGATGGACACCACATTGGCAGCACCGTCTGCACCAGAGTGTTCGAATACGGCGGCACTTCAGGGACCAGGTGGCGTGCGATGACCATTCCGTGCATGGGCAGGCAACCGTAACGGCGCGGAGCGCGCTCGACGGCGCATGCTCTCATGGTGATCGGACCCAAGTGTTGCTATCCCGGTGTTCGTGAGTGCTCGGTAGAGTGCCAGATAATCGCTGCACATGCGCTCGACCGTGAACCGCTTCTCGAACGTCTGCCGCACTCGTGCGCGATCGAGGCTGTCTATGCGCCGGAGCGCGCCCACGGCTTCCTCCACCGTATCCACGATCCATCCGGACACACCGTCATCGATGATCTCCGGGACGGCGCCACGCCGGAACGCAACCACCGGCGTACCGCAGGCCATTGCTTCGATCGTTACGAGACCGAAGGGTTCCGGCCAGTCGATCGGAAACAAAAGCGCTTTCGCATTGCCCAGAAAATCCGCCTTTTGCCGCTCATCGATCTCGCCAATGAACTCCACGTTCGAATGCCGCAGCACTTGCGGCTCGACCCTTTCCTTCCAGAACGACTGGTCCACCTTGTCGATTTTGGCGGCGATCTTCAGGGGAAACCCGGCCCGCGCTGCTATTTGTATGGCCGCTTCCGGCCCCTTTTCCGGCGAGATGCGACCGAGAAACGCAAGATAGCCGGAGGTGTTCGGGTGAAATGGCAGAAGATCGCGGGGTAGGCCATGATGCACGGTTCCAACCCAATTGACGGGCGGCATGGGCCGGCGCTGGTCGAAGGAAATCGAGACCAGGGGAACGT